>JAPOXB010000048.1:22187-38141 GCA_026707335.1 Chloroflexota bacterium
GCGGCGGCCGGCGATCTGTGCCGCGCGCTCCTGGCGGGCGGGATCGACCGGGTCGTGGGAGTGCAGGTGGTGCTCGCGCCCGGGTTCCTGCAACTCGGACGGGTACGCGGGCATTTCGCGCGCACCGGCGAGGGCGGCGTGGGGGTGGCGGGGCAGAACATGCACTCTCGCGACGAGGGCGCCTTCACCGGCGAGGTCAGCCCCGCGCAAGTGGCCGAACAGGCCGACTGGGTCATCCTGGGCCACTCCGAGCGGCGGCAGTACTTCTGCGAGGACGACGGCGCCCTGCGGGCCAAGCTCGTCGCGGCGCTGTCGCACGGGCTGCGGCCCATCCTCTGCGTCGGCGAGACCGTCGAGGAGCGCGACGCCGGCCGCACGGCGGCCGTGCTCACGCGGCAGGTGGGCCAGGCGCTGGAGGGGGTTGACCTGCCGGAGGACTTCGTCATCGCCTACGAGCCGGTCTGGGCGATCGGCAGCGGGCGCGCGGCCACGACCGAGCAGGCGCAGGAGGCCGCCGCGCAGATCCGCGAGCTCGTGCGCGGGCAAGCCGGCGACGCCGTGGCCGACGGATGCCGCATCCTCTACGGGGGTTCAGTCAAGCCCGCCAACGCGGGCGACTTCGCCGCCCAGCCCGACATCGACGGCGCGCTGGTCGGGGGGGCGTCGCTCGACGCGGAGGCCTTCCTCGCGATCACGCGGGCCATCGCGGGGGCGTGAGGGAGCGGGACGCGATGCCCGCGGGCTCGCCGCCGGCTGGGCCGCCGCTGCTGGCCGTCGTCGGGCCGACGGCCTCCGGCAAGACGTCCTGGGCGCTGGGACTGGCCGCCCGCTTCGACGGCGAGGTGATCGGGGCCGACAGCCGGCAGGTCTACCGCGGCCTCGACATCGGGACGGGCAAGCCGGCCGCGGCCGATCGGACCGCCGTGCGGCACCACTGCGTGGACCACGTCGACCCGCGCGAGCGCTACCACCTCGCCCGCTTCCTGCGCGAGGCGCGGGCGGCGCTCGCCGGCGTGCGGGCTCGCGGGCGCCGGCCGATCCTCGCCGGCGGGACGGGGCAGTACGTCTGGGCGCTGCTGGAGGGCTGGGACGTGCCCGAGGTCGCGCCCGATCCGGCCCGGCGGGCCGAGTTGGCGGCGCGCGCCCACCGCGACGGCGCCGCCGCCCTGCACGCGGAACTGCGCCGCGTCGACCCCGCCGCCGCCGATGCGATCCTGCCGACCAACGTGCGCCGCGTGGTCCGCGCGCTGGAGGTGGAACGGCGGACCGGGCGGCCGATCTCCGACTGGTGGGCGGCCCGCGACCCGATCGACGCCGTGATCGTCGCGCCGGAAGTGGACCCCGCGGAGCTGGACGCTCGCATCGACCGGCGGGTCGAGGCGATGTTCGAGGCGGGCTTGGTCGCGGAGACGGCGGCGCTGCTGCGCGACGGCCTGCCCCCGGACGCGCCGGGGCTGGGCAGCATCGGCTACCGGGAGGTGGTCGCACATCTGGCGGGCGAGTGCGACCGGGCCGCCGCCGTCGCCGCCACGCAGCAGGCCACGCGCCGCTTGGCGCGCCGTCAGCGGGCCTGGTTCCGCGCCGGCGACGCCCGCATCCACTGGGCGCCGACCGCCGCTGCGGCCCTGGAGGCCGCCGCGACTGTTACGCGGCCGTCGCAGGCGGCCGGGCCTCAAGCGGCCGGGCTGCCTACAATCGGGGCATGACGGCGCAAGCGACGGCCCCCGGCCGGATCGACTTCCTCAAGGTGCAGGGCACGGGCAACGACTTCGTGCTCGTCGACGGCCGTGGGACGCAGGCCGATTGGGCCGCGCTCGCGCCCGGCCTCTGCGACCGCCACTTCGGCATCGGCTCCGACGGCCTGCTGGTGATGCAGGAGTCGCAGCGCGCGCCGGTGCGGATGGTGATGTACAACCCCGACGGCTCCGAGGCGGAGATGTGCGGCAACGGCCTGCGCACCTTCGTCAAGTACGCGGTCGAGCGCGGCGGCGTCGCCGCCCCCGGCGGACGGCTCGACGTCGAGACCGGCGCGGGCGTCCTGCGCACCAGCTTCGCGGGCGCGAACGGCGCGGTGGAGCGGGTGCGCATCGACATGGGCGCGCCGATCCTGCGTCCGGCTGACGTTCCGGTGACTCCGGGTCCGGCCCACGATGACGCCGGTCCGGTCCGCGACCTGGCGCTGCGCGTCGGCGGGGAGGACGTCACGGTGACGTGCGTCTCCATCGGCAACCCGCACGCCGTCCACTTCACGGAGACCCCGGTCGAGCAGTACCCGCTGTCGCGCGTGGGACCGCTCGTCGAGCACGACGCGCACTTCCCCCGGCGCGTGAACTTTGAGATCGTCAACGTGCTCGCCCCCAACCACCTGCGCATGCGGGTGTGGGAGCGGGGCGCGGGGGAGACGCTGGGCTGCGGCACGGGCGCCTGCGCGGCGCTCGTCGCGGCGCGGCTGCACGGCCGGGCGGAGGCCGTCGCGACGGTCGGCCTGCCCGGCGGCGACTTGCGCATCGAGTGGGCCGGCGACGCCGAAGGGCGGAGCGCGGTCTTCCTGGAAGGGCCGGCCGAATACGTCTTCGCCGGCAGTTGGCAACCAACGGATCGGGATCGCTGATGGTTACTCCGGATTACGCCGCTTTCGACCAGGACCGCGCCAGGGGGCTCGTCAGCGACCTGCACCAGTCGATCTCGGAGACGCCGCGCGTATTGCGCAACCAGCCGACGGCCGACTACGCCGCGATGCTCAAGTTGCCCCGCTTCCTGAGCACGCAGTGCCAGGACGGCTACCTGCTGGGCATCCCCTACGGCCGCCATCTGAAGCTGTTCTACGAGTTCGAACGGCTGGGGCCGCTGCAGGCCAACCTGCGCGACCTCGTGACGGACATCGCCGAGCTGGCCGGCAAGCACACCGATTGCAAGGTGCTGGCGCTGGAGTTCGACGACTTCCCCAACCGGCATCACGTGGACCACTCGATCGTCGGGGCCTACTTCCGCGACCCGCTGCCCTTCATGCTCATGCGCGCCCGCGACATGCGCGATCAGGAGCTGCCCGACGCGCCCGACGGCGTCGGCGTGCGCTCCGCCGTCCCCGGCGACGCCGACGCGATCGGCGAGGTCGAGGCCGAGGTCGCCGGCGACGACGCGCTGGCGCCGCCGCTGCCCGACGGCTTCATCGAGAGCGCGCGGTCGGTGCTGGTCGCGGAGCGGGAGGGGGCGGTCGTGGGGTACATCCGTCTGGTCGACGCGGAGCGCCGCGGGCTGATGGCGGAGGAGCTCCTCGTCAACGAGGCGGGCGGCGAAGCGGCCACGACCGCGCTGCTGCGCGCCACCATGGAGGAGGGCAAGGCGGCCGACCGCCGCGCGCTGACGATCCGCGTCGCGGCGGACATGGCCGGCGACCCGCTGCTCAAGTCGTTCGGCTTCAAGCACAGCGGCGACGGCCTGCAGTACCTGCGCATCCTCGACCCGGAGGCGGCCTACGCGGCGGTGAAGAAGCGCCCGACGTACATCAAGGTCGGCAAGATCTTCGGGCGGTTCTAGCCGCCCGCCGCGGGCGTCCGCGCGCGGAGTGCACAGGGGATCGGAGGAGGCGCGCATGCGTGTCGCCAAACGCGTCGAGGATCTGCCCGCCTACCTCTTCGTCGAGATCAGCCGCAAGATCGCGGAGAAGCGGGCACAGGGCATCGACGTCATCACGTTCGGCATCGGCGACCCCGATCTGCCCACGCCGGGGCCGATCCTGGAGGCGCTGCACAGCGCCGCCGACGACCCGGCCAACCATCGCTACCCCGAGTCGGAGGGCCTGCCCGAGTTGCGCCGCGCGATCGGCGTCTGGATGCAGGGCCGCTTCGGGCTGACGTTCGACCCCGAGACGGAGATCCTGCCGCTGATCGGCGCGAAGGAGGGCATCGCGCACATCGCACTGTGCTTCATCGAGCCGGGCGGCGTGGCGCTCGTGCCCGACCCCGGCTACCCGGTGTACGAGATCGGCACGATGTTCGCCGGCGGCGAGTCGCACCGGCTGCCGCTGAGCGAGGAGAACGACTGGCTGCCCGACTACTCCCTCGTCCCCGACGACGTGCTGGCGCGCTCCCGCGTCCTCTGGATCAACTACCCCAACAACCCGACCGGCGCGACGGCGCCCCCGGAGTTCTTCGCCGAGACGGTGGCCTTCGCCAAGCGGCACGACCTCGTCGTCTGCCACGACAACGCCTACAGCGACGTCGCCTACGACGGCTACGTGCCGCCCGCCTTTCTGCAGGCCGCGGGCGCCCGCGACGTCGGCGTGGAGTTCTTCTCGTTCAGCAAGACCTTCAACATGACCGGCTGGCGCATCGCCTGGGTGGCGGGCAACCCGGACGTGGTGAACGCCCTGATGCGGGTCAAGTCGAACATCGACAGCGGCATCCCGCAGGCGATCCAGCGCATGGCGATCGCGGCGCTGGAGGGGGACCAGGGCCTGATCGGGCGCAACAACGCCGCCCTACAGCGCCGCCGCGATCGCGTCGTCGAGGCGCTGCAGCGCATCGGGCTGCGCGTGCGCGCGCCCAAGGCCAGCCTGTACGTCTGGGCGCGCGTGCCCGAGGGCATGACCAGCGCCGACTTCGCCACGCGGCTGCTGGAGGAGCAGGCGGTCGTCGTGACGCCGGGGCGGGGCTACGGCGAGTGCGGCGAGGGCTACGTGCGGCTCTCGCTGACCATCCCCGACGACCAGATCGACGAGGGCGCGCGCCGCATCGCCGCGCTGGCGGGCGGCTAGAACCTGACCCTCTAACCCCCTCTCCATTGCAGAGCAATGGAGAGGGGGACAGGGGGTGAGGTCGGCCGCCGCGATACCCGCCCGGCCGCACGCACGGCTACACTCGCCTCCACGCCGGGCGACGATCGCCCCGCGACCTGCCGGGAGCCGCCGATTCCCAAGACCGCCCGCAAGCCGTCCGGCCGCCGCGCCCGCACGCACGCCAACCCCACCGTGCCCCGCGACGAGCGCGCGATCCTGGTCGCGGTCGATTGGGCGCACGCGGAGCACTGGGACGTCGATGCGTCCCTCGCCGAGCTCGCCATGCTGGCCGAGACGGCCGGCGCGACGCCGGTGGAGCGCGTCGTGCAGCGCCTCAAGCACCCCGACCCGCACAGCTACGTGGGCAAGGGCAAGCTGGCCGCGATCGCCGAGTCGCGCCGCGACCGCGAGGCGAGCGTGGTCATCTTCGACGACGAGTTGACGCCGGCCCAGCAGCGCGCGCTGGAGGCGGCGCTCGACGTCAAGGTGATCGATCGCACGGCGCTGATCCTCGACATCTTCGCGCAGCGCGCCCGCACGACCGAGGGCGCCCTGCAGGTCGCGCTGGCGCAGCACGAATACCTGCTGCCGCGTCTGGCCGGGCAGTGGTCGCACCTCGAGCGGATGGAGGGGGCGATCGGCCTGCGCGGCCCCGGCGAGACGCAGCTGGAGACCGACCGCCGTCTGATCCGCGCACAGATCAAGACGCTGAAGCAGCGCATCGAGCGGGTGCGGCGCCATCGCCGGGAGCAGCGCCGCCGCCGGGCGGGGATGCCCGTCGTGGCGCTGGTGGGCTACACCAACGCGGGCAAGAGCACGCTGCTCAACGGGCTGACGCGGGCGGGCGTGCGCACGCACGACCGTCTCTTCGAGACGCTCGACCCGACGACGCGGCGCTGGTCCATCGGCGCGGGCGGCGACCCGTCCGGCGACGGGCTCGGGCCGGCCGGCGCCGTCCTGCTGACCGACACGGTGGGTTTCATCCAGAAGCTGCCGACGCAGCTCATCGCCGCCTTCCGCGCGACGCTGGAGGAGCTGCAGGAGGCCGACGTGCTGCTGCACGTGATCGACATCACGCACCCCGACGCCGCCGAGCAGGCCCAGACCGTCGAGGAGACGCTGGCCGACCTCGGGCTGCTGGGCCGTGCCGACGCCGCTCCGCGGATCACGGTGCTCAACAAGATCGACCGCCTGCTGCCGGCGGCCGGCGGCGCCGGGATGGACGAGGCCGCCGCCCTGGCCGCGCTGGAGCCCGAGTTGCGGCGCGCGCTGGGCGCCGATCGCGGGGAGGAAGTCGTGCTGGTCTCGGCGGCGCGGCGCTGGGGATTCGCGGCGCTGCGCGGGGCCGTCGGCCGGGGCCTGGGCGCCGGCGTCGAGGTGGCGGGTGGACCCTCACCCTAGCCCTCTCGCGGAGGCAGAGGGACTTCCGGCTCCCTCTCCCTGGGGAGAGGGTTGGGGTGAGGGGGCCTCTCCCGCCGCTCCGCCAGCGCCCGCGCGGCGAAGTCCAGCGCCTCGGCGATGAGCCGCCGCCGGGCCATGAAGATCGACGTGTGACTGTGCTCGTACCAGCTCACGCGCGGGTCGCCCCAGCGGTCGCGCAGCTCCACGACGGCCTCCGGGCGCGCCACGAGGTCGTGCAGCCCGGCCTGGATCAGGATGCGCTCGGCGGGGACGCGCGGGGCCTCGCCGCGGTCCAGCACGGCGAACGCGGCATCGACGTCGGCCGCGGTGACGCCGCTGTCCTGCAGTTGCTGCGTCCACACTTCGAGCAGCGGGGAGTCGAACACCTGCTTACGGCCCACCGGCGGCTGCACCAGCACCACGAACGCCGGCCGCGGGTCGTGCAGCAGGACCAGGCCGTGCACCAGCGCCCCCAGGCTGACGCCCCAGAGCCCGACGTGCCGGTGCTCGCCTTGCAGCCAGCTCATCGTCGCGCGGACGTCGCGGGCGGCCTGGGCGATCGCGCGGATGTGGGTGAAGATGTCGCCGTGCAGGAGGTCGTGGCCGCTGCGTTCGCGTTCGCCGCCGGGTCGCAGCGCGGCGCGGTCCTTGTGCAGCGGCGGCGTCAGCAGGGCGGCCGTCACGCCCGCCCCGGCGAAGGCGTGCGCGACGCGCAGGTAGAAGCGCTCCTCCAGCGCCGGATTGAGGCCGGTGAACGCCCCTGGGAACATCACCACGGCCGCCCCCGACGGCTCGGCCGCCGGGAAGAGTTCCCCCTGCACGGTCCGGTCGTGCGGCAGCCCGTAGGGCGGCGACGACGGGAATTCGAACGGCCCCCGGCCGTCGGCGTCGAGGAAGGTCACCGACGCGGGCGGTCCTGGATCGGCCAGCGACACGGCGGGCGGGTCGCCGGCGCGCAGGCGGCGCAGGGCCTCGGCGTCGGGCCAGAGCGTCCGGCGCCGCAACTGCGCCTGGCGCACCGTGAGCCGGAGCAGGACCTGGTCGATCAGCCGGGCCGGCCAGGAGAGCACGCTAGGCCGTCCCCGACGGGGCCGCCGGATCGCCGCGCAGGCGCAGCGCGACTTCCGCCACGCGGCGCCCCAGCGCCCGCGCCTGGGCGCGATCCACGTCGCGCACCTCCCCATGCGCCGTCGCGCCGTAGTACGAGCCCGACTCGCGCATGGCGTCGCTCCAGGGCAGGCCGACGAAGACCATCCCGTGCGCGAGCAGCAGGTGCAGCAGTTGCAGCAGCGTCGCCTCGGTGCCGCCCGAGCGCGACCAGCCGGCCGTGAAGCAGCCGCCGACCTTGCCCGCCAGCTCGCCCGTCTCCCAGAGGTCGCCGGTGTAGTCGAGCCAGTCCTTGAGCTTGCCCGTGATCCCGCTCCAGTTGGGCGAGCCCAGGATGAGGGCGTCGCAGTCGAGCAGGTCGGCCTGCTGCGCCTCGTCGAGCGGGCGCTCCCAGGGCTCCGCGCCGGGCACATCGGCGACGCCCGCCAGCACGGCCTGCGCCAACTCTCGCGTCGTGCCGCGAGAGTCGTAGATCACCAGCACGCGCACGGGGCGATCGGTGGGGTGATCCTGCATGGGTCGCCTCTCGATCGAGGGCTAGCCCAGCGCCCGCTCGAACCAGGCCGACTGCCCCGGCATCTCCTCGACCATCACCTTGAGGCGGGTGAGCCCGGCCGGTCCGCCGTCGCCGGGGGGCGGGGGCGGCAGCGCTTCGGCCAGCCGCCCGGCGATGTACTCCGCCAGGCGTTCGGCCGTGGAGTTGTCGATGGGCAGGGCGGCGACGTCGCGCTTGGGCAGTCGGTAGGGGGGCTCCATCCCGTACTGCACCGTGTAGTGCGTGCCGTCGTCGTGGATGGTCAGCGCGCGGGACCGCATCTGGAGCAGGAACTTGTGGTCGAGCGTGGCGCAGACCTCGCGCGTCAGACGCTTGAGCTGCGAGAAGTCGATCACCCACGACTCCTCCGTGAGCGGTCCCTCGACCTCCACCGTGACGTCGTAGTTGTGGCCGTGGATCGGCTCCAGCTCGTCCGCGAAGGTGGCGAAGTGCCCCGCCGCGAACCGCAGGCGGTTGCGCTCGACCCGCACGCCATGGGACACGCGACACCCCCTCCGCCGACGTCGCCCGCCGATGCCTGGCGATACCTTGCTCCAGATTAGGCCCGTGCCGGCGCGCGCGCGCGCCGGCGCTTGTCAGATCGACCGGCGCGCGGCGGGCTAGGCTGGATCACAGTCGCGCAGCAGCGAGAGGATCATCGCATGAGCCAGGCGCCGTCGGAGAGTCAGCCCCACGATCCCGCCGTGATCCGGGAAGCCGTGCGTGAGCGCTACGCGCGCGCCGCGGTCCGCGTCGAGGAGGCGTCGGGCGGCGCATCCGGGCTCCGGCTGCCCGACCCCGCCCGCGACCTGCCGCTCGTCGACCTCACCCCCGCGGCCGCCGGCGAGGACGCCTGCTGCGGCCCCTCCGGGTGCGGCCCGGCCGGCGGCGACGCCGGCTGCGCGCCGGACCAGATCGGCGCCGTGGCGGCCTTCTACCGGCAGGCCGACACCGCCGATCTGCCGGCCAGCATCACCGATGCCGCCCTGGGCTGCGGCGACCCGACCGCCCTCGCCGAGCTGGAGCGCGGTGAAACGGTGCTCGACCTCGGCTCCGGCGGCGGCATCGATTGCTTCCTGGCCGCCAAGCTGGTCGGCCCCGAGGGGCGCGTCATCGGCGTCGACATGACCGACGAGATGCTGGCCCTCGCCGCGCGCAACAGGGAGCGCGTCGGGGCGGCGAACGTCGAGTTTCGCAAGGGGCAGATCGAGGCGCTGCCCGTCGAGGACGCCAGCGTGGACGTCGTCATCTCGAATTGCGTGATCAACCTCTCGACCGACAAGGAGGCCGTCCTGCGCGAGGCCTGGCGGGTGCTCAAGCCGGGCGGGCGCTTCCGCGTCAGCGACCTCGTGCTCACGCGCGCGCTGAGCCGGGAGGAGGCGCGGTCGATGGCGGAGTGGACGGGGTGCGTCGCCGGGGCGCTGCACCGCGACGCCTTCGCCGGCGCGCTGGCCGCGGCCGGTTTCGCGGACGTGCGGCTGAGGCTGGGCGCGGCCTGGCGCGACGGCGTGCACTCGGCGCAGATCAGCGCGCGCAAGCCCGGCTAGTTGCCGCCGCTCCGTACACTGCCCCGATGACACCGCCCGACCCGAATGCGCGCAGGCGCCGGCCGGCGACACGGCGCAAGCTGCTGCGCCGCCTGCTCCTCCTGGCGATCGCGATCGGCATCGTGCTGCTGGCGGTGCGGCCGGGCGGCCTGGGCGCGCAGGCGGCGACGTCGGTGGAATTGGCGGCGGGCTGGAACAACGTCGCCTACGGCGGCGAGACGCTGCCCGTCGACGACGCCCTGACCAACGCGCGCGACCGCGTGCAGTCGGTCTGGCGCTGGCGGGCGGCCGAACAGACGTGGGTGGGCGCGTTCATCGGCAGCGACGCCCCGGCCTCGCTGCACAGCCTGGAGACCGGCGCGGCCTACTGGATTCGCGCCCGCCAGGCCGTGCACTGGCAGTGGCGCAGCGCCGTGCTCTTCGCGCGGGCGCGGCTGTCCATCGAGCGCCCGCCGGGGTCGAGCCTGACGATCGACGTCGAGCTGGCCGACACGCCGGAGCGCCGTGCGCGCGGGCTGATGTTCCGCGAGCGCCTGGCCCCCGACGCGGGCATGCTGTTCCTCTTCCCCGCCGACCGACGCACGGGCTTCTGGATGCGCGACACGCGCCTGCCGCTCTCGATCGCCTTCATCGGGGCCGACGGGCGCATCCAGGAGATCCGCGACCTGCAGCCGCTCGACGAGACGATCGTCGCGCCGGCCGAGGAGTATCGCTGGGCGCTGGAGGTTGCCCAGGGCTGGTTCGCGGCGAACGACGTGGCCGTCGGCGACCGCGTCCGCCTCACGGGCGACTGACACGCCCCGCCGGCCGTGCGCTATCGGCAGTCCGGGGCAGCGGGTATCCTCCCCGCGGCGGCCCGGCGGCGAGGACCCCGCGGCCCACGGGAGGGGCGCAACCCCATGAGCGACGACGCCGTCCTCTACGACGTGCAGGATCACATCGCGACGCTGACGCTCAACCGGCCCGAGAAGCTCAACGCCTTCGACGACGACCTGCTGGGCCAGTGGGTGGAGCGGCTGCAGGAGGCGCACCTCGACGACGGCGTGCGCGTGATCGTCGTGACGGGCGCCGGGCGGGGCTTCTGCTCGGGCGCGAACGTCGCGCGGGAGGGGCGCGGCAGCGGCGTCCTGGGCGACCCCAACGCGCCCGCCAACAACCGCAACAGCTTGCGCAACTCGGTGCAGCCCGTGCCGCGCATCCTGCAGAACATCGAGAAGCCGTACATCGCGGCGGTCAACGGGGCGGCGGTCGGCGCGGGCATGGACATGGCCTCCATGGCCGACATCCGCATCGCCTCCGATAGGGCGAAGTTCGGCATGGCCTACGTGCGCATGGGCCTCGTGCCCGGCGACGGCGGGGCCTACTGGCTGCCGCGCATCGTCGGCATGGCCACGGCGCTCGAACTGATGTGGACCGGACGCCTCTTCATGGCCGACGAGGCGCTGGCGATGGGCTACGTGTCGAAGGTCGTGCCGCACGACGACCTGATCCCGGAGACGATGGAGTACGCCGGCCGCATCGCGAAGATGCCGGCCGTGTCGGTGCAGTTGATCAAGCGGCTGGCGTACCGGTCGGCGGTGACGGGCCCGCACGAGGCGCTGGAGATGGCCGAGCACGCCATGGTCATCGCGCGCAGCACCGAGGACGCCAAGGAGGGCCCGCGCGCCTTCATGGAGAAGCGCGAGCCGAACTTCCAGGGCCGCTAGGGCGCGACGGCCGCCGCGGGGCCCGGGCAGGGAGTGACCGATGACCGTCGAGTACCGGTTCAGCGCCGAGGACGAGGCCTTCCGCGCCGAGGTGCGCGCCTTCTTCGAGGCGGAGCTCCCCGCCGACCACTGGCGGATGCAGAACGACCGCGACGAGGTCGGCGAGGCCGAGGCGGCCTTCGGGCGGCGCTTCGTGCAGCGGCTGGCCGAGCGCGGCTGGCTGACGCTGCACTGGCCGGCCGAGTACGGCGGCCTCGGCGCGAGCCCCATGCAGCAGCTGATCTTCAACGAGGAGTCGGGCTACTTCAAGGCGCCGGGCGGCGGCATGGGCGTGCAGATGGCCGGCCCCTCGATCATGCATCACGGCACCGACGCGCAGAAGGAGCGGCACCTCTCCGCCATCGCCGAGGGGGAGGAGGTCTGGTGCCAGGGCTTCTCCGAGCCCGGCTCGGGCTCCGACCTCGCCTCGCTGCAGACGCGGGCCGTGCTCGACGGGGACGACTACGTCGTCAACGGGCAGAAGATCTGGACCAGCGGCGCCCATCACGCCGACTGGTGCATGCTGCTCGTGCGCACCGACCCCGACGCGCCCAAGCACCGCGGCATCACCTACCTGCTGATGGACATGAAGAGCCCCGGCGTGACCGTGCGGCCGCTGGTCAACATGCTGGGCTCGCACGCCTTCAACGAGATCTTCCTGGAGGACGTGCGCGTGCCGCGCTCGAACGTGGTGGGCGAGGAGAACCGCGGCTGGTACGTCGCGACGACGACGCTCGACTACGAGCGCAGCGGCATCTCCCGCATCGCCTGGGGCGGCCGCGTGCTCGAGGAGATGGCGGCCTACATCCGCGCCCACGACGCCCTGCGCACCCCCCGCATCCGCGGCCAACTGGCCGACCTCTGGATCGCGTCGGAGGCCTCGCGGCTGCTGGCCTACCGGGTGACCTGGCTGCAATCGCAGGGGCAGGTGCCGAATTACGAGGCGTCGATGTCGAAGGTCTTCGGCTCCGAGGTCCAGGCCGCGATCACGCGCATGGGCGTCAACATGATCGGCCTGACGGGGCAGCTGCGCCCCGGCTCGGCCGGCGACCCGCCCTTCTGGGGCGCGATGCCCGAGGCGTACATGGGCATCACCTCCTACAGCATCGCCGCCGGGACGTCGGAGATTCAGCGCAACATCATCGCCACCCGCGGCCTCGGCCTGCCGCGCAACTAGGCGCGCGACCTCACACGCGTCGCCCCCGGCCCGGCTGTCCCGGCTCGGGGGTGAACCGAACTCGCCGACCCCTTGACGTGCGTCCCCTCCAGGGATAGCTTCGCTGCAGTATCTGCGCCAGCGTTCGCAGCAGGATGTTGGCCGAGCATCGTGGCCGGCGCTTCACTGAGGCGCCGGCCTTTTTCTTCGCATCGGAGGCGCGAGTGCCGACCCTCGCGGTCTTCATCGATGGCGGCTACATCGACGCCATCTGCAGACAGCACTTCGACGGCCTGCGGGTCGACTATCAGAAGCTCGGCGCCGAGATCCAGCGGAGGATCGGGCAGGGATCGGCGGGACCGCTGGAGCACTTGCGGACCTACTACTACACCTGCCCTCCTTACCAGGACGACCCCCCGACCGCCGAGGACCGCAGACGCTTGTCCGGCTACCAGCGGTTCCGCGACGCCGTCGGCTACCTGCCCCGCTTCGAGTTGCGCGAAGGCCGCCTCCAGAAGACGGGCGAGGCCGAGGATGGACGTCCGATCTTCCAGCAGAAGCGTGTCGACCTGCTATTGGGGCTCGATATCGCGCTGCTCAGCGCCAAGCAGCAGATCACGCACATGGCGCTCCTGGCCGGCGACGGGGACTTCCATCCGGCGCTGAAGGTCGCCAAGCAGGAGGGCGTCTCCTTCTGGCTGCTGCACGGCCCGCGAGGGAGCTACTCCCGCGAGTTGTGGCACGAAGCGGACGAGCGCGTCGAACTCGATGCGGCCTTCATGAACGCCGTCCGGCGGGACTGAGCAGCAAGCCGAAGATCGCCCGGCTCGCTCCGCGCCTCCCGCCCCATTCCCCTCCGGCTCCCCCTCTCCATTGCAGAGCAATGGAGAGGGGGTTAGGGGGTGAGGTTCGGGCGGTCGTAAGGGGGTGAGGTTCGACGCGCCGCCTACTCGTCCGAGACCCGCACCACGCCGTCGACGACGCAGGTGCGGAAGGTGCGGATGCGCGACGGCTTGAGCTTCTCCTCCAGGAACGACGGCAGCGGCGGCATCGTGCGGCTGAGGATGTGCCAGATGCCGTCGGGCAGCCAGCGCTTGGTCGCGCCGGTGCGCATGTCGAACTCGGAGCCGTGCCAGGGGCAGACGATGTTCGCGCCGTTCAGCTCGCCGGCCGAGAGGTTGGCGAACAGGTGCGGGCAGGAATCCGCGACGGCGAAGACCTCGCCGTGCACGTTCGCGACGCAGGCGCGCGCGCCGTCGATCTCCGCCGCCGTCACGGCGCCGGGCGGCAATTCGTCCAGCGGACAGACCTCGACTTCGGCCACGGGCGCCCTCCTTCCACCGACTCGACCGTCGCGCACTAGGATGCCGCCCGCCGGGATCAGGATCAATCCGGTGGGGGGGCGCCCGGCGGGCCGCGCGCGGGCGATTGCCTCCCCTGGGGCGGCCCGCGAAGATGGAGCCCCAGCCTGGCTACCCCCAACCCAGCCAGCCAAGGAGGGCCGCGATGGACCTGAACACCTACCTGCCGCCGCGCGTGGCCGTGATCGAGCTGAGCGGCGTGATCGGCGTCAAGCTGCACGCCCGCGAGTTCACCCACCTGCTGCGCGCCGTGCGCGAGAACGCGCGCTACAAGGCCGTCGTGCTCGACATCGACTCCCCCGGCGGCAGCCCCTACGCGTCGGAGGACATCTACCTGGCGGCGCGGGCGCTGGCGCGGCGCAAGCCGCTGGTCGCGGCCGTGCGCGGCGTGGGCGCGTCGGGCAGCTACATGGTCGCCTGCGCGGGCGAGCGCATCTTCGCGCTGCCCAGCGCCGTGGTCGGGTCGATCGGGGTGATCTCGCTGCGCCCCATGGTCGAGGATCTGCTGGCCAAGCTGGGCGTCGAGATGCGGGTCGCGAAGACGGGCGACTACAAGGACATGGGCTCGATCTTCCGCGCCGCGACGGCGGAGGAGCAGGCCCGCGAGCAGCAGTTCCTCGACGAGATCTACACCCGCTTCGTCGAGATCGTGCGGGAGGGCCGCCCCCAGCTCAGCGCCGAGCAGATCGACGCCATCGCCACCGGGGAGGTTTTCCTCGGCGCGAAGGCCCGCGAGGTGGGCCTGATCGACGAGGTGGGCAGCCTGGACGACGCGGTGGAGTGGGTGGCGGCGCGGGCCGGCATCGATCCCAAGACGGCGGTGCTGCGGCCCAAGCGCGGCCTGGCGCAACTGGTCCTCGGCCGCGCGGCGGCGGCCATGCTCGACAGCGCGGCGCTCGCCGTCGCCGACCGGGTCGCCGTCGAGTTGGCCGAGCGGCTGCATCGCGCCGCCGTCGGCCCGCCGCGGTCCTGACCGCCCTCAGCGCAGCATCTGCGGCCCGTTGACGATCTCGTCGGCGTGCCCGTCGAGGTGGGCCGCGTGCGCCTCGACGCCGGCCAGCAGGTTGGGCGCGAGGCCGTACGGCAGCAGCAGCTGCCCCGCCTCGATCGCGGCCCAGAGGCGCAGCGATTCGGTCAGGTTTTCCTCCAGCTCCCCTGCCAGCCGGGCGATGGACCAATCGCGCCGCGCGGCGACGGCGCGCCGGTTCCAGGCGTCGGTGTCGATCGCGGCGTCGCGCGGGTCCGGCCGCCACTCCGTCAGCGGCGCGCCCGCCAGCGCCGCGGCAAGCGGCCGGTGGTGTTGCTCCCCATGCGACGCCACGTGGGCCAGCGCGTCGCGGCGGGACCAGCCGTCGATCGCGCTGGGCGCCTCCCAGGCCTCGGCGGGCAGGCGCCGCGTCATCGCGAGCACGCGCCGGTGCGCGGCCAGCAGCCGGGTCAACGGCACCCAGATCGCCGGCGCGTAGTCGCCCGCCGCGACGGGCGGGTCGTGCCAGAGCAGGTGGACGGAGTCGCCGCGCGCGGGCTCCGGCGAGCGATCGGGCACTAGGCGTCGCCCCCGGCGGGCGCCAGCGTCCGGTAGGCGCCCTCGAAGAAGAGGATGGGCGGGTCGTCGCCGGTGTGCTCGAAGGCCGCGACCTCGCCCACGACGATGCGGTGGTCGCCACCGTCGAGCAGCGCGTGCAGGCGGCAGTCGAAGACCGTGGTCGCGCCGGCGATGCGGGCCGTGCCGGTCGCGCCGGGCTGATGCGGCACGTCGTCGAACTGATGCGGCGGCGGCGGCCGGCTGCTGCTCGCGAAGAAGCCCGAGAGCGACTCCTGGGCGGCGCTGAGGATGTTGACCGTGAAGGCGCCCGTCTCTTCGAGCATGGGCAGGATGCCGGCCCCGTTGGCGACGCAGACCAGCACCAGCGGCGGGTCGAGCGAGAGCGACGTGAAGGACTGGCAGGTCATGCCGTACTCCATGCCCGGCGCGCCCGAAGTGACGACGCTGACGCCCGTGGGGAAGCGGCCGAGCGCGTTGCGCAGGGCGCGGCTGTCGATCTCCATGCCGGTCCTCCTGGCGCGCAGCATACAGCCGGGGCGGCGTCTCGCTCGACGGCGGCGGCCGTGACCTCATCCCCGAACCCCCTCTCCATTGCAGAGCAATGGAGAGGGGGGACTCCGATCCCCTCTGCCTGGGGAGAGGGTTAGGGTGAGGGGGATCCAGCGCCCGCAGTCAGGTTCGCCCGCTCCATCGCCAAGGCGGCGGGCTGGGACGACTAGACGATTCGAGGTGCGACGATGGTGAGATACCCGGCGTTGGTCGATGGGGAAGCGGGCGCC
>JAPOXB010000215.1 GCA_026707335.1 Chloroflexota bacterium
CCCCCGCCCGCAAGCGCGCCGCCAAAACCGCGCCCGCGGCGCCGGTTCCCGCGTCCGACCCCGAGCCCGACCTCTCGACCGAGGCCGGCTTCGTCGCCCTCGTGCAGCGCCAGACCAACCTGCTGGAGCAGCAGACCCGCCTCCTGCAGTCGCTCGTCGCCGCGCAGGGCGGCCCCAGCGCCTCGGGCGAGGTGGGCATCAAGCCGCGCATGGCCCTCTTCGTCGACGTGCCCAACATCCTCTACGCGGCCGAGCGCTCGGGCGTCACGGTCGATTGGGAGAAGGTGCAGGCCTTCCTGGGGCAGGGGCGCACCCTGGTGCGCTCCATCGCCTACGCGCCCATCTCCGACGACCCCGAGGCGCGCCGCGAGATGGAGCGCTTCGTGCTGCCCTTCCTCGACAAGGACTACCGCATCGTCACCAAGCCGCTGAAGCGCTTCTCGGGCGGCAGCGTGAAGGCCAACTTCGACGTCGAACTGGCGATCGACATCCTCACCATGGCCGACCGCCTCGACGTCATCGCGCTGATCTCCGGCGACGGCGACTTCCGCCGGCTGGTGGAGATCGTCAGCGCGCGCGGCGTGCGCGTCGAGGTGGTGGCCTTCGGCCACAGCACCTCGAAGGACATCCGCGAGGTCGCCGACCGCTACATCGACATCGCCGCGTACGTCCCGGAGTTGTGCGAGTCGAAGTAGGGGTGGGGCAGGGGCAGGCTGGGGAGCTGACTACATGGCGCATCACGGCGAAAGGAACGCTTCCTTCCCGCCCCCCATCACCGCCACCCTGTGTAATCCTTTAGAGGACGCACCGCCGTACCTGATCGCGAGGGAGCCACCGACATGACCACGCACCTCATCTCCCGACGCTGGCTCGCGGTGCTCATCGTGATGGCGATGGCGGTCGCGCTGGCCGCCTGCTCGGGCGATTCCGAGCCCGAGCCTCCCGAGACGCCCGAGCCCGCCCCGGCCGCCGCGGCCGCCGCGGCCGACGAGCCGGAGGCCGCGGCCCCCGAGGCGGACGAGCCGGCCGAGGCCGATGAGCCCGCCGTGGCCGCCCAGGCCGACGAGCCCGAGCCCGAAGCCCCGGAAGAGGACGCGCCAGCCTCAGCCGACGTTGCCGACGACGCCGAGGAGAGCCCCGCTGCCCAAGCGCAGCCGTCGGGCGAAGCGCTGGAGATCAGCGTCGGCAGCGCTACCACCTGGCAGGACCTCTTCGACGGCTTCACGCCCGACGAGCAGTCGTGCATCCGCGACGCCCTGGGCGACGACCGGCTGGCGTCGGCGCTGAGCGAGCGGATCTTGTCCGGGACCGACAGTGAGCCGTGGCAGGCCGATCTGCTCTCCTGCCTCCCCGATGACACCGCCGAAGCCGTGTTCTTCGCGGTCACCGTCGCGGGGATCGAACAGAACGCGGGCCCGCTCGGCGCCGACGAGCGCTCCTGCCTGCGAGCGCTGGTCGCCGACGCCGATGTCGTTGCAGTCGTCACCGCGGCTGCCGACGATGCCGCGTCGGTCGACTTCGCCGCGGGCATGATGGGCTGCCTGACGGATGTCATGCTCCGCTACCTGCTCGAAGGGTCGGGCGTGGAGTACGACGACCTGAGCGAGGACGAGCGATCCTGCCTGCTGGGGCTGCTGACCGGCGACGATGAGGACGGGCCGATGGCCGCGGACGACCCGGCGGTGTTCGGCGCGCTCCTGGAGGGGCTGTTCAGTTGTATCCCGGAGGCGGCGCTCGGCGCGATGCTCGAAGAGTCGGGCGTGGCGTACGACGATCTGAGCGAGGAGGAGAGGGCCTGTCTGCTGGAGTTGGTGGCCGGCGGCGAGTTGAGCGCGCTGTTCAGCGAGGACGCGGCGGAGGATGCGGATGCGCTCTTCGACTTTTTGGGTGAGCTGTTCACTTGCGTCCCGGAGGGACTGCTGATCGATGGGGACTTCGGCGGCGGCGAGACGCTGGGCGACGACGACCACGCCGACGCGCCGGTGGGCGCCACGCCGGCGGCGGTCGGCGCGCCGGTCGAGGGTGTGCTGGAACACGGCGGCGACATCGACATGTTCGTCTTCGAGGCGCAGGAGGGCGCGTTCTACCGCATCGACGCGGGTCTCGGCACCCTGGACGACTCCATCTTGAGGCTGCTCGACGCCGACTGGTGGGAGCTGGCCTACAACGACGACTATGACGACACCCTGGCGTCGCGCATCGAGTGGGAAGCGCCCGCCGCTGGGAACTACTACGTGGCGGTCGAGGGCTGGGGGGGAACGGGCTCCTACACCCTGACCATCACGCCGATGGCGAACGTCGACGACCACGGCGACCAACTCCCGCCGGATACGGACGCGACATCGGCGGTGGTCGGTGGGTCGGTCGTGGGCGAGTTGCACAACGCGGCCGACGTCGACGTGTTCGTGTTCGAGGCCGAGGAGGACGTGCTCTACCGCATCGACGTGGACCTGCAGACGCTGGCCGATTCCGAGTTGACGCTGTACGACGCGGACGGGTCGCAACTCGACTACAACGACGACTACGACGACTCGACGGCGTCGCGCATCGAGTGGCAAGCGCCGGCGCCGGGCGACTACTACCTCGCCGTCGCGGGCTGGGGCGGGGAAACGGGCGCCTACAGCCTGACGATCACCGTCCTCGCCGAGCGTTAGTCCCCCGCCGCCGCCCAGCGGCGCACGCCGCCCTCCTCGACGACCCGGCCCAGGCCGGGGAAGGGGAAGTGGTTCGTCGCCAGCAGCAGGCCCTCCGCCAGCGATCGATCCCACAGCCCCCGCCGCGTGCGGCGCGCCAGCGGCATGTCGACGTCGGCGGAGATGCACCAGTCGGGCTGGGCCACCTGCACCGGCGAGTGGGCCGCGTCGCCGATCAGCAGCGCCGACTCCCCCGCGCTCGACACCATCAGCGAGACGTGGCCCGGCGTGTGCCCAGGCGTCGGGACGGCGACCACCTCGGGCGTCAGCGCCCGTTCGCCGTCGGCCAGATCCCAAAGCCCCGCAGCCGTGATCGGGTCGAGGCCGCGCGCGCGGTCGGGCTCGGCCCCCGTCGCGCCGGCCGCCCAATAGTCCCACTCGGCCTGCTGCGCCACGTGGCGCGCGTTGGGGAAGAGCGGCGTGGGCGCGCCGTCGCGGTCGACCGTGTTCCAGCCGGTGTGGTCGAAGTGCAGGTGCGTGAAGGCGACGACGTCGATCTCCTCCGGCGGGACGCCCGCCTCGGCCAGCAGCGACGGTAGCGCCGGCTCGA
The DNA here is from genome assembly GCA_026707335.1 of Chloroflexota bacterium. GTDB lineage: Bacteria > Chloroflexota > Dehalococcoidia > Bin125 > Bin125 > TK10-74A. The sequence continues at coordinate 3,244 of JAPOXB010000215.1, forward strand.
CGCCCAGCGGCGCCTCGACGGGCCGACCGCCCATGCCCGTATCGACCAGGATCGTGCGGCCGGCGCTGCGGATCAGCCACGGCGTGATGCTCAGCGACAGCT
>JAPOXB010000135.1 GCA_026707335.1 Chloroflexota bacterium
TTCCAGATTCTCAGCGACTGGGCCTTCGCCATCACGTTCGCGCCGGACGAAGTGGAGCTCGAGCGCGGCGTGATCCTGGAAGAGTGGCGCTTGAGCCGCGGCTTTGGCGCGCGTTTTCAGGACAACTGGTTCCCGCTGATCTTCGGCGACTCGCGCTATACCGATCGGGACCCGATTGGGCTGCCCGAAGTCTTCGAAAACGCTCCCCCACAGCGGTTGGTCGACTTCTACGAGCGGTGGTATCGGCCCGACCTGATGGCCGTCATCGCCGTGGGCGACTTCGACCCCGAAGCCATCGAAGCCAAGGTGCGGCAGTATTTCGCCCCGCCCCCCGAGGGTGAGGCGGGCCAGGCGGCCGCCGTCGTCGGACCGCCCACGGATCGGCCGCGCTATGGCGTGCCCGAGCACGACGCGCCGCGGGTCAACGTGTTCAGCGACCCCGAGGCGCCCGGCACGCAGGTGTACCTCCTGCGAAAGCTCCCGCCCGAGTCGGGCGACGACCTGGCGGCGCTGCGGCGCATCGTGGCGGAGCGGCTGGCGTTCATGATGCTCAATGCCCGCTTGTTTGAACGGGGGCAGGCCGAGGATCCCCCCTATCTCGGGACCATCGGCCTGCGCGGGTCGTTCGTCGAGGCGATCGACCTCGTCCAGTTCGCGGCATGGGTGGAGCAGGACGGGGTTGAGCCAGGCTTCCAGGCGCTGCTTGAAGAGACGCAGCGCGCTCGACAGCACGGGTTTACCGAGAGCGAATTGACTCGCGAAAAGGCCACCCTGTTGAGCGAAGTCGAGCGGGTCTATCGGGAGCGCGATCAGCGGGAGTCGGCCGATCTGTCCCAGGAGTACGCGGACCACTTCCTGAGCGGGAATCCGGTTCCCGGCATTGAGGCCGAGTGGGCGTTCTACCAGGCGCTGCTGCCGGAGATTTCGCTGGCGGAGGTCGACGCCGTGGCCGCGACCTGGAGCGAGCCCGGCAACACGGTGCTGCTGGTGATGCGGCCCGAAGGAAGCGGCGAGAAGTCGGACGAGGACTTGGAATCCGAGCTGCAGGCGAAACTCGCGGCGGCGGACACGCTCGAGGTCGAACCCTACGAGGACGAGGTCGCCGATCTGCCGCTCATGGCCACGACCCCGACCGCCGGCAGCATCGCCGGTGAAGAAGCCATCGAGACCATCGATGCCGTCAAGTGGACGCTGTCGAACGGGATCACCGTGATCGCCAAGCAGACCGACTTCAAGAACGACGAAATCGTGTTCGGCGCCTTCAGCCCGGGCGGGCACTCGCTGGTGGACGACGCCGACCACGTCTCGGCAACCTACGCCGCGCAGCTGGCCAACGGCAGCGGCGTGGGCCCGCACGACAACGTGGCCTTGGACAAGCTGCTGGCAGGCAAGCGCGTTTCCGTCTCGCCCTCGATTAGCGAGTTGTTCGAGGGGTTCAACGGCAACTCGTCGCCGGAGGACATCGAAACCCTGTTCCAGTTGGTCCATCTCTACGCCACCGCGCCCAGGCTGGACCCGGTGTACTTCTCGAACTACCTGAGCAGCCTGCGGAGTTCCGCCGAGACCCGCGCCGACCAACCCGACGCGGTGTTCTCCGACACGCTGAACACCGTGTTCAGTCAGGGGCACTTCCGCCGGCGCCCGCTCACGCTCGAGCTGCTGGACGAGCTCAGCCTGGAACGCGCGGAAGCGGTCTACGCCGACCGGTTCGCGGACCTGGGTGACGCCACCTTCGTGTTCGTCGGCGCCTTCGACTGGGACACGCTGCGATCGCTGACGGAAACCTACCTGGCCAGCCTGCCGACCGCCGGGCGCGTCGAGCAGTGGCGGGACGTGGGGGTCGAGCGCCCGCCGGGGCTGGAGGAGCACGTGGTCCGCAGCGGTATCGAACCGCGCAGCCAGACGGCGGTGGTATTCGCCGGCGACATGGAGTGGAGTCGCCAGCACGCGCTCACGCTCACGGTGGTCGGGGAGATGCTCCAGATCCGCCTGCGCGAGCGGTTGCGCGAGGCGCTCGGCGGCACGTACAGCGTCGGCGCGATCTCCCGAGCCACCCGGCTTCCCGACCCTGAGTACTTGCTCTACGTCATCTTCGGGAGCGACCCGGCCCGCGCCGACGAACTCTTCGACGCCGTCTTCGAGGAAATCGCGTGGCTGCGCGACGGGGGCGAGCAGGAGTACCTCGACACGGTCAAGGAACTGCTGCGCACCGCCCGCGAGGAGGATCTGCGCGACAACGGCTTCTGGCTCAACCAGATCCGGGATGCGGCGCAGCGCGGGGACTCGCCGGCGGAGATCGGCCGCTTCGACGAGCGGCTGGACGCGCTGACGCTGGAGCAGGTCGCGGCCGCGGCGGGGCGTTACCTGCCGCCCGACCGCTACCTCCGCGTCGTGCTGCTGCCGGAGGAGGAGTAGCGGGCGGGCGATACGATCACCGCGCCTACATCCTCGCAAGGTCGTAGAATGACGGGCGTGGAGGCACGCCTTCGAAAGGGGGACGGATGAGAGACACAGAGACCCCGACGCCCACGCAACGTGAGAGACCCACCACACCGCCAACCCGGCCCGCCGAGGAGACGGCCCGCTTGGGCGACGAGATCTACGAGCGCGACATCCGCCCGCAGGTCGAGGCCGACCACCAGGGCGAGGTCGTCGCCATCGACGTGGAGAGCGGCCACTGGGCCGTCGGCGACAACGTGATCGACGCGACGGACCGCCTCTGGGCCCAACACCCGCCCGCCCATGACATCTGGTGCCTGCGGGTCGGATCCCGGGCGTTGTATCACTTTGGGGGGCGTCCCCTGAGGAAAGCCGAGTGATGGAGGGCGCGGTCAACTCCGCCTATGAGGCGGTGGTCACCCTTGCCGTGCAGGGACCATCGGGGCAGACAAGAGAAATCGAGGCGGTGATTGACACCGGGTTCAGCGGATTCCTCACCGTCACTCCGGCGCTGGTGACGGAGCTGGGGCTGCGCTATCGCAGCAGAGGCTGGGCGACCCTTGCCGACGGCAGCGAGGTCACGTTTCCTTCCTATGGGGTCGCCGTGTTGTGGGACGGCCAGCGGCGATACATCGACGCGGACGCCGCCGACACCACGCCCCTCGTCGGCATGCGCCTGCTCGACGGCCACAGCCTGCACATGGACGTTCTCGACGGCGGCCGCGTCGCCATTGCGCCCGTGACGGCCGAGCCAAGCACGCCCTAACGGGCGGCCGCCGCGGCGGCCTCCGCCCGCCGCGCGACGGCCCTGATCAGCCCGCCGAAGATCCAGGCGTGGACGGGGTACAGGCCGTACCAATACAGCAGGCCGGGCAGCCCCTTGGGGATGAACGCCGCCGTCTG
>JAPOXB010000173.1 GCA_026707335.1 Chloroflexota bacterium
CGCGTCGCGCACCGCCGCCATCTTCAGGCGGGCCTCGCGCCATTCGAGTTCGGGGTCGCTGCCCTGCACGATGCCGGAGCCGGCGTAGAGCGCCGCCCGCCGCCCCCGCACCAGCGCCGAGCGCAGCGCCACGATCGCGTCCCCCTCGCCGCCGCGATCGCCGCGCGCCCAACCCACGGGGCCCGCGTACCAGCCGCGGTCGAAGGGCTCGAGCGCGGCGGAGCGGTCGGCCTCCCGCGGCGTCGCGCCGACGGCCGGCGTCGGGTGCAACGTGTCGATCAACTCCAGCAGCCCGCGCGGCTCGGCCAGCCGGCCGCAGACCGCCGTGCTGAGGTGCGACAGGTCGGGCAGCGTCATCAGCTCGGGCGCGTCGGGCACGTGCAGACGCGTGCAGATCGGCGCCAGCCGCTCGCGCAGCGCCTCGACGACGAAGGCGTGCTCGCGGCGCTCCTTGCAGTCGTCGAGCAGCCAGCGCCCGTCGCCGGCGCCGCGCGACGTGCCGGCCAGCGCGCTCGCGGCGACGCGGTCCCCGCGCAGCCCGACCAGCTCCTCGGGCGAGGCGCCCAGGAACGTCGACGCGCCGCGCCGCAGCGCGAAGATCGTGGCGCTCGGGAAGCGGTCGCGCAGGGCCAGCAGCACCCGCGTCGCGTCGATCGGGTCGGCCGCCGTGGCTTGCAGGCGGCGCGCCAGCACCTGCTTGCGCAGCCGCCCCGCCGCGATCTCGTCGAGCACGTCGCGCAGGCTGTCGTCCCACCAGCCGTGGCCGGGGTCGTCGTGCAGTTGCAGGTCGGGGCCGGAGGCGGCGGAGTCCCGGCAGGGAGCGTAGTGAGGCCGGGCGCGCAGGGCGATCTCGGCCAGGGCGGTCGCTGCGTCCACGTCGTCGGGCGCGGCGACCTGGACCTGGACGCTGCTCGCATCGGGCCGTCGCTCCAGGGCGACCGCCGGCGCGACCCATGCGCCCCGCGGCCAGCCGCGCCAGATCGGGTCGTCGATCGGCGAGAACTCCGCGAAGGCGAAGCCGCCCACGGCCAGCGGCATCACGGCGTCACCAGCCGCGGCGCCGGCCGTATCGACCGTGCGGCGCCACCAGCGAGCCGCCTCGGCGAAGCGGCCGGGGCCCGCCACCTCGATCGACGTCGCCGCGCCCAGGGCCAGCAGCCCGAAGCCCTGCGCCGGCTGCTCCCAGTAGACGGCGTCGCTGCCGGTGGCGGCGAAGGCGTCGAGCAGGTCGGGCAGCGGGCTCTCGTGGGCGGCGACGACGAGCGCGCCATCGCTCCGGGCGGCCGCGCGCGACAGCGGCGCGCGCAGCGCCTGCACGGGGCTCGGCGTCACGACCGGGGAGGAGGGCATGCGTCGCTCCGCATCCCGCCGAAAACCGACCGGCGGGTCGGTTTTCATGCTAGGCGCTCAGCGCGGCGGAAGGAAGTGCCCACGAGGCAGCACAGGGCAGTCGGGCGGCGGGCGGCGATCAGCGCAGCGCCGCTTCGATGTCCAGCGCCCAGGCCAGCAGGCGCTCGTCGTCGCCCGCGCGCGCCACGACCTGCACGCCCACGGGCATCCCCTCGACGGTCCCGGCCGGCAGCGCGACGGCCGGCAGGCCGGCGTGCGTCCAGGGCAGGTTCATCCAGGGCGCGCCGGTCGCCTCGAGGCCGAGGGGGGCGGGGCCGGCGGCGGCGGGCGAGATCCAGGCGTCGATGCCGGCCGCGGCCATCCGACGGGTGAGGGCGTCGCGGAGCTCGGCGCGGCCGGCCAATCCCGCGGCGCGCGCCGCCGCGCTCACGCCGCGGCCACGGTCGTACGTCCCGGCCGACCCGCCCCGGTACAGCGCGCCCCACTCCGCGAACCAGGCGCGGTGCACGTCGGCGAACTCGGCCGCGATGAGGTCGGTGTGGCGCTCGTTGACCGCCTGGATGTCCGCCAAGGCCTCGACCTCGATCACGCGGAAGCCCGCCGCGTCGAGCCGGGCCAGCGCCCGCTCGAACGCCGCCAGGCCCTCCGTCTCCGCCTGATCGAGGTAGGGCCCGCGCGGCACGCCCAGCGACGGCCGGCCGGTCGGCGCGGCGGCGGGAGTCCAGCCGTCGAGGAGCGCCGCCGCGGCGAGGGCCGCCCCCGCCGCGTCCTGGGTGAAGGCGCCCACGGTGTCGATGGAGCGCGAGAAGGGGAGCACGCCGTCGCTGGGGACGCGCCCATAGCTCGGCTTGAAGCCCACGACGCCGCAGTAGGCGGCCGGCCGCAGGACCGAGCCGATGGTCTGCGTGCCCAGCGCCAGCGGCACGATGCCGGCCGCGACGGCCGCCGCCGAGCCCGAGCTGGAGCCGCCGGGCGTGCGCCGCGGATCGTGCGGGTTGGCGGTCGCGCCGGCCTCCAGGTAGGCGAACTCCGTCGTGACGGTCTTGCCCAGCACGATCGCGCCCGCCCGGCGCAGGCGCGACACCGCCGTCGCCTCGGGCATCGCGAAGAGGTCCGCGGGCAGGGCGCTGCCGGCGCGCGTCGGCAGACCGCCGGCGGCGATGATGTCCTTCACGCCCAGCAGCGCCCCGAAGAGCGGCGGCCCGCCGACGTCCGGGTCGGGCCAGCGCGCCCGCAGCGCTGCGACCTCGGCGCGGACGCGCGCCGCCCGGCCGGGCTCGGGCACGAAGGCGCGCAGGTCGGGCTGGGTCTCCTCGACCCGCGACAGGGCGGCCTCGACGTGCGCTTCGAGGTCGAGCCGGCCGGCGCGCAGGGCGTCGGCCGTGTCGGCCAGGGGCAGCGGACGCGCGAGGGACGCCATACGCGCAGACTACCCCCGCGCCCCGGCGGCGAGGGCCGCAACGCCGTCAACCCCTGTGGAGCCTAGTGCGGCCGCTCCTGCTAGTCTGACCGGCTCGTCCGAAAAGGAGCACTCATGAAGCGTTGCATCTCATGCCTGAAGAATTGCCGCTGCAGCCGCAGCACGGCGTGCGACTGCACGGTCATCGCGCTCGGGTGCATCGCCCCCCTGGTCGTAGCGGTCGTCGGGATCGGGCGCTGTCAATGAGGCGCGCGCTCGCGGGGGAGCGCATCCGGCCGGACTAGGCTCCCCGCGCCCCGGCGAGGAGGGCCGCGACGGCGTCCAGGTCCTCGACGATGTGGGTGGCGCCGGCCTCGCCCAGCGCGGCGGCGGCCTTGCGGCCCGCCAGTCCGATGACGGCCTGCAGTCCGGCCGCCCGCCCCGCGCCCATGTCGGCCGGCGAGTCGCCGACGAAGGCGGCCTCGCGCGGCGCGGCGCCGAGCGCCGCCAGGGCGTGCCGGACGGGCGCGGGCGCGGGCGTGCCCCGCCCCGTCGTGTCGAACCCCACCACGACCTCG
>JAPOXB010000062.1 GCA_026707335.1 Chloroflexota bacterium
GATCCCGCCCCGCCCGAGGCGCCCTTGATCGTCGCGTCGCTGGCCGCGTAGGCGACCCAGCGCCCGTCGACCTGCCCGAAGCCGAGCAGCTGGCCGTCGCCCATCGTGCGGTGCTCTTCGCCCGGCACGCCCGAGTTGACCAGCGGCCCGAAGGGCACGTTCGTGCCCGGGTCGAGCAGCAGGTCGACGCGCTCGCGCGCGGTCAGGAAGCCGCGGTCGTGCTGACGCTGCACCCGCTCGGGACCGCCCAGGCCGGCCGCGATCGTGCGGCGGCGGGCAAGCTCCGCGATGCCGCCCTCGACCGTGGCCTGCGTCACCGGCGTCTCCTCGTCGCCCTTCCGCCTCCGGAGGCTCCGGTATACCGGCGGCCCCGGCTTCGGTCGAGGGCGCGGCGCGATCCGGATGGCTCAGCCGCGGGGGCGGTCCCAGCCGCGCTGCGCCTCCGAGTTGCGCATCCGCTCGCGCGCCACGCGGAGCGCCCGGACCAGCGTGGGGCGCGTCTCCGCGGGGTCGATCACGTCGTCGAGGTAGTCCATCTGCGCCCCCGCCCAGGGCTCCGAATCGCGGCGGATCTGCTCCGCGTAGCTGGCGACGAAGGCGTCCTTGTCGGCCGCCTCCTGCCACTCCTTGCGATAGGACACGCGCACGCCCGGCTCGGGCCCCACGAACGCGATCTGCGCGCTGGGCCAGGCGTACGAGTACCACTCGGGGTCGGCGCCGCTCATCGCGAAGATCGCGAAGCCGTAGCCCTTGCGCAGGATGACGCTGAGCTTGGGCTGCGGCAGGCGCACGCGGTCGACGCCCAGCCCCCAGACGGCGTCCTGCAGCCGGCGATGCTCCTCCTCGACGGTGGGCAGCACGCCCGGCACGTCGATGAAGGCGACCAGCGGCAGCCGCAGCAACTCGCAGGCATTCAGCATGCGCCGGACCTTCGTGCCCGATTCCACGTCGAGCGAGCCGGCGCGGACGCCGGGCTGGTTGGCGATCACGACGACGGTGTGCCCGTCGAGCCGCGCGATGCCGCAGACGAGCTGCTTGGCGAAGTCGGGCATCCACTCGATGAACGAGCCGCGGTCCATCACCGCCGTGATCGCCTTCTTGACGTTGAACGGGCGCTGCGGCCTCTCGGGCACCAGCGTGCGCAGCGACTCCTCGCAGCGGTCCCAGGGATCGCCCGTCCGCACGACGGGCGCCTCCTCCCAGGCGTTGGCCGGCAGGTACGAGAACAACCGCCGCAGCTGCGCGATGGCCGCCGTGTCGTCGGGCACGATGCCGTCGATCTCGCCCGTGATCTTGCCGTGCACCGCCGCGCCGCCCAGGTCGTAGCGGGACACCTTCTCGCCCGTCGCCTCCTCGACGATCGCGGGGCTGCTCACCGAGAAGTTCGAGGGCGCCGTCATCACCCGGTACTCGGCGTCGATGGTGGGCCCCGGGCCGTAGTAGTTGCCCAGCACCGCGATGAGGTGCGCGCCGCGCCGCGGGAAGGCCAGCCGATCGCCGACGCTGGGGCCGTAAAACCCGGCGAACCGCGACGTGACGATGTCGGTGATGCGGGCGCCGCCGCCCTGCATCAGCCCGAACATGGGCAGCCCCGCCGTCTCGACGATCCGGTGGAACGCGCGCCGCCGCCGCGACGACCCCGCGCCGCCGGAGGCGCCCTTGATCGTCGCGTCGCTGGCCTCGTAGGCCACCCAGCGGCCGTCGATCCGCCCGAAGCCGAGCAGCTGGCCGTCGCCCATGGTGCGGTCCTCTTCGCCGGGCACGCCGGAATGCACCAGCGGTCCGAAGGGCGCCTCGCTGCCCGGGTCGAGCAGCAGCTCCACGCGCTCGCGCGCGGTCAGCAGGCCGCGGTCGTGCTGGCGCTGCACGCGATCGGGACCGCCCAGCCCGGCCGCCACCGTGCGCCGATGCCGCAACTCCGCCAGGCCGTCGCGGGTCGTGGTCTGTGTCACTGCTGATGTCATCGGGCCCCCTCGGTTCCGCCGCGCGCGGCCGGCCGCGCCGGCTCAGTATGACCGGCCCCGGCCGGACGCGCCGCCGCCGCGCCGATCGGGAGGGGCCGCCGCGGCGGCCGGGCCATGACGAAGAACAGCGACCCGGCCGCCGCCATCGCTGCGAGCACGGTGAAGCCGGCCGTGTAGCTGCCGGTCGCGTCGGCCATCGCGCCGGCGATGATCGGCCCCAGCATCATGCCGAACATCACGATCATCGAGGAGAAGCCCATGATCGTGCCGAACGAGGTGCGGCCGAAGTAGTCGGCCCGGATCGCCGCCATCTGCGGGCCCCGCGTGCCCCACGAGAGCCCGTGCACGATGGCGAACACGAGCAGCATCCACAGCGCCGTCGCGTTGGCCAGCAGCAGCAGGCCCGCCACGTGGCCGATCATGCAGCCGACGACCAGCAGGCGCTTGTTCACCCGATCGCCGACGAAGCCGCCCCCCACCTGCCCCACCATCATGCAGGCGGTCATCAGCGAGACGAGCGCGCCGGCGAAGCCCAGCGAGTAGCCGAGGTCCTCGCTGACGTAGACGATCAGGTGCACCATCACCGCCGAGACGATCAGCACCGCCGAGGCGTGCCCCAGCGAGACGAACCAGAAGGCCCGCGTGCACAGCGCCTGCCGGGCCGTGAAATCGGGCTGCGGTGCGCGCCGGGCCTGGCCCGTCGAGAGGTCGCGGCGTCCGTCGACGTGATGGCCATGTTCCTCGGGCGCGGTGCGCATGACCAGCGAGATGGGGAAGCCGATCAGCAGCACGATGACGCCGGACGCCAGCGCCGTGTCGCGCCAGCCGAAGGTGTCGAGCGCCAGGATCAGCAGCGGGATCAGCAGCCCGCCCACGGCCATGCCGGTCGACATCAGGCCCAGGGCGGTCGCGCGCCGCCGCTCGAACCACTTCACGACCGCGATCGTCAGGGTCATGAAGCCGGCCAGCCCGGCCCCCAGGGAGACCGTGAAGAACGAGAGCACGAACATCTCGGGCGAGTTGATCTGGCTGAACCAGAAGAAGCCCAGCGCCATGATGACCACGCCGATCTGCATCACCCGGCGCGGCCCGAAGCGATCGACCATCCAGCCCTGCAGCGGCCCCAGCGCGCCGCTCTCGACGCGCGACATCGCGAACGCCGCCGCGAAGAGCGTCTTGCTCCACTCGAACTCCTCGCGCAGGACCGCCACGTAGGCCCCGAAGGCCTGGAAGACCAGCAGCGCGTAGACCAGCTTCATGAGGAAGCCGGCGCCCACCATCCACCAGCCGTAGAAGATGCCGCCTTCCGTGTCCTCCCGGAAGGGGCGCGTCCAGCCGCCGGCGATGCGTCGTGCCACGGG
>JAPOXB010000252.1 GCA_026707335.1 Chloroflexota bacterium
GGGCGGGCAGGTCGTGGATGAGGCGCGCTGCCGGGGCGGCGGCCAGCAGGTCGGTCGTGATCTGGTAGCCGGCGAAGGCTTCGTTGCGCCGCCGGCTTTCCTCCTCCTGGCCCATGCTGGTCCAGACGTCGGTGTAAACGAAATCGGCGGGGGGTAGATCGGCGTCGCCGAGGCCGCGCCCGGAAACCGCCGCCAGCGGATCGGCGGTAACGCGCACACTGCCGCCCGACGCGGCGGCCCGCTCGCGCGCGATGGCCAGGCTGGCGTCGTCGAGGACGTAGCCGGCCGGGGCGGCGAGACGCACGTGCATGCCCTCGGAGGCCGCCCCGGCCGCGAGCGACCGGGCGACGTTGTTGCCGTCGCCGACGTAGGCGAGGGTGCGGCCGGCTGTGCCGCCGTGCTCGCGGATGGTGAGCAGGTCGGCCAGGGTCTGGCAAGGATGCTCCCAGTCGGAGAGCGCGTTGATCACGGGCACCGAGGCGTAGCGGTCGAGCTCGTCCAGGATGTCCTGCCCGAAGGTGCGGCAGACGATCACGTCGGCGTAGCGGCTGAGGACACGGGCGACATCCTTGGCCGGCTCGCGCGTGCCCAGGCCGACCTCGGCCGGGGAGAGGTAGAGCGAGGTCGCGCCCAGGCGGCGGGCGGCCACCTCGAAGGAAACGCGGGTGCGCAGGGAGGGCTTCTCGAAGACGAGCACGACGGTCTTGCCGGCCAGGGCGCGCCCGTGCGGCCCCGCCGGATCGGCCTTCTGCGTCCGCGCGGTGTCGAGGATCGCCGCGATCTCCGCCGCCGACAGGCCGGCGATGGTGAGCAAGGAACGGCCGTGCAGCGCCGAGGAAGGCATGTGCGGTCCCTTCCGGGCAACCCACTATAGCCCGTCCGACCGTGATTTCACTGGATATGAACACTCAGTGTCATCGATCCGATATAAGTGATTTTAGTGTGTCGAAATGGAAAAGAATCGTGTCTAGTCCATAGCGGCGCCCCGGTAGTCAGCAGGGCAGTGAGCAGGTGGATCAGCGCGGCGGGGTTTCGGCGATCTGGTGGCCGGCGCTGCTGGCCGGCTTGGCGCTGGTCGCGGGGCTGGCCGTGCTGGCCGCGACGCCCGGCGCCGCTCCCGGCGACGTGCGGATCTACGAGGGCTGGGAGCGGCCGTCGCCGATCCCGGCCGACCCGGCGGCGGACCGGCTGATCGACCTGAATCGGGCCTCGCGCGCGGAGCTGGAGGCCCTGCCGGGCATCGGTGAGGCGCGGGCCGACGCGATCATGGCGGCGCGGGAGGAGGCGCCGTTCACATCGCTGGCGGAGGTCGAGGATCGGGGCGTGTTGCCGGCCCGCGTGCTGGCGGGGCTGGCCGGATGGGCGACGGCGCGCGACCCGGCGCACTACGGCGGCGAGGACCCGGCGCGATGAGGTCGCCCCTGCTGATCCTTTCCCTCGCCTTCTTCGCCGGCGTCGCGATCGCGACGGGCTTCGCGGCGCCGGAGGTGGAAGCGGGCGCCGCGCTGGCGGCGGCCGTCGTGGCGGCGATCCTCGCGCTGCGCTCGGAACGGAAGGGGCCGATGCTCGCCGTCGCGGCGGCGGGGCTGTTCGCGCTGGGACTCCTGCGCGCCGCCGACGGCCCACCGCCGCCGGGATCGGTCGCGGCGTTCACGGGGCGCGCGGTGATCGTGGAGGGAGTGGTGGAGTCGGACCCGGTGACGCGCGGGTCCGGCCGGGAGGTGCGGCTGTCGGTCGAGGCCGTGTCGCTGGGGTCGGAGCACCGCCCGGCCGGCGGCGACGTGCTGCTGCGCGTCGGGCCGGGCGTCGAGGTCGCCTACGGCGACCGGCTGCGCGCGCAGGCCGGGCTGCGGCCCGTGCGATCGCAGGAGGCCACGGCCTTCGAGGACTATTTGGCGGAGCGTGGCATCACGGCGACGGGGTTCGCGCGGGACGTATCGATCCTGGATCGCACCGCCGGCCACCCGCTGCGGTCCGCCCTGTCGGACGCGCGGGCGGCGCTGGACGAGGGGCTGGCGCGCTCGCTGGAGGAGCCGCTGGCGGGCCTCTCGCAAGGCATCGTGACGGGCCGGCGCGGCGCTTTGCAGCGCGATGTGCGCGACGACCTCAACGCGACCGGGCTGTCGCACCTGGTGGTGATCTCGGGCAGCAACGTGACGCTGCTGGCCGTGCTGGTCGTGGCGGGCAGCGCCTGGGCCGTCGGGCGCCGCCGCGCGATCTGGCTGGCGATCGTCGTGGTGGGGCTGTACACGGTCTTCGTCGGGGCCGACGCGCCGGTCGTGCGGGCCGCGATCATGGGATCGGTGCTGTTGCTGGCGAACGCGTCGGGGCGGCGCGGCGCGGCCGAGCCGGCCATCGCGTTGGCGGCGGCGCTGATGGTGGCGGTGCAGCCGGGCACCATCGACGACCTCTCGTTCCAACTGTCCTTCGCCGCGACGGCGGCGCTGGCGGCCATCGCCGAGCCGGCCCGGCTGCGGGCCATGTCGGCGCTGGGCCTCGACCTGCTCGAACGGACGCCGGGCGTGCGCCTGCAGCTGGCGCTGCTGGAGACGGGCATCGTGACGGCGGCGGCCGTCGCCGCGACGCTGCCGCTGATCGCGCTGCACTTCGGCCGCATCTCGCTGGTCGCGCTGCCGGCCAACCTGCTGGTCGCGCCGCTCTTCCCGCTCATCTTCCTGGGCAGCTTGGCGACATCGCTCGCGGGGGCGATCGGGGCCGGTCTGGGCACGGTCGTGGGCTGGCTGCTGGCCTGGCTTCCGCTGTCCTGGTTCGTGGCGGTGGGCGAGGGGGCGGCGTCGCTGCCCTTCGCGTCGGCGCAGATCGACGGGTTCGGGCTGGACCACGCGGTCGCGCTGTACGTGGCGATCATCGGCGGCGCGGCGTGGCTGCGCCGGGGCCGGGCCGCGCGTCGCCGCGAGGACGAGAGGCGCGACGACGCGCCGCCCGCGGCGAGGGCGCTGCGGGCGCTGGAGTTCCCCACCGCGGCGGCGGCGCTGGTCGCGCTGCTGGCCGCGAACGCCGTCGTGTGGGGGGCGGTGGTCTCGAACGACGCCGACACGCTGGACGCGCACGTGCTCGACATCGGGCAGGGCGACGCCATCCTCGCCGTTGCACCGGGCGGGACGACGATGCTGGTCGACGGCGGCGCGGATGGGCAGCGGCTGCTGGGCGAGTTGGCCGAGGCGCTGCCGCCGGGGCATCGGCGGCTCGACATCGTCGTGGCGACGCACCCGGACGGCGACCACGTCGCGGGGCTGTTCGCCGCGCTGGAGCGCTAC
>JAPOXB010000126.1:0-4576 GCA_026707335.1 Chloroflexota bacterium
GGTCACGGCGGCGACCTCCGCCGCCTGCTCGACCGGCGCCCCGGGCCGCCGCACCTCGTACGACGCCGACCTGCCGTCGGGGGCGCGGATCTCGGTGATCGCCAGCACCGTCTGCTGCTGGCGGTGTCCGCGCACCCGCCGGTAGCGGGTCTTGTTCTTGTACTTGAAGACCGTCACCTTGCGGCTCCGGCCCTGCTCGACGATCTCCCCGACGACGTGGGCATCCTCGACGGTAGGCGTGCCGACGGCGGTCTCGCCGTCGCCGCCGATCATCAGGACCTCCGGGAACTCCACGCGATCACCCGCGGCGCCGGACAGCTTCTCCACCCGGAGCCGCTGGCCCGCCTCCACGCGATATTGCTTCCCGCCGGTACGGATGACGGCGTACATCGTCCCACGTAACCTCGTCTGCTGAAGGGGTACCGAAACAGACTACGAGCCCCCTGCTGCGCGGGCAAGCGACCGCGCGACCGACGTCCCGTGCGCGCTATTCTCCCGGCGTCGAGGCCGCGTTGCCGCCCCAGACAAGCCCCGGCTTGGGCGGCATCACGGGACCGGCCGGCTCCTCCGCGTCGCCCCCGGGTGACGCGCCCGCGGCCGGCGGAGGCGGCGCCGGCGTCACGACTGACGGCCCGGGAACCGGCTCCCCCGGTCGGTGGTCCAGGATGGCCTTGAGATCGTCGCCCTCCAGCGTCTCCTGCTCCATCAGCCGCGACGCGAGCAGGTCCAGCGTCTCGCGGTTCTCGGCCAGGATCGCGCGCGCGCGGTCGCGCGCCCGATCGATCAACTCCCGTACCTCGTCGTCGATCTCCTCCGCGATGCGTTCCGAGTAGTCACGCTGCTCGCTCAGGTCGCGGCCCAGGAAGACGAGCGACTCCTTCTTGCCGAAGGTGCGCGGCCCCAGCTTCTCGCTCATACCCCATTGCGTGACCATGTTGCGCGCGATCTGCGTCGCCTTCGAGAGGTCGTCGTGGGCGCCGGTGGTCATCTCTCCGAAGACCAGCGCCTCGGCCGTGTGGCCGCCGAGCGCCGAGGCCAGGAAGCCCTCGTAGTACGCCTTGCCGGCCAGCCGGTGCTCGTCCTCCGGCAGATAGCGGGTGTAGCCGCCCGCCATGCCGCGCGGCACGATCGTCACCTTGTGCACCGGGTCGTGCCCCTCGATGCGCGTCGCGACGAGGGCGTGGCCGCCCTCGTGGTAGGCGACGACCTCTTTCTCCCGGCCCGTCAGGACGCGGCTCCTGCGCTCCGGTCCCGCCATCACCCGATCCACGGCCTCTTCCAACTCCGCGTTGGTGATGTTCTTCTTCTGCCGGCGCGCCGCCAGGATGGCCGCCTCGTTGAGCAGGTTCGCGAGGTCCGCCCCGGAGAAGCCGGGCGTCTCCTTCGCGACCGTGTCGAGTGCGACGCCCGGGGCCAGCGGCTTGTCGGCCGCGTGGACGCCCAGGATCGCCTCGCGGCCCTTCACATCGGGCGCGTCGAGCACCACCTGCCGGTCGAAGCGGCCGGGGCGCAGCAGGGCCGGGTCGAGGATGTCGGGCCGGTTGGTCGCCGCGATCACGATCACGTTCGTGTTTGTGTCGAAGCCGTCCATCTCCACCAAGATCTGGTTGAGCGTCTGCTCGCGCTCGTCGTGACTGCCGCCCAGGCCGGCCCCGCGCTGGCGGCCGACCGCGTCGATCTCATCGATGAACACGATGCAGGGCGCATTCTTCTTGGCTTGCTCGAAGAGGTCGCGCACGCGGCTCGCGCCCACGCCCACGAACATCTCGACGAATTCGGAGCCGCTGATGCTGAAGAACGGCACGCCCGCCTCGCCGGCCACGGCCCGCGAGATCAACGTCTTGCCGGTCCCGGGCGGGCCCACGAGCAGCACGCCCGTGGGAATCTTCGCGCCCAGGGCGGCGAAGCGCTCGGGGAACTTGAGGAACTCCACGACCTCCTGCAGTTCCTCCTTCGCCTCGACGGCGCCGGCCACGTCGTTGAACGTCACGCTGGGCCGATTCGCCGTCACCACGCGGGCCTTGCTCTTGCCGAACGACATCGCCTGGCTGTTCGAGCCCTGCGCCTGCCGCATGATGAAGATCACGACGCCCACGATGATGATCAGCGGCAGCAGGCCCAGGAAGATGTTGAGGATGCCGCTGAAGCCGCCGCCCCCGCTGACGCTCGTGTTGGGGAAGCCCGCGTCGCTGACGTCGACGCCCTCCCGGTCGAGGAACTCGAAGAAATCGGTCGCATCGGGCAGGCGCGAGTGGAAGTTCTCGCCGTTCTGCATCCATAACGTGACCTCGGCGCCGTCGACCTCGATGCGGTCGATGCCGTCGCCCTGATTCTCCTGGATGCGGCCGATCAGACTCTCGGGCCCGCCCACGATCGGCACTTCCGTCGACCCGCCCCCACGGGGGATGACGGTGAACAGCACGATCACCAGGATCACCAGGACCAGCAGGTAAACGAAGGAGTTCCGCGCCCAGCGAGACCCGCCCACGGCGCCCTCTTTCCCGACCATGCCTCGCCACGCGGCGGTGCACACTCCATATGCAATATAGCAGGGGGCGCCGCCTGATCCGCGTACCGCTCGACCCCCGCAACACGCCGTTGACAGTCGTGGTCGCGGGCAGCGCGGGTGGCGAGACGCCCCCGAGGCGCGCCCTGTCACGGGCCCCGTCCGGGCACTACGATGCGCCTACCCATGCCCACCGCCCCCTTCCAGCCGGCCCTGCCCCGCCATCCTGCACCGCCGGCCCCGCAGCAAGGACATCGCTCGCGCGGCCGATCCCCCTGGCCGACGCGCCGTCGGGAACTCCAACTGTGGGACTCCGGGCATGCGCTCGTCGCCGGAGTGGACGAGGTGGGCCGCGGACCAATCGCTGGCCCCGTGGTCGCGGGGGCCGTCTGCCTGGAGCCGCGTTCCCGCCCCGACTGGCTGGGCCGGGTCCGCGACAGCAAACAGCTTTCGCCGCGCGCCCGGCGCGACCTCGCCGCCGCGATCAAGCACACCGTGCCGGGTTGGGGCGTTGGCTGGACCGCCGCCGAGGAGATCGACAGCGTTGGCATCCTGCAGGGCACGCGACTGGCGATGCGCCGCGCCCTCGCCGACCTCGCCGGCCGCAGCGGCGCCGCCGTCGACTACGTCCTCGTGGATGGTCGCGATACCCACCACTTCGAATGCCAGTTCGAGACGATCGTCGGCGGTGACACCTCCAGCACCAGCATCGCCGCGGCGTCCATCGTTGCGAAGGTGGCCCGCGACGCCTGGATGGAGACGCGGGCGGCCGCCTATCCGGCCTACGGCTTCGCCGCCAACAAGGGCTACGCGACCCCCGGTCACCTGGCGGCGCTGCGTCGCCGCGGTCCGTGCGCGGAGCATCGCTACAGCTTCGCGCCAGTGAGGGCCAGCGGGAGGGCGGCCCTCCGTCCCGCGCCCGCGCGGCTCGGCTTCTGATGCCCGCCGGAGCGGCCCCCCGCGCGACGCCCCGGCCCCCGCGGCGGGAGGCCCGACGATGACGGACGACCGGCGGCAACTCGGCCGGGACGGGGAAGAGGTCGCGGCGCGGTACCTCCGCCGCCGGGGCTACACGCTGCTCGATCGCAACCGCCGCAGCGAGGGCGGCGAGATCGACATCGTCGCGCGCGACCGCGACGGCGCGATCGTCTTCGTCGAGGTGCGCACCCGGCGCGGGCGCGGCGCGGCGCTGGCCGCCCTGGAGTCGGTCGATTCGGCCAAGCAGGAGCGCCTCCGCCTCGGCGCGGCGGCCTACCTCGCCGATCTCGCCGGCGACGGTGGCGAGGAGCCCAGCGCCCGCATCGACGTCGTCGCGGTGGCGCCGGGGCTGGGCGGGCGGCTCATCGTGGCGCGGCACGTGCGCAACGCGGTCGAGGCCTGAGCGCCCCGGCCACGTCTGCGGTGCTACGATCCCGCCCCGAGGGACGCCTGTGCCGATCTACGAGTACCAGTGCGCCGACTGCGACAAGCGCACCGAGGCCTTCCACCGCTCGCTGGCCGGCGCCCGGCGGCCCGATTGCGAGTACTGCGGCAGCGCTCGCACCGAGCGCGCCCTCTCGCGCTTCGCCACCCCGAAGACGGAGGCACAGGTGGTGGAGCAGTACGGCGCGCCCGATCCGGCCGCCGGCCCCGACGCGTACAAGGATCCGCGGCAGATCGGCCGCTGGGCCGAGCAGCGCTTCGACGAGTTGGGCGTCGAGATGCCCGCGGAGGCCAAGCAGATGATCGACGCCGCCCGCGAGGGCGAGTTGCCCGACCCGGTCAAGGACCTCTAGTGCCTCCGCCCCCAACGGACGATGCGCCGGGCGTCGGACCGCCGCTGGAGCGCATCCTCTCCACGATCCGCGCCAGCTTCGACGCGCGCCACGCCGCCCGCGAGGAGGCGCTCGCCGCGACCCGCCAGATCATCCAGCACAGCGCGGGCTGCATCCGCGCCGTGCACCGGCGTCAGTTCGACGAGGCCGATCGGCTCCTCGCGCAGGCCCAAGCGGGCGTGCGCCGGGCCCAGTCGGCCCTGGCCGAGCACGGCGAGATCTACCACGCGGGCTTCCTCCACGACGCTCTCAAGGA
>JAPOXB010000126.1:4995-8695 GCA_026707335.1 Chloroflexota bacterium
CGCCCGGTTGATCGCCCGATCGGCCCGCGATACATTGCGGCCCGTCTCGCGGCGCGTGGCGGGCAGCGCGTCGTGGTCCCCTGCACTGCCCCCACGGAGGCCCCATGGTAGTCCTGATCCTGGCGATTCTCATCGCCCTCACCGCGCTCGCCTTCGCCGCGCTGCGCGTGCGCGACGTGATGGCGGAGGCCGAAGGCACGGAGGCGATGCGCAAGATCGCCGTGTCGATTCAGGAGGGCGCCGCGGCTTTCCTCAAGCGCGAGTACACGTTCATCGCGGCATTCGTCGCCGTGGTCTTCGTGATCCTGCTGATCTTCATCGACTACGACGTGCTCGGGAAGTTCTCCGCCGACCCCAACCTCCCCGAGACCGCGATCAGTTACCTGATCGGCGCGATCCTCTCCGCCGGCGCCGGATACGCCGGCATGACCATCGCCGTGCGCGCCAACGTGCGCACCGCGGCCAGCGCCCAGCGCGGCCTCAACCCCGCCCTGCGCACCGCGTTCAACTCCGGCACCGTGATGGGCATGACCGTCGTCGGGCTGGGGCTGATCGGCGTCGTGCTGATGTACCTCATCTGGCAGGACGTGCGGCCGCTGACCGGCTTCGCCTTCGGCGCGTCGTCCATCGCCCTCTTCGCCCGCGTCGGCGGCGGCATCTACACGAAGGCCGCCGACGTCGGCGCCGACCTCGTCGGCAAGGTCGAGGCCGGCATCCCCGAGGACGACCCACGCAACCCGGCCACCATCGCCGACAACGTGGGCGACAACGTCGGCGACGTGGCCGGCATGGGGGCCGACCTCTTCGAGTCCTACGTCGGCTCCATCGTCGCGACCATCGCGCTGGCGACGCTCGCGGTCGGCGGCACGGCCATCGGCGCGGCCGGCGTCTTCGACGCCGGCGCCCTGACCGACTTCGATGCCAACCCCTTCGTGCTGCCGATCCTGGTCGCCACGATCGGCATCATCGCCGCCGTGCTGGGCACCTTCCTGGTGCGCACCGGCGAGCAGGCGGAGCAGGGACGGCTGCTCTGGGCGCTGCGCGCCGGCGTCTTCGGCGCGAGTGGGCTCGTGCTGCTGGGTTCGGGTGTCGCCATCGCCTTCATGGGACTCGACGACAACCTCTTCTGGGCGATCCTGGTCGGCCTTCTGGCCGGGCAGATCATCGGCACCGTCACGGAGGGCTTCACCTCCTCCGAGGGGTTCGCCCTGGGGCCGATCAAGTACAGCCCGACGGTCCGGCTCTCCGAGCAGGCCGAGTCGGGCGCGGGCCCGGTGATCATCGGCGGCGTCAGCCTCGGCATGCTCTCCACGGCCGTGCCGATGGTCACCATCGCCCTGGCGATCTTCCTGGCCCAGGAGTTCGCCGGGTTCTACGGCATCGCCCTGGCGGCGGTCGGCATGCTCGCCCCGCTCGGCGTCACCCTCGCGACCGACGCCTACGGCCCCGTCGCCGACAACGCCGGCGGCATCGCCGAGCAGTCCAGTCTGCCGCCCGAGGTGCGGGAGCGCACCGACGCTCTCGACCAACTCGGCAACACCACCGCCGCCACCGGCAAGGGCTTCGCCATCGGCTCCGCCACGCTGACCGCCCTCGCCCTGCTGGCGACCTACAGCATCACCACCGGCGTCTCCGTCTTCAACCTGCTCGATTGGGAGGTCATGGTCGGCATCCTCATCGGCGCGCTGATGCCGTTCATCTTCAGCGCGCTCAGCATGGGCGCCGTGGGCCGCGCCGCGCAGGCGATGGTCGAAGAGGTGCGCCGCCAGTTCCGCGAGCACCCCGGCATCATGGACGGCAGCGAGGAACCCGATCACACCCGCGCCATCGCCATCTCCACCGACGGCGCGCTGCGGGAGATGGTCGTGCCCGGCCTGCTCGCGGTCGTGGTGCCGATCTTCATCGGCGCCGTGATCAGCGCCGAGGCCCTGGGCGGGCTGCTGATCGGCGCGATCGCGGCCGGCTCCATGATGGCCATCATGATGGCCAACGCCGGCGGCGCCTGGGACAACGCCAAGAAGTACATCGAAGAAGGGCACTCGGGCGGCAAGGGCTCGGAGGCGCACAAGGCGGCCGTCGTCGGCGACACCGTCGGCGACCCCTTCAAGGACACCTCCGGCCCGTCGCTCAACATCCTGCTCAAGCTGATGTCGATCGTCGCCGTCGTCTTCGGGCCGATCTTTCTCTGAGGGCGTCGCTCCGGGGACGGCTCTCCGCCGACCTCACCCCCTGTCCCCCTCTCCATCTGGACGATGGAGAGGGGGGACGTGCACGCGGCGTTAGTTGCGCAGGCGCGCCCGCACCTGCGCGACCGCGGCGCCGCCGGAGTCGCCCATGACGATCGCGACGATCGCGAAGCCGGTCACCACCCCGAACGCCAAGCCCATCAGGAATCGCATCGTCCGGCCGCTCCTTCGCGTGCGCATGCGGGTCAGCGGCACCCTATCCAGCGCCACCGATCGCCGTCAACGCGGGCGGATGTCGGCGCCTGCGTGTTCGCCGGGGCGTTGAGCGCAGCGCGACCCCGCGATAGCGTGATCGGGAGCCCGCGCATGGCTCGTCGTAATCCCCGCCAGCCCCACGATGCGCCCGCGAGCAGCCAATGACCAGCCCCGCCTCGTCCGACTCCGCCCCGCCCACCCTCGACGCGATCGTCTCGCTCGCCAAACGGCGCGGCTTCGTCTTTCCCAGCAGCGAGATCTACGGCGGCTTCTCCTCGACGTGGGACTACGGACCGATGGGCGTGGAGCTCAAGCGCAACGTCAAGGAGGCGTGGTGGCGGGCCATGGTGCGCGAGCGCCCCGACATCGTCGGTCTCGACGCCGCCATCCTGATGTCGCCCAAGGTCTGGGAGGCCAGCGGCCACCTGCAGAACTTCACCGACCCGCTCGTCGATTGCCGGGAGTGCAAGCAGCGCTATCGCGAGGACCAGCTCCCCGGCGACGGCCTCTGCCCCGGCTGCGGCGCCGCCGGCTCGATGACCGAGGCGCGCCAGTTCAATCTGATGTTCCAGACGCACGTGGGGCCCGTGGAGGACGCAGCCTCGGCCGCCTTCCTGCGGCCCGAGACGGCGCAGGGCATCTTCGTCAACTTCGAGAACGTGCTCACCGCCACGCGGCGTCGCTTGCCTTTCGGCGTCGCCCAGATCGGCAAGTCGTTCCGCAACGAGATCACGCCGGGCAACTTCACCTTCCGCACGCGGGAGTTCGAGCAGATGGAGATGGAGTTCTTCGTCCCGCCGGGCGACGCGCCCGACTGGTACGAGCGCTGGATCGACCTGCGGGAGCAGTGGTACCTGGACCTCGGCATCGACCCGGCCAACTTGCGCCGCGATGTCCACCCGCCCGAGAAGCTCTCCCACTACTCGGCCGGCACGACCGACCTCCAGTACCGCTTCCCCTGGGGCTGGGACGAACTCGAGGGCATCGCCAACCGCACCGACTTCGACCTGACGACGCACGCCCAGCACAGCGGCAAGCGGCTCACCTACTTCGACAACGAGCGCAACGAGCACATCGTGCCCTACGTCATCGAGCCCGCCGCCGGGGTCGACCGGGCCGCGCTCGCCTTCCTTGTCGACGCCTACGCCGTGGAGCCCGACGAGAAGGGCGACGACCGCTCGCTGCTTAAGTTCCACCCCCGCATCGCGCCGATCCAGGTCGCGGTGCTCCCGCTCAGCCGCAACCCGAAGCTCTCCCCG
>JAPOXB010000126.1:9095-20137 GCA_026707335.1 Chloroflexota bacterium
TTGTCCTCGAACCAGAGGGCGTTGACCTCGGTGAAGGCCTCCCACTCCTCCGGGACGTCGTCTTCGGAGAAGATCGCCGTCACGGGGCAGGCGGGCTCACAGGCGCCGCAGTCGATGCATTCATCCGGGCTGATGAAGAGGATGCGGTCCTCCTCGTCCGCGTGGATGCAGTCGACCGGGCAAACCTCGACGCAGGACTGGTCCTTCACGTCGATGCACGGCTCGGTGATTACGTACGTCATGAGTACCTCCCCAAAGCGGACCGGCAAGTCCGGGTGCTGCCGCCGTCCCGACCTGATCTTCTTATAGCCCCACGCTCCGATCAGGGCAACACCCCCCGGCGAGGCGAAGCGCCACGGGGACACGGAACGTCATAACGGGAGTAGCCGGATCGCCGGGCACGACCGCCAGACTGAGCGCTCAACTCGCCGCCGAGCCGGCCGCGGCCGCGGCCGGGCGCGCCTCCGGGTCGGCGGCCCGGACGTCGCCGTTGAGCGCCGCCGCCTGCCCGTCCGCGGGCGCCGGCTCCACGACCCGCCCGTGCCGCCGCAGCGTCTCGCGCAGGAAGCGGCCCGTGTGACTCTCGGGAGTGGCCGCGATCTCCTCCGGCGTCCCCGTCGCGACGATTGCCCCGCCGCGATCGCCGCCCAGCGGCCCCAGATCGATCACATGGTCCGCGTTCTTGACCACGTCGAGGTGGTGCTCGATGACAAGCACGGTGTTGCCGCCGTCGACGAGGCGCTGCAGCACCCGCAGCAGCGCCGCGACGTCGGAGAAGGACAGGCCCGTCGTCGGTTCATCGAGCAGGTACAGCGTGCGGCCCGTGCTGCGCTTGGAGAGTTCCGTGCTCAGCTTCACGCGCTGCGCCTCGCCGCCCGACAGCGTCGTCGCGGGCTGGCCCAGCTTGATGTAGCCGAGCCCCACCGCCTGGATTGTCTCCAGCTTGCGGCGCAGCCCCGGATTGGCGCTGAACAACTCCGCCGCCTCGTCGACGGTCATGTCCAGCACCTCCGCGATCGTCTTGCCCTTGTAGTGGATCTCCAGCGCCTCGCGGTTGTAGCGCGCTCCCCGGCAGACCTCGCAGGGCACCGTCACGTCGGGCAGGAACTGCATCTCGATCTCGTTGTAGCCCGCGCCCTTGCAGGCCTCGCAGCGGCCGCCCTTGACGTTGAATGAGAAGCGCCCCGGCTTGTACCCCCGCGACCGCGACTCCGGCACCGCCGCGAACAACTCCCGGATCGGCGTGAAGGTGCCGGTGTACGTCGCCGGGTTCGATCGCGGCGTCCGCCCGATCGGTGACTGGTCGATGTTGATCACCTTGTCGATCGCGTCCAGCCCCTCGATCGAGCGCAGCTTCCCCGGCCGCAGCCTTGAACTGTGCAACTGCTGCGCGACCTTGGCGTAGAGGATTTCGTTCACCAGCGTGCTCTTGCCGGAGCCGCTGACGCCCGTGACGCAGATCAGCTTGCCCAGCGGGAACTCCACGTCGATGTCGCGCAGGTTGTGCTCGGCCGCGCCGCGCACCCAGATCGACTGGCCGCTGCCCGGCCGGCGTCCCGCCGGCATGGGGATCTGCTCGCGCCCCGACAGGTAGGCCCCCGTCAGTGAGGCGGGCTCCTGCTCCAACTGCTCCGGCGGTCCCGCCGCGACGATCTCGCCGCCGTGCTCGCCCGCCCCCGGCCCCATGTCGATGATGTGGTCGGCGGCGCGCATCATCGCCTCATCGTGCTCCACGATGAGCACCGTGTTGCCGAGATTCCGCAGGCGCTTGAGCGTGCCGATCAGGCGCGCGTCGTCCAGCGGGTGCAGCCCGATCGACGGCTCGTCGCAGACGTACAGCACGCCCATCAGCGACGACCCGATCTGCGTCGCCAGGCGGATGCGCTGCGCCTCGCCGCCGGCCAGCGTGGCCGCCGCGCGGTCGAGCGTGAGGTAGTCCAGCCCGACGTCCACCAGGAAGGTCAGGCGTTCCCGGATCTCCTTCACGATCTGCGCCCCGATGAGGCGCTCGCGTTCGTTCAGCGGCGAGTCGTCGGCGGCCAGGCGTTCCGCCCATGCTTGCGCCGCCGACACCGAGAGCGCCGTCACGGCCACGATGCTGCGCCCGTCCACCAGCACCGACAACGACTGCGGCTTCAAGCGCTTGCCGTCGCACGCCGGGCAGGGCACCGCCGCCATGTACCGCTCGATCTCCCCGCGCATCCATTCCGAGTCGGTCTCCTTGTGGCGGCGAGCCAGGTTGTTGATCACGCCCTCGTACTCGGTCTGGTAGGTGCGCCTCCGCCCGCGGTGGTTGACGTACGAGATCGTGACCGGCTCGCGCGTGCCGTGCAGCACCACGTCGAGGATCTCCTGCGGAAATTCCGCGACCGGCGTATCGACCCCGTCGCCCATCGCCTCCAGCACGCCGCGCAGGATCTTGAAGTACCAACTGCCGTTCGTCGTTGCGCGCTGCCAGGGAGCGATCGCCCCCTGTGCGATCGACTTCGACCGGTCGGGGATCACCAGCGCCGGGTCGACCTCCATGCGCATGCCCAGGCCGGTGCAGGCCGGACAGGCTCCGTGCGGGCTGTTGAACGAGAAGTTGCGGGGCTCGATCTCGCCGAAGGCGGTCATGTCGTCGGGGCAGGCCAGCGCCTCGGAAAAGACGAGATCCTCGCGCGTGTCCGCCTCCTCCTCCGGCGGGATCTCCGCGACGCGCAGCATCCCGCCGCCCAGCGTCAGCGACTGCTCCACCGACTCCGCCAGCCGGCCCGCCAGCGCCCGCCGCGCCTCGCCGTCGTCCCCGGCGGGCAGGATCACCCGATCGACCACGATGTCGATCGTGTGGCGCTTCGTCTTCGCGAGTGTGATCTCCTCGTCCAGCGAGCGCACGACGCCGTCCACCCGCGCCCGCACGAAGCCCGCGCCGCGCGCGTCCTCCAGCGCCTGCGCGTGCTCGCCCTTGCGGTCCTTCACGACGGGCGCCAGCAGCATCACGCGACTGCCGGGCGGCAAGGTCAGGATGTGGTCGGCCATCTGCTGCACGGTCTGGCGCGAGATCGGCTTGCCGCAGGTCGGGCAGTGCGGTCGCCCCACCCGCGCGAAGAGCAGCCGCAGGTAGTCGTAGATCTCCGTGACCGTGCCCACCGTGGAGCGCGGATTGCGGCTGCCCGTCTTCTGGTCGATCGAGATGGCCGGCGACAGTCCCTCGATGTGATCGACGTCGGGCTTCTCCATCTGACCCAGGAACTGGCGCGCGTACGCCGATAACGATTCCACATAACGACGCTGGCCCTCGGCGTAGATCGTGTCGAAAGCCAGCGAAGACTTGCCCGATCCCGAGATCCCCGTGATCACGACGAGCTTGTCCCGCGGGATGGTTACGTCGACGTCCTTCAGGTTGTGCTCGCGGGCGCCGCGCACGACGATGCGATCCAAGGGCACGCGCGATCCCTCCGCTGCGGGGCCCGCTCGCCGGGGCGCCGGCTCAGGCGCGCCGATCGTATCAGGGCCGACCGGATTCCATCCGGGGCCGACGGAGAAGCGCACCGAGGGGGACCGCCATGACCGATCGTGCGTCCCGCCGTCGCGCCGCCGCGATCCGGCGCGGGTTGGTGCTCGTGGGCGTCCTGGCCGCGCTCTGGCTGGGCGGCGCGCGGCCGGGCGCCGCCCAATCGCCCCCCGACGACCCTGCCTTCGTCACCTTGCTCAACCTCACGTCCAGCTCCCGCGTCGTCGATGTGCTCCACCTGCCGGCCAGCGACCGCGATCACCACACGGTCGACGCGGAGGAGCGCGTGACGTTCGAGGTCACCGCCGCCGAGGAACCCATCGACATGATGGCCCGTTGCCGAGGCTGCCACTCCGTGCGCTTCGCCGTCGCGGGCGGCCAGCGGCTCATCGTATTGTTGGTGCCGCAGGACGCGCCGGCCATCGCCCGCGCCGACCTGAACATCGTGAACGAGGGCGACGGCCGCCGCCGGGGCGTCGTACGCACCGGCTCAATCGCGGGCGAAGGTCGCACCCTGCTCCCGTTCGACCTGGGCGTCGGCGAGGAGATCCGCGTCGGCCTGCGTACCGCCGGCGCCGTCATCGACCTCAATCTGACCTGCTTCGGCTGCGGCTCCCAACGCCTCCGCGTGACCGACGCCGTCGAACTGGATGTCGTCATCGAGTGATCGGCGGCACGAGTGTGGGCCATATACTCGCCTCGTGACCACCGACGCCGCACCGCCGCCCGCCGCCCGCTTCGTGATCCTCGACGGCCACGCGATCATCTTTCGCGCCTATTTCGCGCTCCGGGAGGTGCAGCCGTTCAGCGTCAAGCGCACCGGCGAGGAGACGACCGCCGTCTACGGCTTCGCCAACACGCTGCTGCGCATCGCGCGGGAGTTGCAGCCCACTCACCTCGCCGTCGCCATGGACACCGACGCGCCCACCTTCCGCCACGACGCCGACAGCGCCTACAAGGCCCACCGCGATCCGATCCCGGAGGCCCTTCCCCCCCAGATCGAGCGCTGCCGGCAGATCGTCGAGGCGTTCGGCATCCCGCTCTACGAGGCCGACGGCTGGGAGGCGGACGACGTCCTCGCCACGATCGCCGACCAGGCGGCGGAGCAGGGGCTGGAGACGTGGATCGGCACGCTCGACAGCGACCTGCTCCAACTGGTGCGCGAGGGCATCCACGTCTACATGTACCGGCCCTACCAGCGCGACACCGTCATCTACGACAGCCCGGCCAAGGTCCGGGAGCGATACGGCATCGACCCTGTGCAGGTGATCGACTACAAGGGCCTCAAGGGCGACACCTCCGACAACATCCCCGGCGTGCCCGGCATCGGCGACAAAACGGCCGTCAAGCTGCTCAACGAGTACCGCACGATCGAGGAGATCTACGCCAACCTCGACGCCGTCACGCCGGCCCGCGCGCAGACCGCGCTGCGAGAGCACGAGGATCTCGCCCGCCACTCCAAGCACATGGCGGCCATCCGCCACGACGCCCCCGTCAGACTCGATGTGGAGGCCGCCGCGCTCGCCGATTTCGACGAGGCGCCGGTGGTCGAGCTGTTCGGCGAGTTGGAGTTCCGCAGCCTCGTCGAGCGCCTGGAGGAGTGGCCCGCGGCCGGCCGCCGGCCCGCTGCCGACGACACGCCTCCCGTCGAGTACGCGACCGTCACGACGGCCGCCGGGCTCGGCGAGTGGCTGGATCGGGCGCGGGCGGCCGATCTCGTCGCGGTCGGCCTGGAGACGTCTGGACCCGATCCCATGGCCTGCGACGTCGCGGGCTACGCGCTGGCCGTCGCGGCCGGCGAGGCCTGCTACGTCCCCGTCCGCCACGCGCCGCCCACAGACGCCGGCGGCCAGGTCATGATGCTGCCCGCCGATCCCGGCCTGACCCCGGACGAGGCCCGCGACCTGCTTCGCCCCCTGCTTGAGGACGACACCGTCGCCAAGACGCTGCACGGCGCGAAATTCGCGATGAAGGTGCTCGCCAACGAGGGGGTGACGCTGCGCGGGGTGACCCGTGACACGCTGATCGAGGCCTACCTGCTGGGCGCGTCGACCACGGCGCTGCCGGCGCTCGCGAGCGAACGCCTCGGGTTGAAGATCGCGCAGCGGTCGGAGGTCGTCGGCACGGGCAGGAAGCAGATCGCCTTCACCGACCTCCCCGCCGACGTGGCCGCGTCCTACGCCGCCGCCCGCGCCGACGCCGCGCTGCGCCTCGCGGGCGCCCTCGCCGCGGACTTGGCGGCGGAGGAGCAGATCTCCCGGCTCTACGACGAACTGGAGCTGCCGCTGGTCGGCGTCCTCGCCGGTATGGAGCGCCGCGGCGTCACGCTCGACCCGGACGCCTTCTCGCAACTCGCGCAGGATCTCGAATCCGAAGTCGTCACGACCGAGAAGACGATCTACGACGCCGTCGGCCACGAGTTCAACATCGGCTCCCCGAAGCAGCTGAGTGGGGTTCTCTTCGAGGAGTTGGGGCTGCCCAAGACCCGCAAGACGACGCAGGGCTACACGACCGACGCTCAGGCGCTGGAGCGCATCAAGGGCGACCACGCCGTCATCCGTCAGGTGCTCCATTACCGCGAGCTCAGCAAGCTCAAGTCCACCTACGTTGACTCGCTGCCCCAGCTGATCAACCCCGGCACCGGCCGCATCCACACCGACTACAACCAGGCCGTCGCGGCCACCGGCCGGCTCTCCTCGGAGAACCCCAACCTGCAGAACATCCCGGTCCGCACCGAGCAGGGCCGCGCCATCCGGGCCGCCTTCGTCGCGCGGCCCGCCGACGGCGACGCCGGCTCCGACGTCATCTTCCTCGGCGCCGACTACTCGCAGATCGAGTTGCGGGTCCTGGCCCATCTCTCGCAGGACCCGCATCTGATCGAGGCCTTCCAGAACGAAGAGGACATCCACGCCGCCACCGCGTCCGGGGTCTACGGCGTCGCCCCCGAGGACGTGGAGCCGGAGATGCGGCGCATCGCCAAGATGATGAACTTCGGCGTGATCTACGGCCTCAGCGCGCATGGACTCACGCAGCGGTCGGGCATGGATCGGCGCGACGCGCAAGCCTTCATCGACGCGTACTTCGAACGCTTCGCCCGCGTGGCGGAGTACATCGAGGAGGTCAAGCAGTCGACCCGCGAGCTGGGCTACGCCGAGACGCTGCTGGGCCGCCGCCGCTACATCCCGGAGATCCGCTCCAACAACTTCCAGGCGCGCTCCGCCGCCGAGCGCGTCGCGGTGAACATGCCCGTGCAGGGAACCGCCGCCGACGTCATGAAGCGCGCCATGCTCGACGTCGATCGGGCCATCGCGGAGCGGGAACTGGCGGGGCGCATGATCCTTCAGGTCCACGACGAACTGATCCTGGAACTGCCGCCGGCCGAGGTCGATGAGATGGCGGGACTGCTGCAGGCGCTCATGCCGCAGGCGATCGAGATGGTCGTGCCGCTCAAGATCGAGATGAAGAGCGGGCCCAACTGGCGCGACATGGATCCGCTGGCCGTGCCCTGATCCCGCGCATTGGGCGCACGCCGCGCCGGCCCTCCCCGTGTCCGGCGAATCTTTGCTAGGCTCAGCGCATGTTCGCAGGAATCTTTCGCACCTTCTCCAACACGTGGAGCATCATCAAGACCTCCATGGTCGTGCTCCGAAAAGACAAGGAGCTGCTGCTCTTCCCGCTGATGTCGTTTATCGGCGTCGGGATCGTCGTCGGCGTCGCCGCGATCGCGTTCCTCGCGCTCGGTTCCTTCGATCGCATTAGCAGCAGCACCGCCGGCGGCGGCGAAGCGCAACTGCAGATCGGCGACGCGATCGTGGCGGTCATCGCCCTGTTCGCCGCCATCACCATCATCACCTACTTCAACGCCGCCCTCATGGGGGCGGCGCGCCACCGCCTCAAGGGCGGCGACCCCAACGTCTTCACCGGCTTCGCCGCTGTCAACAAGAACGTTTCCGGCGTCATTGGCTGGTCCTTCATCTCGACGATCATCTTCATCGCCCTGACCTACGCCCGCAGCGTCGCCGAGGACAACTTCATCGCGCGCATCATCATCGACATCATGGGCGCCATCTGGGCCTACATGACGTTCTTCGTCGTGCCCATCCTCATCGTCGAGCACGTGGGCCCCATCGAGGCCATCAAGCGCTCCAAGAGCTACTTCACCCGCACCTGGGGCGAGCAGTTGGTGTCGGGCTTCGGGTTCGGGATCTTCCGCTTCCTCGCCGTGATCCCCGGGGTCGCGATCGGCGCGGCGGTCGGGGCGATCTCCCCCGTGGCCGGGATCATCGTCGCGATCCCGCTCGTCGCGATCGGCCTGGCGGTGGTCAACGCGCTGGAGGGCATCTTCAAGATGGCGCTCTACGAGCAGGTCGTCGAGAACGTCCAGCCGCAGTTCTTCGAGCCGGAAGTCCTGCAGAACGCCTACCACCCCAAGGGCGTCGAGGCGTACCGCTAGGCGCGCGTCAGCGACGGACACACGCATCGAAGGGGCCGCCGGCGGGTGGCCCCCGTCACGTCCGGGGCCTCGCTGCTAGCCTCAAGCCATGCCCGAGTTGCCCGAGGTCGAGACGACGCGGCGCGATCTGGCGGCGCGCATCGTCGGCCGCACCATCACCGACTTCGCCCTGCTGCCCGGCGCGGAGCGGCTGCTGCGCGGCGTCCCGGCCGCCGCCCTGCGCGACCGGCTGTGCGGCGCCACGATCACCGACGTCGGCCGGCACGGCAAGTACCTGCTGATCGGCCTCGGTGATGGACCGATCCTCGTCGTCCACCTGCGGATGACCGGTTCGCTCCGCCACCGCCGCCTGGGCGCTCCGCCCGACGACTTCCTGCGCGCCCGTCTCCCCCTCGACGACGGCAGCGAGTTGCGTTTCGTCGACGTCCGCAAGTTTGGCACGCTCGACCTCGTCGACGACCCGGCCGAGGCGCTCTCCAAGCTCGGCCCGGACGCGATCGATCCCGCCTTCGACCTCAAGGCGCTGTGGCAGGGGCTGCGCGGCCGCCGCGCCCCCGTCAAGTCGATGCTGCTCGATCAACGCTTCGTCGCCGGGATCGGCAACATCTACGCCGACGAAGCGCTCTTCCTCGCCCGCCTCCACCCCGAAGCCCCGTCCGGGTCGCTCCGCCCCGCCGAGCGGGCCGCCCTGCATGCCGCCATCGGGCAGGTCCTCCGCGACGGGATCGCCAATCGTGGGGCCTCCTTCCGCGACTACACCGACGCCGACGGCGCCGAGGGCGGACAACAGTACTTCGTGCGCGTCTTCCGCCGCACCGACCAGCCCTGCGACGATTGTGATGCCACGATCCGCCGCAGCATCGTCGGCGGGCGGGCATCGCACTGGTGCCCGCGCTGCCAGCCGGCCGCGCAGAAGCGCCGCCGTGTCAGGTCGACCCGCCGGCCCGCGGCGCGCCGGGCCCGGTCCGCCGCTGCTAGCCTCTCCCCCACCACGCCGGATGGGAGCGCCCCCTGACGACCCGCCACCGCGCCGACCGCCCCGGCGCCGGCCTGGAATCGCAGGCCGATCGCCTTCCCCCCACCATCGCGACCTGCGATGAGTGCGGCGACGACTTCGACCTCGCCGGGCTCGATCGGCGCGCCGCCCTCTGCGCCGCCTGCTTCGACGCCTACGCGGGTCGCCTGGAGACGCCGTTCCTGGAGAACTTCGCCGGCTTCAGCGGCAAGGCGCACCGCACCGTCGCCGAGGCGCTCCTGCGCGGGCTCGTCACCGCCGACCCGTCCGACCGCAAGGTGATGGGCATGCGCATCGTGCAGGAATACCTCGCCGCCGCCGAGGAGTTCATCGGTCTCTACCTGGCGCTACGCGGACGCGGCGTCCACCCCGTCGTGCGGACGTTCATGGGCTTCCGGCTCAACCCCGCCTCGCTCGCCGCCTTCCTCAATCTCACTCAGGGCCGCGACGCCGCCTGGATCATGCGCGACCTGGGCCTGCCCACCGTCGCCGACGTGGAGCGCGCCCGCGGCGAGGTCCCGCGGCGCCAGTACAAGCAGTTCCGCGCCGCCGTGCACTCGGTGGCCGGTGGACTGCAGCGGGTGGCCAAGGTCGAGCACGGCGCCCTGCTGCGCCTCTGCGACGGCCTGCGCGAATCCCAGGCCCTCGCCGACCGCGTCGATTGGCTGCCCGATCGCCGGATGAACCCCGACCAGGTCGCTCTGCTGGTCCTCGACCAGCGGCAGCGCACGATGGCCGCGCATACGCTCGCCGTCGATGAGCAGCAGTTGGAGCGCTTCGTCGACGCGACCGGCACGATCACCGCTGCCGGCCGCGACATGGTCTGGCTCTACCTCCACATGCGCGACGTCGAGTCGGCCCTCGACTGAGCGGCGCGGGATCAGGCCGGGAGGCGCGTATGCCCACCAGCGACAGCCGCACCGCCAACGGCGACGGCGCGATCGCCGATGTCGAGGGCGTGCGCCTGGGGCACTGGACGAGCCGGCGCCAAGCCACCGGCTGCACCGTCGTGCTGGCCGAGGCCGGCGCCACGCCGGGCTTCCACGGGGCGGGCGGCGCCCCCGGCACCATCGACACCCAACTCCTCCGCCCGGAGAACACTGTGGACGTCGTGCACGCGGTGCTCATCACCGGGGGCAGCGCGCACGGTCTCGCCGCCGCCGCGGGCGTCCGCGCCGCCCTCGTCGAGCGGGGCGTGGGGCTTCCCGTCACCGCCGAGGCGCCGCCCGTGCCCATCGTCACCGGCGCGGTCGTCTTCGACCAGGGTCTGGGCTCGCCGACGGCCTTCCCCGGCCCCGACCAGGGCGCGACGGCCGTCCACCGCGCGACCGCCGGCGCCGTCGCCGAGGGATGCGTCGGCGCCGGCACGGGCTGCAGCGTCGCCAAGCTGGACGGCCGCCAGCTGGCCTGGAAGGGCGGCCTCGGGACCGCCGCCGTCCGCCACGACTCCGGCCTCGTGGTAGGGGCCGTCGCGGCCGTCAACGCCGCCGGCGCGATCGTCGACCCCGCGACGGGGGATCTCGTCGCCGGCCCGCGCCGGAGCGCCGGCAGCCGTGCGATGCGCCCTGCCCACGAGGCGCTGATCGACAGGCCGCTCGACGCCTACTACGCGGAGCACGCCGCCGCCGCCGAGGCGCTGCTCAACACGACGGTCGCCGTCATCGCGACCAACGCCCGGCTCGACAAGGCGCAGGCCACGCGGCTGGCCGTCATGGCCGACGATGGGCTCGCCCAGGCCGTCCGCCCCGCCCACACGCCGATCGACGGCGACTCCGTGTTTGTGCTCGCGACGGGCCGCCACGACGCCGACCTCGGCCGCGCCCCCGCCCTGCTGACGATGCTGGGCAGCATGGCCGCCACCGCCCTGGGACGGGCCATTGTGCGCGGAGTGCGGCAGGCCACGCCGCTCGCTGGGCTGCCCGCGGTGGTCCCGTCCACCGGGCGCGATTGACACGCCGTGCGGCCCGTCGATACATTCGCCGCGCCGCTCGCCCGCCCGTTCCCGACGCCCGCACCGGCGTCCCCCCAGGAGCCCGCCGCATGGCACGACGCTCGGTCCACAGCCTCCGCGCCCTCAAAGA
>JAPOXB010000126.1:20732-36278 GCA_026707335.1 Chloroflexota bacterium
GAGATCCAGGTCTGGCACGACGTGCTGGGGCTGCTCGAGGACTTCCTGCCCAAGCACGCCAGCCACTTCGCGAAGCTCGCGCCGCAGATCCGCCACGGTCTGGAGAACTACGTCCACGCGGTCCGGCGTGGCGACTTCCCCGGCCCCGGCAACTCCTTCGACGCCAAGCCCAACATGTCGCGGGTGCTCTCCGCGCTCTTCGAGGAACTCGGCGAAGAGCTCGGCGCGCCCAGCCACTGAGCCCGCCCGTGCTGCGCCTGGAAACGATCGCGGAGGCGCGTCGCTGGCGGCGCGCCCAGTCCGGCCGTGTGGGCTTCGTGGCCACCATGGGCGCGCTGCACGACGGCCACTTGGCGCTGCTGCGCCGGTCGCGCGCCGAGACCGACACGTCGCTGGTCTCCATCTTCCTCAACCCGCTGCAGTTCGGGCCCGGCGAGGACCTGGACCGCTACCCCCGCGACCTCGACGCCGACCTCCGCCTCCTGGAGGAGGCCGGCGCCGACGCCGTCTTCCTGCCCACGCGGGACGTGATGTATCCACCCGGCTTCGACACCGCGGTGCTGGTGGAGGGTCCGCTGACGCAGCGCCTCGAGGCCGCCCACCGGCCGACGCACTTCCGGGGCGTCACCACCGTCGTCACGAAGCTGCTGCAGGTCGCGCAGGCCGATCGCAGCTACTTCGGGATGAAGGACGCCCAGCAGTTGCTCGTGCTGACAAAGCTCGTCCGCGACCTCGCCATCCCCACGACGGTCGTGCCGGTCCCCACCGTGCGCGCCGCCGACGGCCTCGCGCTGAGCAGCCGCAACATCCACCTCGACCCCGTGCAGCGGCGCGCGTCGACCGCGATCTCACGCGCCCTCGATGCCGCCGAGGCGCGCTTCGATGCCGGAGAGCGCCGCGGCGACTGTCTCCGCGACGCCGCCGGCGCTGTGCTCGCCGCCGAGCCCCTGATCGATGTGCAGTACGTGTCCTGCGCGGCGCTCGACACGCTCGAAGAGCTCGATCGCGTCGGCGAGACCGCCCTCGTCTCGATCGCGGCGATGGTCGGGGTCACGCACCTGATCGACAACCATTGGCTTGGCCTGCCGGCCGGCCTCGGCGCTCCCCACGCCGACCTCGGGATCCTTCCCCCGGCGCTCCGCTCCGATCTCTAGGCTCCACGCCCTCAGTGATGCAGACGGACGGTGTGCGCGCCAAGCTTGACAGCCGGCGAGCATCCGCTATATTGGTGGTATGGACCCGCACATCGCGTGTAATCCGGAGCACAAAAAACCTCCAGGGAGCCCGTGAAAGAACGTGAAAGATCGCGAAAGATCGCGAAAGATCGTGAAAGATTGGGCAAGATCGTGAAGGTTTTGCTCGTTCCTGCACCCCGGTGCAAGCCTCTGCCGCCCCGTGACTCGTCCTGACTCCCCAAGATCCCCCGGAAACATTGACGTTTCTGGCTTCCGCCCGGTCCGCCGCGGGCACCAGAGAAGAAAAAACGCTTGCATCCGTCCGCATTCGTCGCCCCACGGCGCGATCCTCGCGGCCCGATCAGGTGTAAAATCCTGACTGGGTAGCGCTCGCCGCCGGCGCGAGGGAAGCGACATGTCGGGTCATTCCAAGTGGTCCACGATCAAGCGCGCAAAGGGCGCCGCCGACGCCAAGCGCGGCAAGATCTTCACGAAGGTCGCGCGGGAGATCATGGTGGCCGCCAAGGCCGGCGGTCCCAACCCGGACGAGAACTCGGCCCTGCGCCTCGCGATGGCCAAGGCGCGGCAGGCCAACATGCCCAAGGACAACGTCCAGCGCGCGATCGATCGCGCCACGGGGGCCGGCGGCGGCGAGGACTGGCAGGAGATCCGCTACGAGGCCTACGGGCCCGGCGGCGTCGCCCTGCTGATCGATGCGCTGACCGACAACCGCAACCGCACCGTCTCCGACGTCCGCTCCACCCTCACCAAGGCGGGCGGCAGCCTGGGCGAGACGGGCAGCGTCGCCTGGACGTTCGAGCAGAAGGGCGTCGTGCTGATCGACCTGGGCGACGGCGTGGACGAGGAGGATCTGGAGTTGCAGGCGATCGACGCCGGCGCGGAGGACATCGAGGTGGACGGCGGCGTGCT
This sequence comes from Chloroflexota bacterium, assembly GCA_026707335.1. GTDB lineage: Bacteria > Chloroflexota > Dehalococcoidia > Bin125 > Bin125 > TK10-74A. The sequence goes on from JAPOXB010000126.1 coordinate 22,838, forward strand.
CGAAATCGTCACCGCGCCCGCCGACGTGGAGGCCGTGCGCAGCGGGCTGGAGGGGAACGGCGCGACCATCGCCTCCGCCGAAGTCATCATGCGTCCGACCAACACCATCGGCGTGGACGAATCGAAGGGCCGGCAGATCGTGCGGCTGATCGAGTCCCTGGAGGACCTGGACGACGTCCAGCGCGTCTCCACGAACGCCGACCTGCCCGACTCCGTTCTCGCCGAAGCCTGAGCGTGACTGCCCGCCCGTCCGTTCGCGTGCTCGGGATCGACCCCGGCCTGCGCGCGACCGGCTGGGGCGTGCTGGAAACCGCCGGCGATCTCCCCGGCAGCGCGGCCCGCTGCGGCGTCATCAAGCCGCCCACGGCGGCGCCGATCGAGCAGCGCCTGCTCGTCATCCAGCGCGAGCTCGCGGCCCTGATCGACGAGTGGCGCCCGGCCGTCGTCGTGCTCGAGCGCCCCTTCGTGCGCGAGAACGTGCGCTCGGCGCTGGCGCTGGGGCAGGCCCAGGCGGCCGCCATGCTCGCCGCCGCCGCCGCCGGCCTCCCCCTCTTCGAGTACGCCCCGCGCGAGGTGAAGCAGGCCGTCAGCGGCGACGGCAACGCCGACAAGTCGGCCCTCGCCCAAGCCCTCACGGTCCAGCTCGGCCTCGACACGGTCCCCACCCCCGCCGACGCCTCGGACGCGCTCGCCATCGCCGCCTGCCACGTCCTGCTGGAGGGGGTCGGCGGCGAGACGGAGCGGTTGGTGCGCGCGTGATCACCCGTATCGAGGGCGCCGCCAGGAACTGGAACGCCGACGCCCAGAGCGTCGAGGTGGACGTCGGCGGGCTGTGGTACGAGGTGCTGCTGCCCACCTACTGCTGGCGCGCGATGGAGGCCCAGCCCGAGCAGGTCGGCTTCTACACCTACTACCACGTGCCCGACCGCAACCCGACGCCCGTGCTGTACGGCTTCCTGCGCCCCGTCGAGCGGGACTTCTTCAAGAAGCTCATGCGCGTCCGCAACATGGGCGCGACGAAGGCGCAGAAGGCGCTGGCCAGCTCCGTCTCCACGATCGCCCACTGGATCGAAACCGAGGACAAGGCCGCCCTGCGGCAGCTGCCCGGCATCGGCGCGCGCCAGGCCGACTACGTGGTCGCTGAGCTGAAGGGCAAGGTCGTCGAGGAGGCGCTGCTGCGGGACGAGCAGTACCGCGAGGTCGCGACGCCCGCGCCCCCGGCGCAGGAGCGCGCCCTGCTCGACGCCGTCGAGGCCCTGGTCAACCTCGGCTACGCCCGTCGCGAGGCGCAGGCGTGGGTCGACGGCGTCGCCGACGAGGAACTCGAACCCGGCGCCGAGGCCGTGCTGCGCGCGGTCTTCCAGAAACTGGCGGAGTCGTGACGCCCGCGCCCGGCCACTTCGAACTCGTCGCCGACTACCGGCCCAGCGGCGATCAGCCGCAGGCCATCGAGCAGCTCGTCGACGGCCTCCAGGCGGGCGAGCGCGCCCAGACGCTGCTCGGCGTCACCGGCTCGGGCAAGACGTTCACCATGGCCGGCATCGTGGCGCAGGTGAACCGCCCCACGCTGGTGCTCGCGCACAACAAGACGCTCGCCGCCCAACTCTGCACCGAGTTCAAGGAGTTCTTCCCGGACAACGCGGTCGAATTCTTCGTCTCCTACTACGACTACTACCAGCCCGAGGCCTACGTCCCCCGCTCGGACACCTACATCGCCAAGGAGTCCGACATCAACGACGAGATCGACAAGCTGCGCCACTCGGCGACCCGCGCGCTCTTCGAGCGGCGCGACGTGCTGATCGTGGCGTCGGTCTCGTGCATCTACGGCCTCGGCGAGCCGGAGGAGTACCAGTCGATGGTGCTCACGATGGCCAAGGGGCAGCGCCTGCCGCGCAACCAGATCCTCCGCCGGCTCGTCGATCTGCAGTACGACCGCGACGAGATGAACCTCGTCCGCGGCCGCTTCCGCATCCGCGGCGACACGCTCACCATCCACCCTGCCTACGACGAGTTCGCCGTCCGCATCGAGTTCTGGGACGACATGGTGGAGCGCATCGTCGAGCTCGACCCGCTCACGGGCGAGCTGCTCGCCGAGCGGGACCGCGTCGACATCTACCCTGCCAAGCACTTCGTCACCTCCGACGAGCGCATGACGTCGGCCGTCGGCGACATCGAGACCGAACTCAGGGCGCGGCTCGGGGAGTTGCGCGCCGAGGGACGCATCCTCGAAGCCGCCCGCCTCGAGGAGCGCACCCGCTACGACCTGGAGACCCTGCGCGAGATGGGTTACTGCCCCGGCATCGAGAACTACTCGCGCCACCTGGCCCGGCGCGCGCCCGGCTCCACCCCCTGGACCCTGCTCGACTACTTCCCCGAGGACTGGCTGCTCTTCGTCGACGAGAGCCACATGTCGATGCCGCAGGTGCGCGGCATGTACGGCGGCGACACCAGCCGCAAGCAGACGCTCGTCGACTACGGCTTCCGGCTGCCCTCCGCGCTCGACAACCGGCCGCTGAATCTGCACGAGTTCGAGCGCCACATCAACCAGGTGGTCTTCGTCTCCGCGACCCCGGGGCCGTACGAACGGCAGCACTCGAGCCGGATCGTCGAGCAGATCATCCGGCCCACCGGGCTGCTCGACCCGCAGGTGGAGGTGCGCCCCACGGACGGCCAGATCGACAACCTCGTCGAGGAGATCCGTGAGCGCGTCGACCGGGGCGAGCGGGCGCTCGTCACGACGTTGACGAAGAAGATGGCCGAGGACCTCGCCGACTACCTGCGCGAAGTGGGCGTCAAGACGCACTACCTGCACAGCGAGCAGGACACGTTCGAGCGGGTGGAGGTCCTGCGCGACCTGCGCCTCGGCGTCTTCGACGCGGTGGTGGGGATCAACCTCCTCCGCGAAGGCCTCGACCTGCCGGAGGTCTCGCTGGTCGCCATTCTCGACGCCGACAAGGAGGGCTACCTGCGCAGCGAGAGCTCCATGATCCAGACGATCGGCCGGGCCGCCCGCCACGTCGACGGGCGCGCGATCCTTTACGCGGACACCGTGACCGACTCCATGCGCCGCGCCATTGAGGAGACGAATCGCCGCCGGGAGGCGCAGCAGCGCTACAACATCGAGCACGGCGTCGAGCCGATGTCGATCCGCAAGACCATCCGCGACCTGACCGACCAGGTCCGCCAGGTCGCCGAGGAGGTCGCGCCCTACGACGCAGGCACGGGTCGCGGCGCCCTGCCCGCCCGCAAGGGAGCCGGCCGGGAGCAACTCGCGCGGCTCGTCAAGGACCTTGAGAAGCAGATGAAGCAGGCGGCCCGCGACCTGGAGTTCGAGCGGGCGGCCGTCCTGCGGGACGAGATCGTGTCCATCCGCCACGAACTCGCGGGCGACAGTGTGGACGATCTCCCGCAGTGGAGCGACCAGTCGTACGGCCGCCGCGGCCGCAGGCCGCTCAAACGGCGGGAGCCCAGCGGCGCGCCGGGAGTTAGATAACCCCCCACCCATTTGACCGTCCGGTAACGTCGCTGAGGCCGGGGACACCTATGATCAGCACGCACGAGCCCGGCAGGCATGGCCGCATGCGTCGCGCGGGCCGGATGGAACGGACTGACCGTGGCAACGCCGGAGGATTCGCCAGCGCGCCCGCTGCGTGCGAGCGTGCCTCCCTGGATCCTCCCGCCCGAGGGAGAACCGCACGGGCGCGTCTGCGCCTTCTGCGGCGAGGAAGCGCCCCCCGATTCCGCCTTCTGCCCCAACGACGGGCGCGCCCTCACCGCCTCGCTGCACGCCACCAGCGGGACCACCCTGACCGTGCTCTTCACCGACATCGAGGACTCGGTCTACCTCACCGAGCGCCTGGGCGACGCGGGCTGGGCCGAGATCGCCGACGACCACGACACGATCGTCCGCGACGCGATCGAGCGCTTCGCCGGCTTCGAGGTCAAGGGCACCGGGGACGGCTTCCTCGTCGTCTTCGCCGACGCGACCCACGCCGCCCGCGCGGCGATCGAGATCCAGCGCCGCATCGCGGCCCGCGCCGCCGTCCGTCCGGATTGGCCCGTGCGCGTCCGCATCGGGTTGCACCGCGGCGATGTGCTCCTGCGCCCCGGCGGCGACATCCTGGGCCGCACCGTCAATATGGCCCAGCGCGTCATGGACAAGAGCGAGGGCGGCGAGATCTGGTTCTCCGCCAGCGTCTACGAGGAAGTGCGGCACGACTTCCCGCCAGAGGACGTCATCGACCGGGGCCCGCGTCGCCTGCGCGGCATGGAGGGGCGCCAGCAGCTCTACGAGCTCGTCTGGTCCGCCACCGAGGATCAGCCGCCGCTGGGGTCGCGCGCCGGTCGGGCGCTCTAGCGCCGCCGCCCCTTCGCCCGGCCTTAGTCGATCGGGATGCTCGGTTCCTCCGGCTCCGGCGCGCCGCTCCGCAAGCGCTCCGGGATCCAGCGTTGCGCGCGCGCCTGCGCCACGCGTCGCAGATCGCCGAGGTTCCGGCCCAGGCTGACCCGGAAGAAATTCTGGTACACGGGCGTGCGCCGGTAGCGGCTGTAGCGGCGCCGGGCGAGGCGGCTCGGCCGCTGCGTCGCCAGCACGCCCAGCTCCTGCACGATCGCGGTGCGCAGCAGGCTCGCCGCCGCGTCCGGGTCAGCGTGCGCGCCGTCCTGCGGCTCCCGCACGATCAGGTCCACGACCCCCAGCTCGCGCGCGTCGCGCGCCGTCAGCCGCAGGCCCTCCGCGACCTCGTCCACCCGCGAGGCGTCGCCGTGCAGCGCCAGCGCCGCCTCCTCCGGCGAGGCGATCGTGAAGATCGCGTGCTCCAGGATCAGCACCCGGTCCGCGACGCTCAGAGCCAGCGCGGCGCCGCTTCCCCCCTCGCCGACAATCACCGCCAGCACCGGCGTCCGCACCCGCGACAGCAACGCCAGCGTCGACGCCAGCGCCGCCCCGAGACCCCCCTCCTCCGCGGCGCGGGTCTGCTCGACGCCGCGCGTATCCACCAGCGTCACGACGGGCAGCGTGAACTTCTCCGCCAGTCGTGCCGCGCGCAGCGCCTTGCGCAGGCCGGCCGGCCGGACGGCGGCGGCTCGTCCGTCGGGCTCTCCCTGCTGGCCGATCAGGACCAGCGCCTCTCCACCGAGGTCGGCCAGCCCCGCGACGATGCCGCGGTCGTCGTCGCCGCTGCGGTCGCCGTGCAACTCCACGAACGACGTGGTCATCCGCGCGATGTAGTCGAGCGCGTTCGGCCGCTGGCTGTGCCGGGCCAGTTCCACCGCGTGCCAGGGGCTGGTCGTGCCTCCATCCGGGCGCACGAAGGGCTCCAGGCGCCGCGTGATCTCAAGCCGCGTCGATGGGCTCATCAGGTCGATCAGCGTGGTCAGCAGGTCCCGCTGGCGATCCCGCGGCACGACCTGGTCGATCAGCCCATGCGCCAAGTGCGACTCGGCGGTGTGCGCCTCCGGCTCCGGTGGTGTCGCCTCGTCGCGCTCGATGTCCCGCAGCGAGGTGTAGCCCATCAGCGCCCCCGGCTCGCCGATCAGCACGTCGGCCAGGTTCGCGAAGGAGCCGAACGCCGCGCCGGTGCTGGGATTCGACAACACGCCGATGTGCGGCAGCCCCGCGAGATGATGGCGCTCGGCCGCCGCGGCCGTCTTCGCCATCTGCGTCAGCGCCAGGACGCCTTCCCGGACGCGCATCCCGCTCGAAGAGATGACCGACACCACCGGCGCCTTGCGGCGGGTCGCGTCCTCGAACGCCTGCGCCACCCGTTCCCCCACCACGACGCCCATGCTGCCGCCGAGGAAGCCGAAGTCGAGCACGATCAGCATCACCGAGCGGCCCCGCACTTCGCAGAAGCCCGTGATCGCCGCCTCCCGCAGCGCCGTGCGGCGGAACGCTTCGCGCAGCTGCCGCCGGTACGTGCCCCCGTCGGGGAAGGAGAGGGGATCGACCGAGGTCGTCGAGGCATGGGACTCGCGGAAGGTGCCGGGGTCGGCGAGCAGCCGGATCCGCGTCCAGGCGCTGATCGCGTGGTGGTAGCCGCAACTCCCGCAGACCCGGTGCGACTCGAAGCCCGGCGTATCACGGGTCGGCGTGCCGCACAGCACGCAGGCCTGATCCTCGGACTGCTCGGCGGGGATGCGGGGCTCCGGCGTGCGCCACCGGGCTACCAGGTCGGCGAGGGCGCGCATGGGCAATCTCCAGCCTTCAGTATGCGCCACTCACGGCGGAGTCGCCTAGCGCCCCAGCGGAACGGTGCGTCGGATCCCCGCGAACGGCGACGGAGCGGCTGCTCAGGCGCCGCCGCCGCCGGGCGTGCCCACCGCCGCGTCGCGGGCCAGTACGACGCGAGACGGTCCGCCCTCGTCGGGCCCCACGACCCCGTTGCTCGCCAAGTCGTGCAACAGCCGCTCGGCGCGCGGATACCCGATCCGCAGCCGCCGCTGAATCATGGCCGCCGAGATGCGCGTGTGCTCTTCCGCCAGCGCCACCGCTCGGGGGTACATCGTGTCCGCGGGCTCTTGAGCCGGGACGGGATCGCGCGCTGTCGGGGGTCGGCTCGGTGTGGGCGGTGGCGGGGCCGAGAGCAGATCCTCGGCGGCGGCGGGTTCCTCGGGAGGAGCGGGCCGATCGGGGGGCGGGACGGCGGCGCGCTCCATCGCCTCGTCCAGCTGGTGGTCCAACGTCGGGCGCGGCAGGTTGCGGAACCGGTCCTGGGTCCAGAAGCCGATCACCCCCGAGATCTCCTCATCGGAGACGAACGCACCCTGCACCCGCTGCGCGGTGATCCGATCCTGGCTCTGGAAGAGCATGTCGCCACGGCCCAGCAGCTTCTCCGCCCCGGCCCGATCCATGATCACCCGCGAATCGGTCTGCGAACTCGTCGCGAAGGCGAGCCGGGTGGGGAAGTTGGCCTTGATCAGCCCGGTCACGACGTCCACCGACGGCCGCTGGGTCGCGATCACCAAGTGGATGCCGGTCGCGCGGGCGAGCTGCGCCAGCCGTACGAGTTGGGCCTCCACCTCGACCGGCGCGACCATCATCAGGTCCGCCAGCTCGTCGAGGATGACCACCCAGTACGGCAGCGGCCCCTCTGGTCGCTCGACGGCGTTGTAGGCCGTGATGTTGCGGGCGCCAACCTGCTGGAAGCGGTGGTAACGCCGTTCCATCTCCGCCACGACGACCGCCAGGACGCCCGTCACCTCCTCCGCGTCCGTGATGACGCGGGAGAAGGCCAAGTGAGGGATCTCCTTGTACTCGGTCAGTTCCACCCGCTTCGGGTCGACCAGCACGAGCCGCAACGACTCCGGCGAGTGGTGCGTGATCAGACTCGTGATGATGCCGTTGATCGACACGCTCTTGCCCGACCCCGTCGCCCCCGCGATGAGCAGGTGGGGCATCCCCGTGAGGTCCACCGCGATCGGCTGTCCGGCGACGCCACGCCCCAGCGCCATGGCCAGGCCACCGCGCTTTGCGACCCGCTGGAACTCCCGCGACTCGATCACCCCACGCAACGAGACGATGCGCGTCTCCTTGTTGGGCACCTCGATGCCGATGACCGGCTGGCCCGGCACGGGGGCTTCCACGCGGATCGACGGAGCCGCCAGGGCCAGTGCGAGGTCGTTGGTGAGCCGCGTGATCTTGTTCACCCGCACCCGCGTCCGGCCGATCTCCTCGACGCGGAGGACGGGCTTGCCGTCGTCATCCAGCTGCGGCGCCCCGTCGGCATCCTTCACGGCGACCGTCCGCGTCTTCACGTCCCAGCCCGGCTCGACGCCGAACTGCGTGACGGACGGCCCCTCGTTAATCTGCGTCACCTGCGCGTCCACGCCGAACGACGCCAGCGTGTCGATGATCACCTGCGCCTGCCGCGCGCTGTCGCTGCTGCCCGTGAGTTTCGTATCGGGTTTGAGCAGGCTGAGCGGCGGCAGGATCCACCCGTCCGGGCTGCGACGGCGGCCGTTCAGTTCGGATGGCTCGGGGCGCGCGGGTTCTTCCGCGGGAGAGGGGGACGCCTTCTGCTGCGTCGGCGCGCCGCTCCCGACGAGCTCCGCAGCCGGGGCTTCGGCCACCGTCTCCTCGGGCGCCGGGCCCGATGGAGCGGCGATCGGAGCCGGAGGCAGATGGGGCTCGGCGGCAGGGAGGGTCGTCTCGGGCGCGTACACGTCGGCCGACTGCTCGGGTCCAACACCGACTTCCCACATCTCGGTCGGGCGCCGTCGTGGGCGGGTGATCCAAAGCATGCGCAACTGCCGGACCAGCCAGCGACTGCCGATCCAGGCCAGCGTGCCGCCCAGCAGCAGCGCCTGCGCCGTGTGGTGGGACGTGATCAAGGCGGAGATCGTCACCGCCATCAGCAGCATGATCGCCACGCCATGGACCGACGCGAGCCACGCGCCGACGTTGCCGGTGGCCGAGATCAGCGAGAGATCGGCCGGTCCCAGCGTCCACGCGGGGGTGAAGAACCCGGCGATCCCGAGGCCGATCGCGTAGACCAGCGCCCCGATCCCCGCGGCGCGGGCCGTCCGTCGCGTGGGCAGCGGGGTCGCGCCGGCGACCAGCCACAGTCCCAGCACGATGCACAGCGCCAGGATTGGGAAGACGCCGAGGCCCAGCGCCTCCGCGACGCCGGCGCGAGCGTCGGCCAGCACATCGATCTGCACCAGCCAGGCCGTCATCAGGCCGGCGATCGCGATCAGCGCGACGCCGAGCAGCGCGATCGTCTGCCCCGGCACGCTCGCCAGCCATCGGACGAACAGTGGACGCCGGCCGGCGGATCGCCCCTTTCGCGGGGTCGCCGTCTTGGAGGATCGAGCCATGCGGGAGCGCCTCGCTCCGCGAGGTCACCCAAGAGAAGGCGAGGGCGAACGACGGCAGCCGCCCGCTACACCTCTACCACCACCGGTAACACCATAGGCCGCTGGCGCGTTTCGCGGTACAGGAAGCGTGAAATCTCGTCCTTGACGATCTCATGCAGGGCAGCCGCTTCCACCGGGTGGCTGTCCCGGGCGAGCATCTCGTGCAGCGCCTCCGCCGTTCGGTCGCGCAGCGCCGGCGATTCGTCGAGACCCGTGAAGCCTCGCGAGACGACGTCGGGATCCGCCACCACGGCCCCCGTCTCGTGATCCACTGTGACGACCACGACCACGACGCCGTCCGTCGCAAGGTGCTGGCGATCACGCAGCACGGTGTGGTCCACGTCGCCCACGCTCATGCCGTCGACGAACACGTACGCCGCCGAGGCCTCGTCGACTACCGCCCCGCCTCGGGGCGTCAACTCGAAGACGGCGCCGTCGCGCAGCAGATGCGTGTTCTCGGGCGCCACGCCCATCGCCTGCGCCAGCTTCACGTGGGCCGCCAGGTGCCGGTGCTCGCCGTGCACTGGGATGAAGTGGCGGGGCTTCACGAGTCCCAGCACCGTCTTCAACTCCTCCTGGGCCGCGTGCCCGCGTACGTGCACGTTCGCCGCGCCGCCCTGCGCGTAGCGCACCTCCGCCCCGACCCGGAACAGGTTGTCGATGGTGCGATTGACGGCCGACTCGTTGCCCGGGATGGGGTTGGACGACATGACAACGGTGTCGCCGGACTTGATGCGCACGTCGCGGTGGTCCCCCATCGACATGCGCGCCAGCGCCGACATCGGCTCGCCCTGGCCGCCCGTGCAGACGATGACCACGTCCTCATCGGGGAAGTTCTCGTGCTGGCCGATGTCGCGGATCACCCCGGCCGGGGACTGGATGTAGTTCAACTCGCGCGCCATCTTCACGTTCTGCACCATCGAGCGGCCGGTGGGGAAGACGGTCCGGCCGGCGTGCTCCGCCCCATCGACGATCTGCTGCACCCGCGCGATCTGCGACGCGAAGGTCGCGATGATCACGCGCCCCGGCGCTGTCAGCATCACGTGCTCCAGCGCCTCCCCCACCGACAGTTCAGACTCGGTGTGGCCCGGCGTGTCAGCGTAGGTCGAGTCGCTGCAGAGCAGTTGCACGCCTTCCTCCCCGTACAGCGCCAAGCGGTTGAGGTCGGTGGGCACGCTCATCACCGGGGTGTGATCGATCTTGAAGTCCCCCGTGTGGATCACGATGCCGGCCGGCGTGCGCAGCGCGATCCCCATCGCGTCCGGGATCGAGTGCGCCACTGGGAAGTACTCCGCTGTGATCGAACCGCAGTCGACGACGGTGTCTTCCGTCACCTGGATCTGCTCGATGCCCCGGATGTTCGCGTTGCGCAGCTTCACGCCGATCAGGCCTTGCGCGAGCCGCGACGCGTAGATCGGCGCGGGCAGGTCGGGCAGCAGATGCGGCAACGCGCCGATGTGGTCCTCGTGGCCGTGCGTGATCAGGTAGGCGCGCAGCTTCTCGCGGCGCTCCAGCAGGTAGGTCACGTCCTGGATGATGTAGTCGATGCCGTGCATCTCCTCGGAGGGGAAGAGGATGCCGGCGTCGACGACAACGATGTCGTCCCGGGTCTCGAAGACCATCATGTTGCGGCCGATTTCGCCCAGGCCGCCCAGGGGCACGACGCGCAGGCCGTCCGCGGGAATCGAACTCACGGGTACTCCTTGCCCGACATGCCCACCGTACCCCAGTCGACCCGCTGGGGCTGGCGCGGGGACGTCCATCCCCGGCCGGAACGCGCCGCCTATCCTCGACGGAGAGCAAACGACAGCGCGGCGTTCGGTGTCTCGGGGCGGAGAAGCGGACCCGCCCGACTGGGCAGGGGTCATCGATGTTCGGTGCGCAACTCCGCAACCACGCGACGTCCTGGGAAGACATCAAAGCGGTGCTCGGGGTCATGGAGGCGGGCCGCTGGACCAGCGCCTACACCTACGACCACTTCATCCCGCCCCGCGGCTATCACAACCCGAGCGACGAAGTGAGCGAATACGACTCGATCCCGACGCTCGAGGGGTGGACGCTGCTCGCGAGCATGGCCGCCGTGACCAGCCGGCTTGAGCTCGGCGTCCTCGTCGGCGGGAACACCTACCGCAATCCCGTGCTGACCGCCAAGATGGCCGCGACCATCGACGAGGTGTCGGGAGGCCGCGTCATCCTGGGCATCGGCTCGGGCTGGATGGTGCGGGAGCACCAAGCGTACGGCTGGGACTTCCCATCGATGAAGGAGCGCTCCGATCGGCTCGAGGAGGCCTGCGAGTTGATCCGCCTGCTCTTCGACTCCGACGGGTTGGTGGACTATCGCGGCCGCTACTACACGCTGAGGCAGGCGCCCTTCGAGCCCAAGGGCGTCCGACGGCCGATCCCGATCATGGTCGGCGGGGAGGGGCCCACGCGCACGTTGAAGACGCTCGCGATGTACGGCGACATCATGAACGTCTGCGCGACGCCGGAGGATCTCAAGCGGCAGCGCGCCATCCTGGAACGGCACTGCGACGCGGTGGGCCGTGATCCGGCGCAGATCACGACCACCGTGCACATGCCGATTCGCATCATCCGCGACGAGCAGCAGGCGCTGGAGATCCGCGCCCGCGACTACACCCTCAGGCTCGGGCCCGACTGGACGCTGCTCGGGACGCCGCGATACCTGATCGACAAGTGCGGCGCGTACATCGATGCGGGCGTCGACGAATTCTGCTTCGCGTCGATCGAACAGAAGCCGGAGTTCTACGAGGAGTTGGACGCGGAGGTCTTCGCCGCCTTCGATTAGCTCCCGGGGGGCGCGGCTCCCTCGCCGCCGCTAGAGCAGCGAGAGTTGCTTCGCGGGATCCGCCCGCCCCGTTGGTGCGGCCGCCGTCGCCTGTGCGGCCGGCCGCTCCGACGTCGCCAGCAGCGCCGGGATGCGGTCGAAGTCCTCCCGCAGCACCCGCGCCAGGGCGCCCTGCCGCAACGCGGCGGCCGGGTGATAGACCGGGTACACGCGATGCACCCCGCTCTGGATCACCTTCCCGTGCGACCGCCCCATCGCCGCGCCGGGAACGAAGTACTGCATCGCGAAGCGGCCCAGCGTCACGATCAGCTTCGGGCGGATGCCGCCGATCTGCTCGGTCAGGTACGGCTCGCAGGCCGCGATCTCGCTCGGCTCGGGGTCGCGGTTGTTCGGCGGCCGGCACTTGACGACGTTCGTGACGAAGACGTCCGCCCGCGTCATCCCGATGCGCGCCAGCAGTTCGTCCAGCAGCGCCCCCGCCCGTCCCACGAACGGACTGCCCTGCTGGTCCTCGTAGAACCCCGGCCCCTCGCCGATGAACATCAACTCCGCGGTCGGATCGCCGTCGCCGGGGACCGTGCGCGTACGCCCCTTGGCTAGCGCGCAGGCGTGGCAGCCGGCAATGCGCGCGTTGATCGATTGCAGTTGGCCGATCTCCACGAGAACGCCTCCACCTCCCCAGCGGCGAGTCGAAGGGCACGACCGCGCCGCGGTTGGCGAGAGGCTAGCAACGGGCGCCGTCCGGCTGGAAGCCTCCGGCCCCCGTTGCTGCGTTATCGGCGTGGGTTATGGCAGGACAGTCGGCGGACGTGGCGATCTACTCGATCTCGGCGTCCTCGATCTCGGCATTCCGATACCGCCCGAGACCGCGTGTCTCGACCAGCTTCACCAGCAGGATGCCCAGGCCGTAGAGGAAGATCAGCGGGATGGCGACGGCCGCCTGGGTGACGGGGTCGATCGACGGCGTGATCAGCGCCGCGATGATGAACGAGCCGATGATCGCCCAGCGCCAGGCCCGGATCAGCCGGTGCGCGGTGATGACGCCCAGCCACCCGAAGCCCATCAAGACGAGCGGCGTCTCGAACACGATGCCCGTCCAGAACACGAAGCGGGTGAGCATGTCGATGTAGTTGCTGATCCGGATTTGCGGGTCGGCGATGTTGTCGCCGAAGTCCAGCAGGAAGTCGAGCGCGGGAGGCCATGCGACGAAGAACGCGAACGCGCCCCCGCCCGCGAAGGAGAGGGATGCCAGCAGCACGATCGGCAGCAGCCAGCGGCGCTCTTGGGGCTCCAGCGCCGGGTTGACGAACATGAACCCCTGGTAGATCACCATCGGCATCGCCACGGCGATCCCCACCAGCAGCCCGACCTTGAAGTAGGCCGAGATGAAGCCCAGCAGCTCGGTGAAGATCGGCCGGAAGTCCGGGTCCGCCGCCCGGCCCGGTTCGATCAGGAAGTTCAGGATCTGGTTCGTGAAGATCAGCGCGACGACCGTCGTCAGGACGATCGTGAGCGCCGCGATCGTCAAGCGCTGCCGCGCCTCCACCAAGTGCTCACCGATGGTGAGCATGCCCTTGGCGCGCTGCTCCTCCTCGTCGATGATCTCAGGTTCTAGCTCAGGGGCGCTGGTCGTCATTGGTCTGCTTCGCCGGGATGTGTGCTGACCCGGGCCTCGTGTGGGGGGCCGGCGCTACCCGCCCGGCCGTCGCCGGCGGTTGATGGAGATGATATTGCCCGGCCGGGCCGCCTTGGATCCGCCCGAGGAGGTCCGCCCAAGCC
>JAPOXB010000205.1 GCA_026707335.1 Chloroflexota bacterium
AGGAAATGGTCAGCGGCCAGTTGGTCCTCGAACACGACCAGCACGCGGGGCAACAGCCCGTGGTCCTCAAGCGGGCGGCCGGTGGCGTAGTAGCGCAAGTAGGGCGCGAGCCGGGCCGCCATCGTCGCCGGACGCACGGCCCGCCGCTCCCATTCGAGGAAGAACGCCTGCTCGCCTGAGGCCGTTTCCACGAGCGCGTAGGCGTCGGGCTGGACCGAGCGCAAGCGCTCATGCGAGCGGAAGTAGCGCGAGGCGCGGTGGGGCGGGTCGAGCTGGACGAGGCGGCTGCCCTGATCGCGCGCCTGACCGGCCAGCAGCGTGTTGAACCAGTGCACCGACTCGGTGTGCTCCAGGTTCCGCAACAGCTGGCGCGAGCGGATCCCTGAGACGTTGCGCCAGTCGAACGGGTCTCTCGACCCGCGCGGCTCGGGGCTCCAGCGCTTGCGTGCGATCCCGACCGAGGTGCGGTCGCGGCGGGCCAGGTAGGCGAGGCCGCGGTCGGAGAGCGCGAGCTGCGGCGCGCCCGCTCGTGCGAGTCTCGTAATCAGGCCCAGTTCATCCAGCCGTGCGAGCAGCTGCGTCAGCCGGCGACGGCCGACGCCGAGCAACGCGGCCAGGTGACCCGGCCTGAGCCAGGGCCAGTCGCCGACGAGGTCGAGCGCGCGCTTCTCCGCCGTGGTGAGCGCGGCGGGCAGCATCCATAAGGCGCGGGCGCACTCAGGATCCAGCGGCTCCGGCAGCGAGACGCGGACCAGCGGCCGCTCCGACCGTTCGCCGGAGGCGGGCAGTGCGTAACCCAGCGCCTCGCGCAGGGTCAGTCGCGCCGCTCCTGTCGGCCCGCGCCAGACGGCGGCCTCCGCGCCGGCCAGGGCGACATCGCGTTCGAGCGCCAGGAAGGCGATCGCGGGCGGCCCCGCGACCAGCCGCCGCGCGTGGCGCAGGCGGGTCTCATCGGGGCAGATCACGAGTACTGCACCGTGGCCGGGCGTCTCCTTGAGCCGGCGGATGCGCTTGGCGAACCCGGTCCGGTCCACCGTCCGGCCCTGGCGCACGACGGCCGCGCGGCGGCCCTCGGTCAGCTCCAAGACAGCGTCCATCGGTGCGGCTCTCTGCCAGCGCAGGCCGAGCGGGAAGGTGAACTGGGCGGCCTGCTCGACCAGCCGGTAGATCACGGCGGCCGCATCCAGGCGTTCGAGCAGGAGCCGGCGCCACTGCTCGGAGACCGGCCGGGTGCTCAGCAGCTGAGCGAAGGGCACGCCCTCCTCCGATGCCAGCCGGCGCACGCCGCGGGCGCTGAGACAGAACCGGCGGGTCGGGGTAACCAGTTCCGAGGCCTGGCCGACCGACTCGACCAGCCCGGCCTCGAGGAAGCGGTCGATTCGCTGGTAGACGGCGGCGCGCGAACGGCCCGAGAGCGCGGCCAGTTCCAGCCGGTCGAGGAACGGCATCCGGGCCAGGGTCCCGAGCAGCTCGATGTCTCCGGGGTAGAGCCTCATCGTTCGGCTCCGTCCCGCCCGGCCGCCGTGGAGTCAGACGGTTGCTCGCGTTCACGCGTCTTTGGCTCGGGCCGGGCGGTCTTGGCCTTGGGCTTCTTCGGCGGCGGCTTGTCCGCTTCGCGCCGGGCTTCCATCCGCTCGCGGAACTCGGTCACCGCCCGCTGGCGCTCCGCCTGCTGCCTGTCCAGCTCCTGTGCCGAGGTGACGTAGGCGGATGCCGCCTCGCGGATCCGCGCCGCCCGCAGCGGATCGCCCGGATCGGGCTTGCGCACCGTCATCGAAAAGACCGGCATCCGCTGGGTGCCGACCGTGGCCCGCACGTAGCAGTGATGCACGGGCTGCGAGACGATGTCCTCTTCCGAGACCCGCTCGCGACCCAGCTCCCAGAGCAGGTCGCGGGCATCCTCGCCCGAGACCTGGAAGACGCAGAGGCAGCCGACGTTGGCCATCAGCGTGTGGCGCATCGTGGGCGAGAGATCCTGGAGCTTGGCCAGGCTCTGGGTGGCGAGCACGAACGAGGCGCCGTACTTACCCAGCTCGGCCAGCATCGACTCGAACTCGACCCCGGGGATGGTCTGCATCTCATCGACCACGACCAGGGCGCCGCGGCGCTGGGTCAGCGGCATCCGTTCCTGCTCGCGGATCACGGAATCGACCAGGTTGAGCAGCGAGGCTCCGACCAGGGCGGCCACATCGCGGCCGACCGAGCCCTGCGCGGTCGAGACCAGCAGGATGCCGCCCTCGAGAATCGTCTGGCGCAGGTCGATCGTCGACTGCGGCTGGCCGAGGATCGCGCGGGCGCGACGTGAGGAGGCGTAGTAGCTCAGCCGGGTCTGGACCGGGGCCAGCGCCTCAGCCCGGTACTCGCGCCGCCAGCCGCCGAAGTCGCGCGCCCACCATTCGAGCAGATAGGGGTCGGAGATGCGGGTCAGCACTTCGGCCCTGAACCCGTCGTCCGTGAGCAGCCTGAGCCCGTCCAGGATCGTGTGCTGGCGGTCGGGCTCGGTCAGCGGGTGACTGTTCGCTTCGTGCAGCGTCTTGACGGTGTGTTCCAGGATCGACTGCATCCTCGGGCCCCACTGCTCCCACAGCCCGCGGGCCACCCGGACGACCGAGTCGGCGGTGCGGTCACGGTCCGCGAACACGCGCGCGTCGAGCAGGTTGATCCCCGGCGCGCCCGTGGGGTCGGCGAGGTCGATCAGCCGGACCTGGTCGACCAGCTCCTCCGGCGTCTCCTCGAGGATCGCCTGGACCAGGTCGGCGTGCGGGTCGACCACGACGATCGCGTCGCTGTCCAGGCCCTCGGCCTTGCGCTTGAGCTTGTGCCCGACGATGTGGCGCATCAGGGTTGACTTGCCCATCCGCGTGCGGGCCACGTACAGGTGGTGGCGGCCGAGGAGGTCGTCGGGGAAGTGGACCGGTTCGCGGTCGGCCTCGCTGGTCGTCCCGACCGCAGCGCCGCCGGCCAGTTCGCCGACCGCAGGCGGCAGCACCCGGGCGCCGGCGCGGGCCACGAGCGGAGACTCATCCGCCGCAGAGGGCGGGTGCCAGAGCGCGGCCGCCTCGCGCACGCCCAGGACGCTGCGCCGGCGGAACATGCCCGGAGGACGCGGATGCAGGCGCGGCGTCCCCG
>JAPOXB010000263.1 GCA_026707335.1 Chloroflexota bacterium
CGTCGTCGCGCATCCGCTCGATGATGGCCGCGACCGGCCTGCTCTACCTCGTCACCGCCCTCGTCCTCGCCGGCGAGATCGCCGCACGCGCCCTCCTCTTCGACTCCGGTCGGCCGATCTAGGGGCGGGTGGTCGTAGCGAACTGAGGCGCGTCGGGGGGCTCAGGGCGCGTTGGGGGGCTCGAAGAGGCTGCGGGCGAGATCGATCAGGGTATCCAGGTTCTCTCCGGTGAAGGCTTTATTGCCTGTCCAGATCTGGTACGCGGCTTCCGTCGCCGGGTCGTAGACAATGATGCCGGCTGGTCTGTATGCGTCAGCGGTGAAGTAGACAATCCGCGCGGGGCGACCGGCGATCACCCGCGTCTCAGAGACGCTCGGAACCACATTCGGGTCAGTAACGTGCGCCTCACGGGTGCCGTTCCGACCCCACAAGAAGCCCCCCATGACCTCCAGGCTTCCGGACGCCCTGCCGGGTTCCTCATACCAAACGGAAACGTATCCGTACGGGAGATCCTCCGCTTCCATGCTTACGTATGACAGAACCCAATGATCGGGCAGGGCCGGTTCACGCCAATATGGGAACGTACGCGCCACCGCCAGATCCGAGGTCGAGCGCTCGTCATCACGGTTGTACGCGGGCGGATCGTGCTGCTCCCAGGGCACCCGCTCCCCGGTCCAGTCCTCAGGCACGATCTGGAACGGGCCGTGGAGAATGGGAGCGGTGAGGCTCGGCCCGCCCAGGTCCGGCAGCGGGCCCCAGGCGAAGCTGGCCGTGGCGGTCGAGGAGATCGCGCCGCTGCAGCCCGTGAAGGCGTAGGTCATCCACTCGATCGCGAATTCCTTGTGCGGCGACGTCGCGTCCGGGTCCGTCTTCACCTCCGTCACCGTGTAGCGGACGAAGCAATCGTCGGCCTCCCGCCACTCGAAGAGGTCCCCCACCGCCACCGCGTCGTAGACGCCGGCCTGCGACTGTCCGTACGCATCCGACGTGTGGATGCGCAGGCCCGTGGCCGTGCCGTCGCGCAGGCCCTCATAGGTCGTGACGACGTCGCCCGCGTCATCCAGGAAGGCGTAGCGGCCCGGCTCGCCGACCGCGCCCGTGGGGTCGAACGTGCGCCGGTGGGCGATGTCGTGGTCGAGGTAATCGTGGCTGACCCAGCCCTCGGCGCCGTCCTCGGTGCGAACATGCACCCACGTCATTCGCGGACCGTCCTCTGGGTACGTCCACACTACCGCGGGGTGGGGTTGAGCGGGACCGCTGGGGAGAGGCGGATCGGTGGGCTCCGTCAGCACAAGTCGTGCGCCGTCGGGGAGGCAGTTGTTGATCTCACCGGCCAACCCGGGCGCCGCACGGAGCCGGAGGCAACTGCCGGTCCCGGCCACGCGGAAGGCGATCACGTCGCCGAACGGCGGGAACTCGATCACGGGCGGGAGTTGGAGCCATGTGTAGTGTCCTTCTCCCCAGTACGGGGTGATCGTGAACCAGCGGTCACGGTGGGCATCTCCCCACCCAAACCGGCCATCGCCGACGAAGGCGGGGCCCAGCCAGCGGTCCTCCCGCGCGTCGTAGACGTTGGGCCCGTAACCGAAGTACCGGCCGTCGCCCGTGGGAGCCGGTTCGGGGCCGGCCCGGTGGTTCGTGGCACCACCCCCACCGCCCCCGCCTGCGGGATTGGCGAGTCTGGCGCCCCGGCCCGGCAGGCGGACGAGAGCGGGAGTGGGACGGAGCTGCAGGAGCATGTAGCCGTCGTGCACGCCGATGACGAACCCGTCACTGGACGGCAGCCAGGCGGCCTCCCAGACGAGTTCGTACGTGTGCGCCGATCGCACCCGGAAGAGCGGGGCGCAGGTCGCCGCGTCGGCGATAACGACCGACGGCCACGGATCCGCACGAAGCGTCACGCCGGCGTTTTTCGCGGCGACATGGCCGCCGACGAGCCAAGCCACATAGCGTCCGTCCGGGGAGACCCCCGCGCTGTCGCGGTAGTAGCGCGGACCGAGGGGTTCCTGACACGCCGCGCCAGGCGGCGGCGCGCCCATCCACCTGAAGTCGTGTTGCTCGCGACGCCTGTCGCCGGCTGCGGTCTCATATGTCGCAATGATGCGGATGTGGGGACCCTCGTACCTCCAGTCGAGCCATACTCCCGCTAGATCGTCGGTGGCTTCGGCTTTGAACAGGACGGCGGGCTGCGCCGTCGCCACCGGGACGAGATAGACCGTATCCCCCGCACTCAGCGCGATGGTCCGCCCGTCGGGCGAGAAAACGGCACTCGGCCCGCAGCCCCACGGCTGGCGGCTGGGCTGGTCGCAGTCGCCGTCGATGGAGAAGTGGCCGACCGCTTCCATCGCGCGGTTCACGATCGTGAAGCGCCCGCGGATTTGCTCCGCATGCGTCGCGCCGAATCGTCCTCGTTCCTCGAACAGGAGGTGTTCGCTCGATGTCGCGAGCAGCGAGGGCCAACCTGCCGGCCAGCGCCATGCCTGGTCCGTTGCGCGGTGGAGCAGCAAACGGAACCATTCCGTACCGATGTCGGCCCCGCTGCGGATCCAACCGCCGGGAAGGGACTCGTAGAGGGAGACGCCGTTGTCCGCCACCACCGAGAGCCTGTAGCCCTCCGTCTCTCCGGTTTCCGGATCGAGAACGAACATTCCGTGCGTCCAGTCGATGTGCGCGCCCGTGGCGAAGGTGCGCCGCTCGAAGGCGCCGAGGGCCGGCTCGATGCAGGCAACGGTGCGACAGGGCGGCGGCGGGGGTGGCGCGGCCGGGGTCGCGCAGATCCGCCATCCCACCGTGATCTCGAAGCAGACGGGCGCGGGCTCCGCGCCCTGCGCCGCCGCGCCGGACGGCCCCAGGACCGCCGCGGCCACGGCGAACAGCACGAGCAGCGGCGTCACAACGATGGCGAAGCGCCTGCGATCGGGCATCTCATCTCCGGTAACGACGACCGCGGCGCGAAGGTTCCCCCTACTCCTCCTCCACGACCTCCTGCTGCTCGACGCGCAGGCGCAGGCCCGGCGGCATCTCGACGTCGGTCTTCGGCTTGCGCTCGGGCTGGCGGCTCTCCTTCTTGCGGGTCTTTCCCGCCCGCTTCGCCGCCCGCTTCTTGGC
>JAPOXB010000256.1:0-1270 GCA_026707335.1 Chloroflexota bacterium
TCGAAGTCAGGCCTTGAGGCAGTCCCGGCATGACCCGCGCGCAGATGTTCAGGTTCTTTCAGACCTACGCGGTTCTCATCCTCATCTTCGCGCTCATGGTCACGCTTTCTGTCCTGTCCGACAGCTTTCTGACCGTGCGCAACCTCCTCAACATCCTGAACCAGAACGCCCCGCTGGCGATCATGGCTTCGGCCATGACACTGGTGATAATCGTGGGTGGATTCGACCTCTCGGTCGGCGCGATCTTTGCCGTGGGTTCAGTCACGTCCGCCTGGATCGCGCTGCATGTCGATCCTTATCTCGGGCTCCTTCTCGCACCGCTGATCGGACTGGGCCTCGGCATGGTCAACGGCATGGTGATTACCCGGCTCAACGTGCACTCTTTCCTCGCCACCATCGCAACCAGCCTGATCTTCAAGGGCGTCGCCATCGTCATCTCCGACGGGCGCCTGATCTCGGTACGCATCGACTCGTACATTTGGCTCGGCCGAGGGAAGTTCCTTGGCGTGTTCAACTCGATCTGGATCATGGTGACCTTCGCCCTGATTCTCACCTTCCTGCTTACCCGCACCACCTTTGGCCGCCGCATTTTCTCCGTGGGCGGCAACGAAGAGGCCGCGATCCTCTCCGGCATTCGCACCGACCGGATCAAGATTGCCACCTTTGCGCTCGCAGGACTTGCCGCGGGTCTCGCCTCGATCATCACGACGAGCCGCGTGGCCTTGGGCCAGGCCTCCGCGGGCCAGGGGATGGAGCTGCAGGCCATTGCGGCAGTGATTCTCGGTGGCACCAGCATCTATGGCGGACAGGGCGCCGTCTGGCGCTCGCTGGCCGGAGTCTTCCTGCTTGCGCTCATCAACAACGGCTTCAACATCCTGAATGCGGATCCCTTCTTCCGTGACCTGACCACGGGACTGGTCATCCTCGCCGCCATCGGCGTGAGTGCAATCGGCCAGGCGCGTCGCTGACGCCGCTCCGGGCTTCGCCACCACGATGCATGCCGCGGTCCTGAGCGACGCTCCTGCCTGTCTGTCACGGCCGGCGAGGATTGCCCGGCCCTTGCAAAGGGCCGCGCCCGCGGGAATCGGCGAAACGGGCATGCAATTCCTGACTTCGACGGTTTTTTTGCGTAACGCATTGATTGCGAACGATTCACATGCCGGATTAGGCACTACATTTGGCGTCGGGTGCGGCGGCTGGCGCCTCAGGCCCGGGCGGATTTCGTCTCCGTGCCGCGCGCGGTCAGCTCGTACGGGCCGTCCGAGACGAC
>JAPOXB010000256.1:1280-3100 GCA_026707335.1 Chloroflexota bacterium
GGCGTGGCGTAGATGTCCTTCGCCTCCGCGCTCGGGCGCGAGGGAATGACGTAGCGCTTGCCGGTCTCCGGGTCGTGCAGCACCGAGCACTGCCGGTCGTTGAGCGCCTCGCGAATGACCCGCGGCGACATGGGCCGTTTCTGGAGCGCCACCCGCCGGGCGAGATGGCGCACGCAGGCATAGGCCATGAAGGCGATCGCCAGATGGGCGCGGATGCGCCGGTCGGTCCAGTGGAACACCGGCCGCACCCGCAGGTCGTGCTTGGTGATCCTGAAACTCTCCTCGACCTGCCAGAGCTGGCGGTACCGGTCGAAGAGCTCCCGCACGCCGACGCCCCCGAGATTGGTGACGACGCCGTGCAGGCCGTCCCAGCGCTCGGCGGCATGGACCTTCTCCTCGTCGACCTCCAGGCTGGCCTCGCCGACGACCCGGACATAGCGGTGATATCCGCTCTTGCCGAGCAGCTGCTTCGGCGTCCCGCTCTTCCCGAGGCGCCGGATCAGCTTCGCCACCGCGCTGCGCCGGTCGTGGGCGTCCTTGCGGGCGCGCTTCGCGCTCCATGACACCACCAGGCGGCGGCCGCCGTGACGGAAGACGCCGACCTTCAGGTCGCTGCCGGGAACGCTGCGGTAGCGGGAGACGTCGAGGACGCGCCCGGTCAGGGCCTTCGGCAGGTTGCGCAGCCGGGCGCCGACAACGAACCGGCAGCCCAGCGCCTCGAGGCCGGCCAGGTTGTCCTTGCCGAACATGCCCGCGTCGGCGACGATCACCGCCCGGGCCGTCCCGGGATGCATCGTGCGCAGCGTCGGGATGAAGCTGTCCCCCTCCCAGCTGTTGCCCGGGAAGACCTCGTAGCCCAGCGGCAGGCCGCCGCGCGTCACCGCCAGCGCCAGAAGAACCTGGACCTCGCCGTGCTTGCCGTCCTTGCTGTAGCCGTAGGCCCGCAGCGTGTCCTCGCAGGTGGACTCGAAGAACAGCGTCGTGCAGTCGAACAGGACCAGGTCGATCGGCTCGGGAAACAGCGAGCGGGTGTGCGCGCCGACCCTCTCCCGCATCCCGGCGATGGCCGCGTCGTCGAGCCGGTCCATCATCCGGTAGACCTTCTCCAGCGGCACGTGAACGCCGAAGTCCCTCTCCAGCCGCCGGACGCTGGCCCGCTTGCTGTCCGGATTGGCGATCCGGGCCATCACCGTGTGGTACAGGACCCGGTTCGACATCCGCTGGCGGCCCGCAGGAAGCACCAGGTCGAGGCCGAGGTCCCGGTAGATGCGGCCATAGACCTCGTGAATCCCGCTGATGACCCGGTGCTCCTCGCGCAGGCGGCTCAGGTCCTCGACCGGGAGCGGCCCGCCCGTGCCGCGGCGGCGGCCCGCCTCGATGGCGGTCTCCGCCACCTGTTCGGGCGGGAGAAGGCCCGGGCGGCGCTTGTGCAGCATCCTGGACTTGATGTGCTCGGCAAGCTGCCTGAGCGTGCCTTCCTCCTCCGCGTCCATGGCGACGCCGACATGGCGGACGATGCGCTGGCGGACCTTCTTGCCCTCGCGGACGGACTCGACGATCTGGACCGACTTCCTCGGAGAGTTCCGGGATGTCTTGACGCGAACGAACATGGCGGGACGATAGGGGGCTGCGGGGGATCTGTCAATGAAATGCGGCCTCTAGGCACTACAACGGCGCTTTCGGGCGGCGACGAAAAAAATCGCGTTCATTCAACGGCTTGAAAGGCGCCCGGTTCGGCAGTCAAGCGAAAACCGTCGAAGTCAGGTGATGGGCTCGGTCCGTGGCCGGTCGGAGCGCTCCCGGCTGCTGCGAAGCCTTGT
>JAPOXB010000231.1 GCA_026707335.1 Chloroflexota bacterium
GGCGAGCGACGACGACGGCATCGCGGTCGTGGGCATGGCCTGCCGCTTCCCCGGCGCGCCCGACCTGGCGGCGTTCTGGGATCTGCTGGCGGCGGGCCGCGACGCGGTCACGGACGGCCGCCGCGATGGCGGCGCGTGGAACGGCGCCGTCGGCGCGCCCGACGCCGAGGGCGTCGATCAGCGGCGGGGCGCGTTCATCGACGAGATCGATATGTTCGACTCGCGCTTCTTCCGCATCGCGCCGATCGAGGCGCGCACGATGGACCCTCGCCAGCGGATGATGCTCGAGACCAGTTGGGAGGCGCTCGAGGACGCCGGCCTCGACCCGGCCGGGCTGCGCGGCAGCCGCACGGGCGTCTACGCGGGCCTCGGCGGCAGCGAATACCGCGACCTGATCGAGGCGAGTCATACCGACCAGAGCTACCTCGGCACGACCGGCAGCGTGACCGTCGGGCGGGTCGCCTTCGTGCTGGGGCTGGAAGGCCCGGCGCTGCCCATCGACCTGGCCTGCGCGTCCTCGCTGGCCGCGGTTCACCAGGCCGCCGTCGCCCTCGGGCGCGGCGAGGTCGACCTCGCGCTGGCGGGGGGAGTCAACGTGGTGCTCTCGCCGTCGGTTTCGCGCTTCATGATGGACCTGGGGATGCTCTCGCCGACGGGGCAGTGCCGCCCCTTCGACGCGGCCGCCGACGGCTACGTGCGCGGCGAAGGCTGCGGCATGGTCGCGCTCAAGCGGCTGCGCGACGCCGAGGCCGACGGCGACCGCATCTGGGGCGTGATCCGGGGATCGGCGGTCAACCAGAACGGCGCCAGCGCCGCCCTGACCGTGCCCAACGGGCCGGCCCAGGAGCGGGTCATGGCCGACGCCCTCGCCCAGGCCGGCATCCGCCCGGAGGATGTCGACTATCTGGAGGCGCACGCGACCGGCTCCCAACTCGGCGACCCGATCGAGTTGCAGGCAGCGGCGGCCGTCTACGGCCCGGGGCGCGACCCCCAGCGGCCCCTGATCGTCGGGTCGGTCAAGTCGAACATCGGGCATACCGAGTCGGCGGCGGGCATGGCGGCCCTGATCAAGACGCTGCTGGCGATGAACCAGGGCGTGATCCCCAAGCACCTCCACTACGACGAGCCGAACCCCCACGTCGAGTGGGGCGACCTGCCGTTGCGGGTGGCGGCGGAACCGACCGACTGGCCCAGCGACGGCGATCGCCCGCGGGTGGCCGGCGTCAACGCATTCGGGCTCTCGGGCGCGAACGCCCACGTCCTGGTCGAGGGCTACGCCCCCGCCGACGGCCGGTCGGCGGGCCCTCCGGCCGGCGAGCCGCGCTCGGTCCCGCTGTCTACGTCGGATGCGGCGGCCGAACTGCCGGCGCCCGCGGAGGAGTGGGGCGAGCGCACGGCGCGCCTGCTGCCGCTCTCGGGGAGGTCGGCGCCCGCGTTGCGCGACTTGGCCGGGCGATATCTCGCCTGGCTCGACGGCGAGGACGGCGCCGCCTGCGACGGGCGGCTGTCGGACCTGGCTTGGACCGCCGGCGTCGGCCGCGGCCACTTCGACCACCGGGCCGGCCTGCCGTTCCGCGACGCCGCGGAACTGCGGCAGCGGCTGCGCGCGCTGGCCGACCGCGACGCCGCCCCCGACGATCCCCCGCCCGCCGCGGCCACCCGGGTCGCGTTCGCGTACGGCGGCGGGATCGACCCATGGCCGGGCATGGGCGCCGAGCTCTACGCGAGCGAGCCGGTGGCGCGGGCCGTGCTGGAGCGCTGCGACGCGCTGATCCGCGGGGAGCGGGGAGAGTCGCTGCTGGAGGTGATGTTCGGGCAGGCGGGGCTCGACGAGGACCTGTGCGATCCCGCCTGGGCGGCGCCCGCCGGCTACGCGCTCGCTTGCGCGCAGACCGCGCTGTGGGCGAGCGTCGGCGTCCGGCCGGCCGCGGTCGTCGGGAGCGGTTCGGCCGGGCTCGCGGCGGCGCAGGCGGCCGGCGTCGTCTCGCTGGAGGATGGCCTGTGGCTCGCCGCGGCCTTCGGATCCGGCGGGAGCGACGGCCTGGAGGCGGCGCTTCGCGGTGTCGCGGTCGCCGCGCCGTCCGTCCCGATCGTCGACGGCGCCAGCGGGGAGCTGCTGGAGTCGGCCGACGCCCTCGCCGGCGACCGGCTGCTGCAGGACGATGACCCCGCCGCCCTCTCGGCGTGCGCGGCGCGGCTGTCCCAGCGCGGGATCGACGCGGTGGTGGACATCGGTCCCGGCGATGGGTTCGGATCGGCGATCGGCGCGGCCTGGCCCGGCGCGGCGCCGGTCGTGCTGCGCGCCGGGCTGCGTCCGCCGGACGATGGCGGCGCCCCGGCGTCGGACTGCGGGTTCGCGGGGGCGGTCGCCGGCGCCTACGAGGCCGGGCTCGACATCGCCTTCGCGGGGCTGTTCGCGGGCGAGTCGCGGCGGCGGATCGCGCTGCCGGGCTATCCGTTCCAGCGGCGGCGGCACTGGATCTAGAAGCGGCCCGCCGGCCCCTCCGAAGATCATCGCGGCGACTTCGGGGCCATCAAGGTGGCGATGGGAACCCGACAGCCAGGGGCGGCGTCACGCATGTGATGGACCGCCTCAGCGCACGACGCTCGGCCGCCTGTGGAGTGACCATGGCGCCCTCAGCGGGCTCGCGCCAAGGGCGGGCGAAGAGAGGGATGCTGATGGGGGCAACGGCTGCCAAGCGCCGGCGTCTGGGATCGGCCGTCGTGCTCATGCGTGTCGCGAGCATCGCGCTGCTGGTGGGTGTCCTCTGGGTCCTTGGGAACACGGGCCAGGCATACGCGTGCAGTTGCGCCGAGCCCGGCTCGCCTATCGAAGCGCTGGAGACGTCCGCCGCGGTCTTCGTCGGCAGAGTCGTCTCGATCGAAGGCGCATTCGACCCCGGCAAAGTGCCGTACTCCGCAGAGGACCGGACGACGGTCGAGTTCGAGGTCAGCGCCGTGTGGAAGGGCGTCGTGCATGAGCGGATGTACGTCACCACGCGGCCGGA
>JAPOXB010000037.1 GCA_026707335.1 Chloroflexota bacterium
AACGTGCTGATCGAGATCCGCGCCGGCGCCGGCGGCGACGAGGCGGGACTGTGGGCCGGCGACCTGCTGCGCTCCTACACGCGCTACGCCGAGGGGCGCCGCTGGACACCGGAGATCGTGAGCGCCAACGCCAAGCCCGGCGGCGCCGTGAAGGAGGTCATCCTGCAGGTGACGGGCGAGGGGGCCTTCTCGCGGTTCAAGTACGAGAGCGGCGTGCACCGCGTGCAGCGCGTGCCCGAGACGGAGGCGCAGGGCCGCATCCACACCTCGACGGCGACGGTGGCGGTGCTGCCCGAGGCCCAGGAGGTGGACGTCGAGATCGCCGAGTCGGACGTGCGCATGGACCGCTTCCACTCGGGCGGGGCGGGCGGTCAGAACGTGAACAAAGTCGAGACGGGCGTCCGGCTCACGCACGAGCCGACCGGCATCGTGGTGACCTGCTCGGACGAGCGGTCGCAGCTCAAAAACCGGCTCAAGGCGATGCGCGTGCTGCGGGCGCGGCTCTACGACATGCAACTGCGGGAGGCCGAGCAGGAGCGCTCCGACCGGCGGCGGTCGCAGGTGGGCACGGGCGACCGCTCGGAGAAGATCCGCACCTACAACTTCCCCGAGAACCGCGTGACCGACCATCGCATCGGTCTGACGATGCACAACCTGCAGGTCGTGATGGAGGGGGAGATCGACGGGCTGATCGACGCGGTGGCGACGGCGGAGGAGGCGAAGGCGCTGGAGGCGGTGTCGCGGGAGGCGGCGGGATGAGCGGCGCGGCGATGCGCGACATCTGGATGGCGGCGACGGCGCGGCTGCAGGAGGCCGGCATCGACGACGCGCGCTTCGAGGCGGAGGTGCTGCTGCGCCACGTCAGCGATCGCTCGCGGGCGCGCTTCTACGCCTACCTGGAGGACGTGCTGACGCCAGAGCAGGAGGCGGCCTTCGAGGCGGCCATCGAGCGGCGGTTGCAGCGCGAGCCGGTGGCCTACATCACGGGGCGCCGGGAGTTCTACAAGCTCGACATCCACGTCACGCCCGACGTGCTGATCCCGCGGCCCGAGAGCGAGTTGCTGGTGGAGACGGCGCTGACGCACCTGCGCGACCAGCGGGTGCGCCGGGCGCGCGTGGTCGACGTGGGGACGGGCTCGGGCGCGATTGGACTGGCCATCCTGCGCGGCCGGCGCGACGCCCGGCTGCTGGGCATCGACGTCTCGGCGGCGGCGCTGCGCGTGGCGCGGCACAACGCACGCCGCCTGACGCCCCGCCGCCGTCACGACTGGCTGCAGGGCGACCTGCTGACCCCGCTGCGCGGGCCGTTGGAGTGCGTCGTAGCGAATCTGCCCTACGTGCCGGAGGCGGCCGTCGCGGGGCTGGCGCCGGAGATCCGCCGCTACGAGCCGCGGGCGGCGGTCACGCCGGGCACGACGGGGGTGGAACTGATCCTGCGGCTGGTAACGCAGCTCGGGACGCGGCTCGCGCCGGGCGGCATCGCGGTGCTGGAGATCGATCCAGGGCTGGCGCGAGAGGTGTCGGCGGCGGCGCGGCGGCTGCTGGGGCCGGCGCAGGTCGATGTGCTGAGCGACCTCTCGGGCGAGCCGCGCGCGGTGAAGATCGTCGCGGGCTAGGGTCGAGTCACGCCGCGCCACGCCGTCGGCAGGCTATGATTGCCCTATGACCACCCACGCCGATCATCCCACCGACACCGCGAACGAGTTGCTCGCCGCGGCTCGAGCCTCCCTCGCCGAGGGCGACCTGATGCAGGCGTCGGCGAAGGGCTGGGGCGCGGCCGCGCAGATGGTGACGGCCATCGCCGAGGACCGCGGCTGGGATCACGCCGACCGCGGCGACCTGTACCGCGCCGTCAGACGTCTGGCGAAGGAGCTGCCCGACCAGGATCTCAGGCCTCTCTTCCTCTCGGCCAACTCCCTCGAGCAGAACTCCCACGAAGATTGGATGACCGAGTCGTTCGTGGCCGGCGGAATCGATGATGTCGAGCAGTTCGCGGCGGCGCTGGAGTCTCACCTCTCTTGACAGCCCGGTCCGACTACTACACCAACACCGCGAACGAGTTCCTTACGAAGGCTCGCGTCCACCTCGCCGAGGACGACCTGCTGCAGGCCTCGGAGAAGGGGTGGGGCGCCGCCGCGCAGATGGTCAAGGCCGTCGCCGACACGCGCGGCTGGCCGCACAGTTCCCATCGCGATCTATACCGTGCCGTCGACCGTCTCGCGGACGAAACGTCCGTGCCGCAACTGAAGACCCTCTTCCGCTCGGCCGGCACCCTGCACCAGAACTTCTACGAGGGTTGGATGGCTGTGGAGGACGTCGCCGACGGACTCAGCGATGTCGAGGAGATCGTCGGCCGGCTGCAGGCCGCCGGCGACTGAGCGGCACACGCAACGGCCCCCGGCGACCGCCATGGGCATGGCGGCCGCCGGGGGCCGATCGATCCACCGGAAGGCGGGGCCTTAGGTGGCCTTGCGCTTCTGGATGGAGTACGTGTTGAGGAAGCCGAGCGAGCCGAAGGGCCCGCCCACCGGCCAGTTGACGTCCCCACGGGTGAGCACGCCGTCCGGCGGCTCGATGACGTTGATGAACCAGGCGCCCCGCTTGTGCCGCAGGAACAACTCCGAGGTGAGCTCATTGCGCACCTGGGGATCGCGCTCGATCTTGACCTGCGCGTAGATCTCGTCGAGGACCGGGTCACCGTGGATCGCCATGGTGAAGAAGCCCTCGAAGTTGGTGCAGCAGGTCCACATCACGCTGGGGTCGGCCATGTAGTTCGCCCAGAACCAGTAGAGCGCCACCGGCGCGGTGCCCGTCGGACCGCCGCGGGAGTAGGCGTCGGTGAAGTACTCGGTTGCGGGGAGCGAGACGGGGGTGATCCGGATGCCGCCCTCGGTCAGCATCTGCGCCGTGGTCAGCACCAGGTCTTCCTGGAGGTCGCCGCCCCAGTCGGGCGTGTAGTACAGCGTCTC
>JAPOXB010000152.1 GCA_026707335.1 Chloroflexota bacterium
CGCGAAGAACTCCGGCCGCATGATCATGCCCTCGGCGTAGTTCGTGCCGTCGATGGTCGGCCGGTCCATGCTCACCGGCGCGCCCAGCACGAGGAAGGAGATCAGCGCCCCGCCCGCGAAGAGCGTGAACGCCCGGCGGTTGGCGTTGAGCGGTTGCCCCGTCTCGCGTTCCCGCTGCTGGCGCCGCGCGCGCAGGCGGAACGCGGCCCACCCCATGACGAGCAGGACGGCTACCCACACGCCCACGAACCAGTCGGGCGCGCCCCACAGGCCGGCGCTGGGCACCGGCCAGGGGATCGCGACGCCGCGCCCCGAAATGAAGAACGAGTCGCCGATGTTGATGACGTTCTCGATCTGCGGCGCGCCGACCAGCAGGATGGCGTACCACAGCACCACCTGGACGAGCAGCGGCGTGTTGCGGAATACCTCGACGAAGAGCATCGCCATGCGGGCGACGAGCCAGTTCGTGGACAGCCGCGCGACGCCGACGATGACGCCGAGGATCGTGGCCAGCAGGATGGCGACGAGCACGGCGCGGATCGTCGCCCACACGCCGACCAGGTACATGGTGATGCGGGAGTTGGTGACCCCGTCGACGTCGATCAGCCATTGGCTGCCGACGGCGAAGCCGGCCGGGTCGTTGAGGAAGGTGAAGCCGAAGTCGCGCAGGTCCAGCGCCGCGAGCACATAGCCCAGCACGAGCGCCGTCGCGGCGACGTACACGCCCTGCGTCAACAGTCGCCGGAAGCCGCGCCGGTAGAAGAGCGGCACGGCACTGCTGGTGGGACGGGCGTCGACGGCCATGGTCAGCGCCTCATTGCCGGGGTGTCGGCCACCCCGGCAGCATAGCGAGTGTCAGACACGCGGGAGGGGCCGTCCCGAACGGGGCGACCCCTCCGCGAGTGCGTCCGGGCTCAGCCCGGCCTAGCGGTACGGCAGCGCGTACTGAATGCCGCCGGTGCCGGGCGGGCAATTGCTCTTGTCCTCGCTGGCGAGGGCGTTGAGCGAGCAGGCCCGCGGGACCGCGTCACCCACCGTGTTGGCGTAGATCTCGCCGTAGTTCCCCACGGCGGCGATCGCCCGCTGGATGAACTGCGCGTCGACCGTGTCGAAGCCCAGCGTGCTGACGGGGCCGCCCTCGTAGGAGACGCCCAGCAGCCGCGCGATGGTCGTGTTCGGCGGGTTCGCCGCCAGGCCGGACACGCTGCTCCGCGTGATGCCCAACTCCTCGGCTGCGATCAGGCCGTGAACGACCCAGTTGACGACGTCTTTCCACTCACTGTCGTAGTCGCGGACGCCCGGCGCCAGCGGCTCCTTGGAGATGAGCTGGCCCAGGATGACGAAGTCGCTGGCGTTCGAGAGCACGCCGATGCGCGAGGCGAGGTTGCTCTGGTCGGCCGTCCACACGTCGCAGCGGCCGGCGATGAAGGCGTCCTGCGTCTCCTGGTCGCCACCGCCGACCGGCGTGAAGCTCGCGCCGATGTCGCGGAAGTGGTCGGCCAGGTTCTGCTCGGTGGTCGTGCCCGACTGCACGCAGATCGTCGTGCCGTCCATGTCGGCCGTCGAGTTGATCCCCGAGCCCGCGTGCACCGCGAAGCCCTGCCCCGTGTAGAAGGTGGTCTGCGCGAAGTCCACGTTGAGCTCGCGGTCGCGCGAGGCGGTGATCGTCGTCGTGCGGATCAGCACGTCGATCTCACCGTCCGCGAGCAACTCGAAGCGGGTGGACGCGTCCGACGCGTCGACCAACTCCACCGCGTCGGCGTCGCCGAGCACGGCCGCGGCGATGGCCCGGCAGAAGTCGACATCGAAGCCGACCACGGAGCCGTCGGCCTCGCGGAAGCCGAACAGCGGCTGGGTCTGCTTCACGCCGCACTTCAGCTCGCCGCGGTCGATCACCGTGGCCAGCGTGTCGCCGCGCGCCTGGGTGTCGGCCTCATCGTCGTCACCGCCGCACGCCGCGAAGGCGAAGGCGGCGAGCACCATCACCAACACGACCGTCACGAAGGCGCGTCCCCGATAGCCGCGCTGCAAGAGATCAAGCATGGGATCCTCCTCGGTAATCCTGCCCCGGTGCGCGCCTACCCGACCCGCCTGCGGGATGACTCGTTGCGTACTCTTATCTAGCAGTCTTTGGCCCGCGACTCAAGGGCGGATCGAGACTGGATCGCGCATTGGGGGCCGCCGGGCCTCCGGCTCCGCGCCGGGCGGGCGCCCCGGCCCACGTAGTGCGCAGCGCCCGGCGCCCGCCGCGGCCCGTCGAGGCGAGGCGTTGTCGCGCCCGCGCGGGGGAATCTTGGCGCCCCCGCCACGATTCGAACCTGGGACCGGACGGTGATGAGCCGTCTGCTCCGACTTGGAACCGATGGGCCCGGTGGGGAGTCTACGGCAGCGGGCAGCCCGTCACTCGGTCGCCTCAACGACGACGCGGCCGCCGTCCTCGACATCCACGCACAGGCGGTGGCCGTCGAGCAGCGCCATGCCCACGAGCGGCGTGGCGTCCGCCACATAGGCGACGACATCCCTCGGCTGGCCGTCCCACAGCACCGTCACGTCGTAGACATGAAGATTGACTTCGCTGCCGTCGGCCAGAAAGACCCGGTCGATACCGGTGAAGGCCAACCCCAACTCCGTCACCATCGCCGGTGGCAAGGTGAGGAAGCGGCTGAAACCGGTGTCCACGACGGCGCGCACGTCCCGGGTCCGGCCCGACGGTCCCTGGACAAGCAGTCCGACGACGGCCTCGTGGGCTGCGTTGACCGCGCCCTCGATCACCCGGTTCTCCGCGGGGCGCCGCCGCCGATGCTGGCGACCGCCCGGTACCCGACGCGGAGCAGCCAGACGTTGATCGCATCCGGCTGCTGGACCCGGAGCCCTTGCGCCGCGGCGCGCTCGCTGCCGGCGACGGCCCATTTCCCGCTTTCCACGTCGATGGCGACGAACTCCCCGTCGTGGTCCGCCACGACCTGCT
>JAPOXB010000200.1 GCA_026707335.1 Chloroflexota bacterium
CTAGCCGCTCCCCCCGCCGCAATCAAGGCGGGGTACTCACGCATATAATCCCCAACTGGCTGCGCCGCAGGTGGCTCTTCCAGAGCCGCTTCACGTAGGTGGCGGCGTCGGACAGTTCCCGGGGGCTGGCGTTCGCCGGGTCTGGGTTGACCAGGGTGACGCGCAGGCCGAGCCCGTCGCGCACGTAGCGCATGGCGCCGGCGAAATCGGCGTCGTTCGAGACGACGGCGGCCTGCTCGTATTCCCCGTTGAAGCCGTCCACGAGGAGGCGAGTGGCCAAGTTCACGTCCGTTCCCTTCTCCTCGGAATCTATGACTAGGACATGGGCAGGGAAGCCCGGAACCGGCTTCGCCAAGCGGCGGCGCTTGACGCCGGACCGGAATAATCCGTAGTGGAGTTCCACTCCGGGAAGCGTGGCCAGCGATCTCAGGTAGGCCTGCTGTCGCTGGCGCTGACCGGGACGGTCCGGGCGTGTATGGAGGCGGGCGGTGAAGTAGTGGACGCGGTGAACGTCATCTTGGGGGAAGAGGGTCTCTGCCAGCTTGCGCAGGTCGAGCCAGCGGAAGGGACCGTCCTTGAGGGCGCGGTAATAGAGATTGAAGCCGTCGACGTAGACGTTGGTGATCAAGCGCTGCCTCGCCAGACAGACAGAGACCGCCACGAGGGCGGTCTCGACCCTACCGCCGAAGAGATAGGGGGGGTATCCCGATCCTAGCGTGACCGGTCTCGGTCCGTCAATAGTCCGGTGGCGTGCGCGGGGCTGGCATCACCCCGTCGGACAGACAGAGACCGCCACGAGGGCGGCCTCGACCCTACCGGCGAAGCGATAGGGAGGGTACCCGAATCCTAGCGCGCCCGATTTCGCATCGTCAATGGTCGAGCATCGTGCGTCGGCCTGGCATCACTCCGTCGGACAGACAGAGACCGCCACGAGGGCGGCCTCGACCCTACCGGCGAAGCAGTAGGGGCGGTGACCGCATCACATCGTGCCCGGCCTCACGCCGCCAGCTACCGGGAGCCGATGCGGCGGGACCTCACTCCCTAACCTCCTCTCCATCCGGGCGACGGAGAGGGGAGACCGGCGGGGGCGGGGCGAAGGCGGGCCGGCGGCGCTTCCACCGGCGGGGGCCCGTTCGTACGATGGGACGGGGCCGCCGGGCCCGGGAGGAACGCGATGCAGTTTCGGGCGCCGCGGGGGACGCACGACGTGCTGCCGGCCGACGCGCCGGCGCGGGAGCGGATCGCGTCGGTGGCGCGGGTGACGGCCGCGGCCGCGGGCTACCGCGCCTTCGAGCCGCCCACCTTCGAGCAGGCCGACCTGTTCGTGCGCGGCGTGGGCGACGGTACCGACATCGTCGAGAAGGAGATGTACATCTTCGAGGACCGCGGCGGCGAGCGCCTGGCGCTGCGGCCCGAGGGGACGGCGTCGGTGTGCCGGGCCTACGTCGAGCATGGGCTGGCCAACGCCCCGCAGCCGGTGAAGCTGTTCTACGTCCTGCCGATCTTCCGTTACGAGCGTCCCCAGGCGGGGCGCTACCGCCAGCACACGCAGTTCGGGCTGGAGGCGATCGGCGTCCGCGACCCGGCGCTCGACGCGGAGGTCATCTCGGTGGGCTGGCGGATCATGCAGGAGCTGGGCCTGCGCGACCTGACGCTGCTGTTCAACAGCATCGGCGACGGCGAGGACCGGCGGGCCTACGTACCGCGGCTGCGGGCGCACTTCGAGCCACAACTCGACTCGCTCTGCGGCGACTGCCGGGGCCGCTTCCATCGCGCACCGCTGCGCCTGCTCGACTGCAAGCAGGAGTGCTGCCGCTCGTTCCAGGAGGGAGCGCCGCTGATCGGCGATCACCTGCGGCCGGAGTCGCGCGAGTTCGCCGACGCGGTGCGGGCGCATCTGTCGGCGCTGGGCATCCCGGTGCGCGAGGCACCCACCCTGGTGCGCGGGCTCGACTACTACACGCACACGGTGTTCGAGATCGTGCCGGCGCGGGCGGGGTCGCAGGTGACGCTGCTTGCCGGCGGTCGCTACGACGGGCTGATCGAGGCGATCGGCGGCAAGCCCACGCCGGGCATCGGATTCGGCATGGGCATCGAACGAATGGCGAACGACCTGCGGGCGCAGAAGCTCGCGCCGGAGGAGGAGGCCGGACCGGCGGCGCTGGTCGTGGCCCTGGGCGAGGCGGCGGGCCCGCGCGCGACGTCGCTGGCGGCGGAGCTGCGGGCGGCCGGCGTCAGCGCGACGATGGCGTTCGGGGGCCGTTCGCTGAAGGCGCAACTGCGGCACGCCCATCGCACCGGCGCGCGGGTCGCGCTGATCCTCGGCGAGCGCGAACTGGCCGCGGGCGTCGTGCAGGTGCGGGACTTGTCGGGAAGCGAGCAGCGTGAGGTCGCGCTGGCGGAGGTCGTGGGGGAGTTGTCGGGGTTGGTGTCCTAGCCCCACCCCATCGGGGATGGTGCGGGGGACCGGCTGGGGCAAGGCGCAACGGTCCGTATACTCGACGGGCCGTGAGTGACGCTTCGCTCTCCCCGATGTGGCGGCAGATCGCCCGAATGCGCGACCGCTTCGATGCGGTCGAGCAGGAGATGGCGTCGCCCGCGGTGGCGACCGACCCGGTCCGACTGCAGGCGCTGGCGCGGGAACGGTCGCAGTTGGAGCCGCTGATTGGGCTGCTGGCGCGCTACCACAAGACGCAGGACGAGATCGCGCAGGCCGAGGAGGTGTCTCGGGGCAGCGGCGACGCCGAACTCGAGGAGATGGCGCGGGCGGAGCTGGAGGAGCTGCGCGAGCGGATGGCAGCGCTGGAGGACGAGGCGAAGCGGGCGCTGCTGCCCAAGGACCCCAACGACGACCGGAACGTGCTGATCGAGATCCGCGCCGGCGCCGGCGGCGACGAGGCGGGACTGTGGG
>JAPOXB010000073.1:0-11934 GCA_026707335.1 Chloroflexota bacterium
ATGGAAGACGTCTTTGTTGCCGGCGTAGGCATGATCAAGTTCGGCCGCTACCCCGAGGAGACGGTGCCGTCGCTCGGCGCCAAGGCGGTCAAGCTCGCCCTCGACGACGCGGGCGTGCAGCTCCAGGACATCGAGATGATGTCCGCGGGCAACCTGTACCGCACCAACATGGTGGGGCAGGACATCCTCAAGGAGATCGGGATGACGGGCATCCCGGTCTACAACGTCGCCAACGCCTGCGCGACCGGCGCCACAGCGCTGCGCGAGGCGTACTTCGCGGTCGCTTCGGGCGCGTACGACGTCGCCCTGGCGGTCGGCGTCGAGCAGATGGGCAAGAAGGGACTCCTGGGCGGGACCGGCGGGGGCGACCCGGCCTACATCACCGAGGGCGT
The DNA here is from genome assembly GCA_026707335.1 of Chloroflexota bacterium. Lineage (GTDB taxonomy): Bacteria > Chloroflexota > Dehalococcoidia > Bin125 > Bin125 > TK10-74A. Next base: position 393 of record JAPOXB010000073.1, read on the forward strand.
GATGGGCACCGGCACGATGCCGGGCGTCTTCGGCATGGCCGGCATGGAGCACATGCGCAAGTACGGGACCACGCAGGCCCAGTTCGCGCAGATCTCCGTCAAGAACCACGAACACGCGATGGGCAACCCGCTCAGCCAGTACCACGTGCGGCTCAGCCTCGAGGACGTGCTCAACTCGCGCACGGTCGCCTACCCGAACACGCTCTACATGTGCTGCCCGACCGGCGACGGCGCCGCCGCCACGGTCCTGATGAACAAGAGCAAGATCAAGCAGTACACGTCGCAGCCGATCAAGATCGCGGCCTCCGCGCTCACGACCGACCCCTACACCTCCCGCGACCTCACGTTCCCGGACATCAACACGATGACCCGCAACGCGGCGGAGCAGGCCTACGAGCAGGCCGGCCTCGGGCCGGAGGACATCAACAGCGTCGAGTTGCACGACTGCTTCGCGACGGCGGAGTTGCTGCACTACGAGAATCTGATGCTGGCCCCGGAGGGCGAGGGCGGCCGCTGGGTCGATGAGAAGTTCACCGACCTCGCCGGCCCGCAGGGCGACAAGCGCTGGACCCCCGTCAACACCAGCGGCGGGCTGCTCTCGAAGGGCCACCCGCTGGGCGCGACCGGCGTCGCCAACCTCTGCGAGATCACCTGGCAGATGCGCGGCCAGGCGGGCGACCGTCAGGTGCCGGACTACAAGGCCGGCATGGCCCACGTGATTGGGCTCGGCAGCGCCTGCACGGTGCACATCCTGACCAAGTAGCCCGGCCGAACGGCCGCCGGCCAGGAGTCGATTCGGAGGGCGCCTCCCCGGGGGCGCCCTCTTCGATCCCGGCGACGATCCGCCACGGATCGATCGGGGGGAGGGGCAGATGGCGGGCCTCGTCGTCGTGGCGCTGGGCGGGCCGACCCCCGACACGCCGCTGCTGCGCGCGCGCATCGCGGACGCTGCGCTGTTCATCGCCGCCGACTCCGGCGCGCGGCGGCTCGCCGCGCTCGGCCTGCGCCCCGACCTGCTGACCGGCGACTTCGACTCGCTCACCGCGGCGCAGCGGGAGGCCGCCGAGCGAGCCGGCGCGGAGGTCGTGCCGCACCCGGAGCCCCAGCAAACGACCGACGGGGCGGTCGCCCTGCGGCTGGCCGTGGAGCGCGGGGCGAGATCGATCGTCGTGCTGGGCGCCCACGGCGGCGAGCGGATGGACCACAGCCTGGGCAACCTGCTGGCGTTCTTCGACCCCGCGCTGGGCTCGCTGCCGGTCACCGCCGTGGACGGGCACAGCGAGGCGACGGCGCTGCGGGCGGGCGGGCGCGCATCGGTGACCTTCGAGGGCCGCGCGGGCGACTACGTCTCGCTGCTGCCCGTCAGCGCTGCGGTCCGCGTCAGCACCCAGGGCCTGCGCTGGCCGCTGGCCGATGCGTCGCTGTCGCGGGGGATGTCGCGGGCCCTGTCGAACGAACTGCTCGGCACGAGCGGCGGCTATGCCCTGTCCGAGGGAGCGGCGCTGGCGGTGCACGTCGCGCGGGGGCCGGGCGCCGCCTGAACGGCGTGTGTCGCCGCTGGCCGCGCCGCGTGGGTACACTCGCCCCGGCGGCGGCGCACTCCGTCGAGGAAACAGCAGGAGATCCCGATGCCCACCTACGAATTCACGTGCCCGAAATGCCCGACCCGTTTCGAGGTCAACCGCCCCATGTCGAAGGCGGGCGCGCCGGCCAAGTGCCCCGATTGCAATGCGATGGGGACGCGCGTTTGGGGCGCGGCCATCGTGGGCGTCGGCTCGGACTTCGACCTGGACGAGGGCCTCGGCGACATGGACATGGGCGATATGGGTGACATGGACATGGGCGGAATGGGCGGCATGCCCGGCATGGGCGGGATGCCCGGCATGGGCGGCATGCCCGACATGGGCCACGGGCACGGTCACGGCCACGGTCACGACCACGACCTGCCCATGGACGACGACTTCGGCTTCTAGCGACGACCCCGCTGCGGACGCGCAGGCCGGCGGGCGCGGCGCGCCCGCCCCGCACGTGCACTTCCACCGAGCGGAGGACCCGCGTTCCCCGCGGGCCCTCCGGCGACCCTACTTCTTGGACTCCCCGAAGAGGTCGGCGAACTCCTTGGTCTTGACGCGCAGCTCCGCCGCCGCCGCGGCGTCGACGCTCACCTTGTTCGCGCTGGCGAGCTTGACCAGGTTCCAGACTGTCTCGTGGATCTGCGGGAACCGCTCCAGGTGAGGCGGCTTGAAGTAGTCGCCCCAGATGATCAGCACCTCGCGCTTGAGCAACTCCGCGTGCTGCTCCTTGACGGCGATGTAGCGGGTGAACGAGTTGTGCCAGGCCGGGGTATCGTCGTCGGGGCCCAACTCGTTGATCAGGCTGACCATCTTCTCGACGGTCTCCGCGGCGATCTCCGCCGCGTGCGGGTCGTAGATCCCGCAGGGAATGTCGCAGTGCGCGTGGGCCACGCGACGGGGCCGCAGCCGGCGGCCGATCTCGGTCCAGTCCATCCGCATCACAATCCTCCAGAATGGCGTCGCGCTCGGCGCGACCACTACGGCCCGGCCGGGGCAACCCGCCGGACGCGACTGCTGGTCAAGCGTCGGGCATGATACGGGCGGGGGAGCGGAAATGGAAATCGGGCGGTTGCGGGAACTCGTCCTGGGCGTCGTCGTGCCGGCCGGTGTGGTGGTCGCGCTGGCCAGCCTGCGCGTCAGCCGCGCCTATGTCGTCGAGGGCGACTCGATGCGCCCCACCCTGCACGACGGCGACTACGTCCACGCCCTGCGCCTGACGTCCTGGGTCCGCCGCCGGCTGGTGCGGCCCGACGCCATCGTCGTGGCGCGGCGCCCGGACGCGCCCGAGATCACCGTCATCAAGCGCGTCGCGGCGCAGGAGGAGGCCGGCCTCACCCTGCTGGGCGACCACCCCGCGCTCAGCACCGACAGCCGCCACTTCGGACCGGTCGACCCGGCGGCGGTCGAAGCCGTCGTCTGGCTGCGCTACTGGCCGCTGTCGCGGGCGCGCCTGCTCGCGGGACCGTTCCGTCCGGGGCGCGGCGCCGCCTGGATCGACCACGTCTCCTGACCGGCCCCGGCGACCGCACGCCGGGGCGCAGCGCAGGCGTCATTGCGGCGCTTGCATCCGCCCGCGCAATGGGGCACACTGCTCGTTAGCACTCCCGGCAAGAGAGTGCTAAGTCAAGCCAGAATCGCAAGGGACAAGGGCGCGAGCGGTCGCTCCGCCGACGTAGGGGTGCAAGTCATGGCCAAAGATCTGCTGTTCGACGAAGAGGCGCGCGGTGCGCTGCGCGAGGGCATCGGCGCCCTGGCCGACGCCGTCAAGATCACGCTCGGCCCCAAGGGCCGCAACGTGGTGCTGGCGAAGTCGTTCGGCGCGCCGACGATCACCAACGACGGCGTGACCATCGCCAAGGACATCGAGCTGGACAACCCGTTCCACAACATCGGCGCCCAGCTGGCCAAGGAAGTGGCCTCGCGCACGAACGACATCGCCGGCGACGGCACCACCACGGCCACCGTGCTGGCGCAGTCCATCGTGCAGGAGGGCATGCGCAACGTCGCCGCGGGGGCGAACCCCATGGCGCTCAAGCGCGGCCTGGAGGCCGGCGCCGACGCCATCTCGGGCCACATCCGCGAGAACGCCGTCCGCGTGACGACGCGCGAGCAGATGTCGCAGGTGGCCTCGATCTCCGCCGCCGACCCCACGGTGGGGGAGCTCATCGGTGAGGTGATGGAGAAGGTCGGCAAGGACGGCGTCATCACCGTCGAAGAGGGCAAGGGCATCCGCAACGAGGTGGAGTACGTCGATGGCCTGCAGTTCGACCGCGGCTACATCTCGCCCTACTTCGTGAGCAACCCGGACCGCATGCTGGCCGAGCTCGACGACCCCTACATCCTCATCACCGACAAGAAGATCTCCGCCATCGCCGATGTGCTCCCGCTGCTGGAGAAGGTCATGCGGGTGAGCAAAAACTTCGCCATCGTCGCCGCCGACGTCGACGGTGAGGCGCTGGCCACGCTGGCCGTCAACAAGCTGCGCGGCAACGTCAACGTCGTCGCCGTGAAGGCGCCCGGCTTCGGCGACCGCCAGAAGGACAACCTGGGCGACATCGCCGCCCTCACCGGCGGGCAGGTCATCAGCGAGTCCGTCGGCCGCAGCGTTGAAGCCGCTGAGATCAGCGACTTGGGCCGCGCGCGCCGGCTGGTCTCGGGCAAGGACGACACCACCGTCATCGAGGGCCACGGCGACGCCAAGCGCATCGACGCCCGCATCGCCGAGATCAAGGCCACGATGGACAGCGCCAAGAGCGACTGGGACCGCGAGAAGGCCCAGGAGCGCCTGGGCAAGCTCTCCAACTCGGTCGCCGTCATCAAGGTCGGCGCCGCCACGGAGGTCGAACTCAAGGAGCGCAAGCACCGCGTCGAGGACGCGCTCTCGGCGACCCGCGCCGCGGTCGAGGAAGGCATCGTGCCGGGCGGCGGCGTGGCGCTGGTCAACACCGTCAAGTCTCTTGACAAGGTGGAGCTCGACGGCGACGAGGCCACGGGCCTGCGCATCCTGCGCCGGGCGCTGGAAGAGCCGATGCGCCGCATCGCGATCAACGCCGGCCAGGACGGGTCGGTCATCGTCCAGGAGATCAAGTCGAACCGGAAGAAGAACTTCGGCTACGACGCCGCCCTGGACGAGTTCGGCGACATGATCGACCGCGGCATCATCGACCCGGCCATGGTGACCCGCGCCGCGCTCGAGAACGCCGTCTCGATCGGCGCCATGGTGCTGACCACGAACTGCCTCGTCACGGAGGCTCCCAAGGACAGCGCGACGCCGGCCGCGGCGGCGCCGCCGATGTACTAGACGGCGCGAACCCCGCTGCGGCGGGTTCAGCAGCGCAGCGAAACGGGCCTCCTTCCGGAGGTCCGTTTCGCGTTCCCGGCCGCCGGTCGGGGCCGGGCGGGCTAGCGGCGGCGGCGGCCTCGTCGACGACCTGCCGCATCGGCCGACGCGGGAGCCGGGCTCAGGCGGCGGATGAGCGGCTCCGCCGCGACGATCAGCGCGGCCAGGGACTCCCCGGCCTCGGCGGCCAGGGCCGCGTCGAGCCGGCGCAGCGGCAGCGTGCGGTGCAGACGGCACCACGACGCCGTCCAGTCCTCCAGTTCGTAGGCCGGCCCGAGAGCGGCGCGCAGTTCGTCGGCGTGCGCGACCAGCCGCATCGCGAGGGCCCGGCTCCACTCCCGCGGGCCCTCCAGGTGCAGCCCCAGCTCGAGCCGGCCCGTCTTGCGCACCGGCCAGACTTCGTAGTGCAGGCGCGGGTCGCCGAAGTGCAACTGCAACGACGTGAACACCACGCGGCTGTGGGGCGTCCCCAGCGATGCCGGCAGCGCCGCCAGCGCGCCGTCGCGCACGTCCTCCAGGAAGGGGCGCGTCCCGAGCCGCGCCGGCGCGGACGTTCCCGATGGGGTGACCCGCGATACCATGGCAGCAGCCTAACGGCCGCGATCCTCCCGGCATCGCTCGCCCGACCGGCCGCCGCGAAGCACGCTCCCGGACGCACGAGCCCGCCATGCCCATCGACCCGCCGACCGCCGCCCCCGACCGCCGGGGCGCGAAGATCCTCGCCACGCTGGGGCCCGCCTCGTCCTCGCCGGAGGTGATCGCGCGGCTCGTCGATGCGGGCCTCGACGCCGTGCGGCTCAACTTCTCCCACGGCGATCACGACACGCTCGCGGCCATCGTCGCGCGGGCGCGCGCGGCCCAGGCGGCGTCGGGCAGGCCGCTGGCCCTGCTGGGCGACCTGCAGGGCCCCAAGATCCGCATCGGCGTCCTGCCGGCGCCGATCATGCTGCACGCGGGCTGGGCCGTGCGCATCCGCCCGCAGGGGACGTCGGGCACGGGCGCTCCCGGACCCGGCACGCCGATCGACGGCGTGCTTCCCCTTGAGACCGACTACGCGGGCCTGCCCCGCCACGTCCGACCCGGGCAGCGCATCTACCTCAAGGACGGCCTGATCGACCTCGAAGTCACGCAAGTCGAGCCGGATGGCGCGGACGCCCACGTGGATGCCGTGGTGCGCAACGGCGGCATGCTCACCAGCCGGGCCGGGATGAACATCCCGGGTGTGCGCCTCGACCTGCCGGCGCTCAGCGACAAGGACCTCGCCGACCTGCGCTTCGCCGTCGAGCAGGGGCTCGACTACCTGGCGCTCTCCTTCGTGCACGACGCCGCCGACCTGCGCGCCGCGCGCGCGGCGCTCGACGCGCTCGGCTCCGACATGCACGTGATCGCCAAGATCGAGACGGCCTTCGCGCTGGAGCGGCTGCCCGAGATCATGCAGGCCGCCGACGGCGTCATGGTGGCCCGCGGCGATCTGGGCGTCGAGATCGGCGCGGAGAACGTTCCCATCTGGCAGCGCCGCATCATCGACGCCGCTGCGGAGGCGCTGGCGCCCTGCATCGTCGCGACGCAGATGCTGGAGAGCATGGTCTCCAACGCGCGCCCCACGCGCGCCGAGGCCAGCGACGTGGCGAACGCCGTCTGGGACGGCGCCGACGCCGTCATGCTCTCGGCCGAGACGGCCGTCGGCGACTACCCGGTGCAGGCCGTCGCGATGATGCACCGGATCATCCGCCGCGCGGAGGAGGGCGGCGACGCGCAGCGCCTCGCCCGCGCCGGCGGCGACTGGTCGCGCGACGCCTCGCGCAGCGTGAGCTGGGCCGTGCGCGCCGTCGTGGAGCAGAACGCGGACGTGCGCGCGGTCATCGCCTTCACGATCAGCGGCTACACGGGGCGGCTGATCGCCCAAGACCGCATGCGCGTGCCGGTGATCGTGCTGGCCCCCGATCGCGCCGTCGAGCAGCGCGCGGCGCTGCTCTGGGGGGTGCGGCCGGTGCACTGCCCGCCGCCCGCCGACCTCGACGCCATGCTGCGCACGGTCGACGAGATCGCGCGGGCGGAACTGGGCTGCGAAGATGGGGCGCAGGTCGTGGTCGTCGGCGGCGTGCCGCTCAACATGGGCAAGCCGACCAACTTCCTCATGCTCCACGCCGTGGGCGAGGAGCGCCACGACCCCGGCGCCTGACGCGCCGGGACGGAGCGGACGCATGACCGCGGAAGCAAGCGGCGAGCGGGATGTCCTGGTCTACATGACCTCCTGGTGCGGGGACTGCCGCCGGACCCTGCGCTGGCTCGACCAGGCCGGCGTGGCGTACCGCAAGGTCGACATCGACCGGAACGCGGCCGCTGCGCGGCGGGTGATGGAGTTGAACCGGGGCAACCGCTCCGTCCCCACGATCCTGGTCGACGGGGAGCACCGGCTGACCGAGCCGTCGGCAGACGAGTTAGCCGCGCTGTTCGGGGCGTAGGCCGCGCCTGCCGGCGTCAGCCGGACGCGCCCTGGTGGGGGATGGCGTGGGCCGCGCTGGCCTTGAAGCTGGCGACGAGCGCACTGCCCACCTCCAACTCCAGCGCCTCGAGCGACGGCCGCGTCAGCGTCGCGACCATGACGCCCTCGTCGGCCAGCGCGAGGCGCAGGCGCACCAGCGCCCCGGCCGGCTCGATCGCGGCGACGCGGCCGGGCAGGCGGTTGCGGGCGCTCGTGGGCGGGCCGTCGTGATCGGGCAGATCGAGCGTGATCTGCTCCGGGCGCACGCAGACCAGCGCCGCCGGGGCCGCCGCGCCGTCGATCACCACGTCGACGTCGCCGCCGGGCACGGCGTACGTCGCGACGCCCTGCGCCTGCCCCCGCAGCGCCCCGGGCCAGACGTTCTCGACGCCGACGAAGGCCGCCACCTCCGGATCGGCCGGGGCGGAGAAGACGGTCTCCGGCGGCCCCGACTGCCGCAGCGTCCCCCCGATCAACAGCGCGACGTGGTCGGCCAGCCGCAGCGCCTCCTCGCGGTCGTGGGTGACGAGCACCGTCGTGACGCCGGTCTCGCGCACGATCGCGGCGAAGTCGTCGATCAGGGTTGTGCGGGTCGGCGCGTCGAGCGCCGAGAACGGCTCGTCGAGCAGCAGCAGCGACGGCTCCAGCGCGAAGGCCCGGGCGAGACTGACGCGCTGCGCCTCGCCGCCCGACAGCTCGCGCGCGTGCCGATCCGCCAGCCCGTCGACGCCGAGCCGCTGCAGCCAGCGCATCGCCCGGTCGCGGCGCTCCCCGCGCGGAACCTTGTGCAGGCCCAGCGCCGTCTCGACGTTGCGCCGCACCGACATGCTGAGCAGCAGCGCCTCCTGGAACACGGACGCCGTGCGGCGGCGCGTGCCCAGGGGGTCGTCCCTCATGGGGGCCCCGTCCAGGGTGAGGACGCCCCGCCGGGGCTTGATCAGCAGCTGCAGCGCCGCCAGGAGCGTGCTCTTGCCCGACCCGTTGGGCCCGATGACGGCCGTCACCTGCCCGCGCGGCGCCGCGAACGCCGGCAGCCGGAGCACGACGCGGCCGCCGCGTTCCACTTCGAGGTCGCGCACCTCGACGGCGGCGCGAGCGCGCCCGTCGCCACGCAGGGAACCCCGCGCGGCCGGGTCAGGCGGGGCGGCGTTGTTGCTGGACACCGGTGAAGATTAGGTTGACCACGTAGGCCAGCACGAGCAGCACGACGCCCAGGGCGATGGCCACCTCGAAGTTGCCGCGGCTCGTCTCCAGCGCCGTCGCCGTCGTCAGGACGCGCGTCTCGCCGGCGATGTTGCCGCCCACCATCAGCGCCGCGCCCACCTCGGAGATGACCGCGCCGAAGCCCGCCATCAGCGCCGCCAGCAGGCCCAGGCGCGCCTCCCGCACGATCAGCCAGAGGAACTGCGGACGGCTCGCCCCCAGGGAGACGATCTGGTCGAGCAGGCGCGGGTTGATCTGCTGGACCGAGGCCATCGAGAAGCCGATCACCAGGGGCACGGCGATCAGGAACTGCGCCAGCACCATCGCCGAGGGGGTGTAGATCAGCTCCAGCGCCCCCAGCGGGCCGCTGCGCCACAGGATCAGCGCCACGACGAGCCCCACCACGACGGGCGGCATGCCCATACCGGTGTTGACCAGCGCCACGACCGGGCGCCGGCCCGGGAACGACTTCAGCGCCAGCGCCGCGCCGATGGGAACGCCCACCAGCAGGGAGACGGTCGTGGCGACGATCGAGATGCCCAGCGTCCGCAGGGTGATCTCGATGATCTCCGGGTCGCCGCTGAGCCACAGCTTGACGGCCTCGCGCAGGCCGTCCCACAAGAACTCCATGCAGCCGCCTCCGTTCTACGATGCCCCGGCCTCGGCAGGCCCGGCCGGCCGCCTATCGGCTGGCCGCGAACTCCGCCGTCACCTCCGCCTCGCTGTTGCCGGCGGCGGGGATGAACAGCGGTCGCCCGAACTCCTCGGCGCGGAACGCGGCGATGCGCGCCTGCACGTCGTCGCGTGTGATGAAGCGTAGCCACGCGATGGCGGCGTCGGCGTGGATGTCGCCCTTGTCGGGGTTGACCCGCATCACGCTGTAGAGGTTGATCAGCAGCGGGTCGCGCTCCACGAGCGGGGCGAGGTCGAGGTCGCCGCGCAGGGCGAGGAAGGTCGCCCGGTCGGTGAGCACGTAAGCCCGGCGCTGACTCGCGACCTGCAGGCTGGCGCCCATCCCCTGGCCGCTCTCCAGGTACCACTCGCCGGTCGGTTGCAGGCCGGCCTCGACCCAGAGCGCCTGCTCGCGCTTGTGCGTGCCGGAGTCGTCGCCGCGGGAGAGGAAGCGCGCCCTTCCCTCCGCCCCGGCCTGCGAGAGCCGGGTCAGCGCGGCCGCCACGTCGTCCATGCCGGCCAGCCCGGCCGGGTCGTCGGGCGGGCCCGCGATGAGGAAGTCGTTGTAGGCCACCAACCGCCGATCGACCACGTCTCCCTGCTCGACGAGCACCTGTTCCGCCGACGGCGCATGCACGAACAGCGCGTCGGCGTTGCCAAGTTCCGCCATGCGTAGCGCCGCGCCCGTGCCCACGGCGATGACCTTCACGTTGATTCCGCTCTCCCGTTCGAAGACGGGCACGAGTTCGTCGAGCAGGCCGCTGTCGTTGACGCTGGTCGTCGTCGCGAGCAGGAAGTCGTCGGATCCGCCGCAGGTCGCGGCCGCACCCGCCAACCCGAAGCCCACGGCGATCGCGGCGGCGACCCCGATCGCGCGCGTGGCGCCCCGCCGGCTGATGCGTCGATATGCTGGGCTCGGCATAGCGCCCGCCATGCTCGCACGGACATGCCGGCCGGGCAAGCGGACGCGGCGCAGTCCAGGCCGTCGAGCACGCCGCCGGCGGCCCGACGATGGCCGGGGCGAGCACGGGCCCCGCCGCCGCCGCTAGGCTCGACGCATGCAGCACGCCGCGCAGCGCTGGGACGCGATCGTCGTGGGCGGTGGGCCCGCGGGCAGCAGCGCCGCGCGGCGGCTGGCGTCGGGCGGCGCCCGCACGCTGCTGCTCGAGAAGCAGCGGCACCCGCGCTACAAGCCGTGCGGGGGCGGCCTGCCCCTGCACGCCCTGACCGAGATCGACACCCCCATCGACGACCTTTTCGAGGGCCAGGTCGACACGCTGGAGATCAGCCATCCCAGCGGGCGTCGCTTCCGCAAGTCGCACGGCGGGCCCTTCGCGAGTCTGGTCATGCGCGACCGCCTCGACGCGCGCCTGCTCGACGCCGCCCGCGACGCCGGGGCGCAGGTCCACGAGGGCGAGCCGCTGCGGCGCCTCTCGGCCACCGGCGCGCCGGGACGGGCAATCGCCGAGACGGCGCTGGGGCGTTACGAGGCACCGCTGCTGATCGGCGCGGACGGCGCGACGGGCCCCACGGCGCGCGCGGCGGGGCTCGACGACGCGGTGCCGCGCAGCGCGGCCTGGGAGTTGGAGATCGAGGCCCCGCCGGCCGCGCTCGATCACTGGGCCGGCGTCGCCAACATCGATGTCGCCTACCGGCCCTGGGGCTACGGCTGGGTCTTCCCCAAGCAGGGGCGGCTCTCGGTGGGGATCGTGCTGCCGCCGGGGCACGGCCGCCGCATCCGCGCCCTGACCGACGCCTACGCCGCGCGGCTGGGACTGCGCGGCGCGCCGGTGCACATCGCGCGGGGGCACCCCGTCCGCTATCGGCGGGGGACGCGCCGGCCCGTTGCGCGCGGGCCGCTGCTGCTCGCGGGCGACGCCGCCGGCCTGGCGGACGAATTCACCGCCGAGGGCATCCACTACGCCCTGCGCTCGGGCCGGCTGGCCGCCGAGGCGGCGCTCGACGGCCTCGGCCGGGACGGCGCGACGGCCGACGCCGCCGCTCGCTACCTCGCCGCCGTGAACCGCGAGATCCAACCGGAACTCGACGCCGCCCGCGCCATCTCGCGCATGTACTACTGGTGCGTGAGCACCTGGGCGGCCCTCGCGCTGCGCGTCAGCGAGTGGGTCGACTACCTGTGGCGCGCCTTCTTCCGCGTCATGCGCGGCGAATCGACCTACGCGCGGGAGTTGTCGCGCGCCGGGCTGGGCCTAACGCGGAGGCTGCTCTGATGGCCCCGCCGCGTCCGATGCTCAGCGCCGGCGAGGT
>JAPOXB010000073.1:12743-24190 GCA_026707335.1 Chloroflexota bacterium
GTCACCGGCTACGTGGGCGCGGAGTTGGCGCGGCTGCTGGGGGCGCACCCGCGCGTCGAGATCGCCGCGGTCACCGGTCGCTCCCAGGCCGGCAAGCGCCTGGCCGAGGTTTTCCCGCACCTCTGGTCGCTCGACCTGCCGATCGAGGCGTCGCTGGACGCGGACGTGGACGTGGTGCTCTCCGCGCTGCCGCATGCCGCCGCCGCCGAGGCCCTGCACCCCTTCATCGAGGCCGGCACGCCCGTGATCGACTGCAGCGCCGACTTCCGCCTGCACGAGCCGGAGGACTACGAACGCTGGTACGGCGATCACCCGACGCCGCAACTTTTGCCCGACGCCGTCTACGGCCTGCCCGAGCTGCATCGCGACGCCATCCGCGAGTCGAAGCTGGTCGCCGTGCCGGGCTGCTACCCCACCGCCGCCATCCTGGCGCTGGCGCCGCTGGCGGCGGCCGGCTGGCTCGACGGCGGCGCGATCGTCGATGCGAAGTCGGGCGTGTCCGGCGCGGGCCGGTCGCTGAAGCTGACGTCGCACTTCTCCGAGGTCGGCGAGAACCTGAGCGCGTACGGGCTCGACGGGCACCGGCACCAGCCGGAGATGGTGCAGGAACTCTCGGCCCTGGCCGGCGGCGACGGCGACGGACCGGCCGTCACCTTCGTCCCGCACCTGATCCCGATGGTGCGCGGCATGCTGGCCACCTGCTACCCCAGCATCCCCGCCGGGGCGCTGCCGTCCTCGCGGGATGCCGCCATCGCGGCCCTCCGCGGCCAGTACGACGCCTTCTACGATGCGCACCCCTTCGTGCAGGTGGCGGACAGCCCGCCCAGCACGAAGCAGACGCTGGGCAGCAACGCCTGCCTGCTCTACCCCGGCGTCGACGCCGTGACGGGGCAGGTCACCGTGCTGTCGGCGCTCGACAACCTGGGCAAAGGCGCGGCCGGCGGCGCCGTGCAGTGCCTCAACCTCATGTTCGGCCTCGACGAGCGCGCCGGCCTCAGCGCCGTCGGCGTCTACCCCTAGCCCGACAGCGCCGCCCGACGCACCAGCCAGGGCCGGCTAGCCAGGAGCCCCCATGTCCGAGCCCACGCGACCGCCGATCAACGCCGTCACGACGCCCGCCGGCTACCGCGCGGGCGGCGTCGCCTGCGGGATCAAGGCCTCCGGCCAGCCCGACCTGGCGCTGCTCGTCTCCGACCGGCCGGCCGCCGCCGCCGCGGTGTTCACTCGCAGCCAGTCCAAGGCCGAGCCGCTGCTCGTCGACCAGGAGCAGTTGCGCGACCCCCACATCCAGGCGGTAATCGTCAACTCCGGCAACGCCAACTGCGCGACCGGCGCGCAGGGCCTCGCCGACGCCCGCACGATGCTCGGTCTCGCGGCGGAGCGCGCCGGCTGCGCTGTCGATCTGGCCTTCGTCAGCAGCACCGGCATCATCGGCCACTTCCTGCCCATGGATCGGGTGCGGGAGGGCGCGGCCGAGGTCACGCTCTCCGCCGAGGGCGGCGGCGACTTCGCGCGGGCGATCCTGACGACCGACGGCTTCATGAAGGAGGCGCTGGCCACGTTCGAGGCGGGCGGCGCGACCTACACCCTGGGCGGCTGCGCCAAGGGGGCGGGCATGATTCATCCCAACCTGGATGGGGCCAACATGGATGGGCCCCATATGGGCGCGCCCGCGGGCGAGCGGCACGCCACGATGCTCGCCTACCTCACCACCGACGCCGACATCGAGCCGGGCTTGCTGCAGGAGCGGCTGCAATACGCGGTCGATCGCAGCTTCAACATGATCAGCGTCGATGGGGACACCTCGACGAGCGACACGGTCCTGATCCTCGCCAACGGCGCGGCGGGCGGCACGCCGTTGACGGCGGCCGACCGGGACGGCGTGGCGGCGTTCGACGCCGCGCTGCGCTCGGTCTGCGAGTCGCTCGCCATCGACATCGCGCGGGGCGGCGAGGGCGCCACGAAGCTGCTCGCGATCACCGTGCAGGGCGCCGCCGACCGCGACGCGGCCGTCGCCGTCGCTCGCACGGTCTCGACCTCCGTGCTGCTCAAGGCGGCGCTGAGCAAAGGCGACCCCAACTGGGGCCGCGTCGTCATGGCGGCCGGGAACGCGGGCGTCCCCTTCGACCGCGCCATGCTGCGCGTCTGGCTGGGCGACCGCCTGCTCTACGCGGACGGCGGCAGCACGGGGATCGCCCCGGCCGACGCCGCCCAGGCGGTCGCCGGCGACACCGTGCGCATCCGCATCGACCTGGGCCAGGGCGACGCGGAGGCCACCGCTTGGGGCTGCGATCTGACCGAGGAGTACGTCCGCTTCAATGCGGATTACGTCACCTGATCGCGGCGGATCGGTCCGGCGGGAGGACCGGGCGGGGGCGATCCGCGGAAGCCGCGCGCGGATGCCGCCTGCACTGGCCGGGGATCGCGTAGGCTTACGCCGATGCATGGTTCATCTCCAGACGGCGGCGCGAACGGGGCGATCGTGGTCAAGCTCGGGGGCAGCACCCTGGGGGCGCACGACACGTCGCTGTCGGACTGTGTGGCGCTGCACCGCGCGGGACGCCGGGTCGTGATCGTGCACGGTGGCGGCGCGACCGTCTCCGACTGGAAGCGGCGGCTGGACGTGCCGACGGAGTGGGTGGACGGACTGCGCAAGACGACGGCCGAGTCGCGCGACGTGGTGGTCGCGGTGCTGGCCGGACTGGTGAACACGACCCTCGTACAACAACTGAACCGCCTCGGCGCGCGGGCCGTCGGCCTGAGCGGGGCCGACGCGGGCCTGCTCTGCTCGCCGCCCAGCCCGCGCGGCCTCGGGCTGGTGGGCGAAACGCCGCAGGCCGACCCGGCGCTGCTGCACGCCCTGCTCGACGCCGGACTGCTGCCGGTCGTCGCGCCGATCGGCGTGACACCGGACTCCGGCGAACTGCTGAACATCAACGCCGACACCGCGGCGGGCGCGATCGCCACGGCTCTGCCGGCCGAACACGTCATCTTCCTCAGCGACGTCGCGGGCATCCTGGACGCCGGCGGCGCCCTCGCGCCCGAACTGGACGCGGCGCGGACGAGCGCCTGGCGCGAGAGCGGCGTGATCAGCGGCGGCATGCTGCCCAAGGTGCAGGCCGGCCACCGGGCGGCCGAGGCCGGAGCCAGCGCCCGCATCGTCGACGGCCGCGAGGCCGGGGCGATCCCCGCCGCGCTCGCCGGCTCCGGTGGGACACTCGTCCGATGAGGGCCCTCGCCGTTCCCCGCCGCCTGCTGCCCGAGTGGCTGCCGCGCCGGCCGCGGCCGGCCGACATCCGGCGCCTGCGGCCGTCACCCGTCCATCGCGCCGGCGACGGCGAGGAGAAGGACGACGACAAGGGCCGGCAGGAGCCGCCGCCGCCCTTCGGCGTGCCGCCCTCGGAGGAAGGGCGGAGCGGCGCCTTGGGGCCCCCGCCGCCCGTCTTCCGCGACCTGGGACCTCAAGGCGGAGGGGGAGCGCCGCCGCCGCCCTACCAGATCGGCCGGGCGCGCGCCCGCGACGGCCAGGGTGGCGGTGTCTGGTCGCGCGTGCTCGTGCTGCTCGTCATCCTGCTGGTGCTGTTCATCGTCGCGAACATCGTGGTCGGGCTGTTCATCGACCGGCTGTGGTTCGACGAACTCGGCTATCGCGGGGTGTTCAACACGCGCCTCGGCACGCGCATCTGGCTGTTCTTCGCGGGCTTCGGGATCGCGGGAGCCTTCCTGCTGATCAACGTGCTGGCCGCCTGGACCCTGCCGCTGGCCAGCCCCAACGCCGAAGCCAGCCCCTTCCGGGACGTTCCGCTGACCACGGTCAAGCGCGCGGCCCGGATCGGCATGCTGGCTGGGGCGCTGTTCATCGCGATCATCTTCGGCTCCATCGCCTGGCAGGAATGGGAACTCATCCTGCAGTTCATCGAGGCCGAGCCGTTCGGCATCGTCGACCCGGAGTTCGGGCGCGACGTGGGCTTCTACGTCTTCAAGCTCGACGCCCTGCAGTTCGTCAAGGGCTGGGGCCTGGGCCTCGGCATCCTGGGGCTGTTCGCCGGGATCGCCGTGTACGGCTTCCGCTTCTTGCTGCACGCCGGCGATGTGGCCGCCACGCGGCCGATCCGCATCCACGCGGCGCTGCTGCTGACCGGGATCATGGCGCTGGTCATCTGGGGCTACTGGCTGGGCCGCTTCGAGCTGGTGCTCAGCGACAACGGCACCGTGTTCGGGGCCACGTACACCGACGTCAAGGTCCGCGACACGGCCCTGCTCGTGATGATGGCGGCGGGCGCGTGCGTGGGGCTGGCCGTGCTGAGCTGGCCCTTCCACCAGCGCATCGCCATCCCGGCCGTCTCGCTGGGCTTCCTGGTCGTCGCCAGCCTGGGCGCCACGGCCATCTACCCGGCGATCGTGCAGCGCTTCACCGTCGAGCCGAACGAGCTCAACCGCGAGCGGCCCTACATCCAGCGCAACATCACGATGACCCGGGTCGCCTTCGGCCTGGACGAGATCCAGGAGACGTCGTTCCCGGCCGACGAACAGGTCACCGAGGCCGACGTGCGCGCGTCGCAGGCCTCCCTGCGCAACGTGCGCGTCTGGGACCACCGCCCCCTGCTGAACACGATCAACACCATCCAGCGCATCCGCCCGCAGTACCGCTTCCCGGACGTGGACGTCGACCGCTACAAGATCGGCGGCGTCAGCCGGCAGGTCTTCCTGGGCGTGCGCGAACTCTCGCAGGGGCAGCTCAGCGCCGATCAGTCCGGCTGGGTCAACCGACGCCTGCAATTCACGCACGGCTTCGGCGTGGCGGTGAACCCCGTCGACCTCGTGACCGAGGCGGGGCGGCCCTCGTTCTTCGTCTCCAACATCCCGCCCGAGGTCTCCGGCCCGGTCGACGAAGGCTCGTTCGAGATCACGCAGCCGCGCATCTACTTCGGCGAGGACACCGGCGAGTGGGTGATCGTGAACTCCGATTCGGAGGAGTTCGACTACCCGCTGACGGCCGGCACCGACGAGACCGGGCTGGACCTGGAGTCGCAGGCCCGCAACCGCTACGACGGCGACGGCGGCATCGAGATCGGCGGCTTCTTCAAGCGTCTGGCGTTTGCCTGGTCCTTCGCCGACACGAACATCCTGATCTCGGGCTCGCTCTCCGGCGAGAGCCGCATCCTCTTCCGGCGCAACATCCAGGAGCGGGTCGCCGAGATCGCGCCCTTCCTGCACCTGGACGCCGACCCGTACATCGTCATCGCCGAGGATGGGCGCCTGCTCTGGATCCAGGACGCCTACACGGCGACGAACCGCTTCCCTTACTCGCAGCCGCACCCCTCGGGCGTGAACTACATCCGCAACTCCGTCAAGGTCGTGGTCGACGCCTTCCATGGGACCGTCGACTTCTACATCGTCGATGACACCGACCCCATCATCCGGGTCTGGAGCAAGATCTTCCCGGAGTTGTTCCAGCCGGAGTCGGCCTTCCCGGCGGATCTGCGCGAGCACTGGCGCTACCCGCAGGACATGTTCCAGATTCAGGCCGATCAATATTTGGCCTACCACGTGACGAACCCGACCTCGCTGTTCAACCGGCAGGACACCTGGGCCATCCCCCAGGAGGTGCTGGTGCAGGACCAGACCGTCCCGCTGGAGCCGTACTACGTCACGCTCTCCCTGCCCGACTCGGAGGAGCCCGAGTTCCTGCTCATCACGCCGTTCACGCCGCGCGCGACCCAGAACGCCATCGCCTGGATGGCGGGCCGCAGCGACGGCGAGCACTACGGCGAACTCTTCGCCTTCACGTTCCCGAGCAACAAGAACGTCAACGGGCCCCAGCAGATCGAGGCGACGATCGGGCAGCAGCCCGACATCCGCGAGGAGATCACCCTGCTCGGCCAGGGCGGCAGTCAGGTGATCCGGGGCAACCTGCTGTTCATCCCCGTTGGGCAGTCGTACCTCTACGTGGAGCCGTTCTACGTCCAGGCCGACGCCTCCGACTTCCCGCAGTTGCAGTTCGTCGTCGTGGTGAACGGCGATCAGATCGCCTTCGCGCGCAGCCTGGAGGAGGCCGCCACCGCGGCGCTCGGCTTCCCGGCCGGCACCGGCGCCGTCCTGGTCAGCGACGACGGCAGACCGGCGCAGGCGCCGGCCGCGACGGAGCCGGACGCGGAGCCGACGGAAGCGGAAGCCGCCGACGCGCCGCCGCGAGTGACCGACGGCGCCGGCGAGCCGCTGGAGCTCGACGACCTGCAGCGCCTGCTGGACGAACTCGACACCCTGCTGGAGAACTCGCGTGAGCAACTCGATACGCTGCAGCGGGTGCGTGACGCCCTGGAGGTGCTGCTGGCCGACGAGACGGAGTAGCCGGCGATTGCTGGCGACCGCGTCGGGCCGATATTGTTGAGCCCCGACGGCCGGCGCACGACCGGCCCGTCCCAGAGCGCCCGACAAGGACACTGCACATGCCGAGCATCGCGGAGCGGGAAGCGGCCGTCTTCATGCGCACGGGCGTGCGCGTGCCCATCAACCTCGTGCGCGGCGAGGGCACGCGCGTCTGGGACGAGGACGGCAAGGAGTACCTCGACTTCCTGGCCGGCATCGCGACCGTGAGCCTGGGACACAGCAGTCCGGTAGTCGTGGACGCGCTCACGCAGCAGGCGCGGACGCTCATCCACGTCTCGAACATCTTCTACAGCGTGCCCCAGATCGACCTGGCGGAGCTGCTCGTCGAGCAGAGCGGGATGAGCCAGGCCTTCTTCTGCAACAGCGGCGCCGAGGCGAACGAGGGATGCATCAAGCTGGCGCGCAAGTGGGCCCGCCAGCAGCGCGACGAGGCCTACGAGATCGTCGTCGCCGACGGCGGCTTCCACGGCCGCACGCTGACGACGATCACCGCCAGCGGCACGCCCAAATACGCCGAGCCGTTCGCGCCGTTGCCCGAGGGCTTCGTGCACGTCCCCTACAACGACATCGAGGCGCTGCGGGAGGCGGTGACATCTCGCACGGCCGCGGTCATGCTGGAGCCCCTGCAGGGCGAGGGCGGCGTCAACGTCCCCGACGACGGCTACTTGCCCGCCGTCCGCCGCCTCTGCGACGAGCGGAACGTCGCGCTGATCCTCGACGAGGTGCAGACGGGCATGGGCCGCTGCGGGCGCATGTTCGCCTTCCAGCGCGCGGGCATCACGCCCGACATCATGTCCCTGGCCAAGGGGCTGGGCGGCGGCGTCCCCGTCGCGGCGTTCCTGACCAACGACCGCTGCGCCGCGTTCGAGCCGGGCGACCACGGCACGACGTTCGGCGGGCAGCCGCTGGCCACTGCGGTTGCGCTGGCCGTCGCGCGCTACATGGTCGACGAGGACCTGCCCGCGCAAGTCGAGGCCAAGGGCGCGCGCTTCATGGACCGCCTGCACTCCCTGGAGGACCGGCACGCGGCGGTGAGCGGCGTCCGCGGCCAGGGGCTGCTGGTCGCCTTGGAGCTGTCCTCCGACATCGCCGCCGACGTCGTCGCGGCCTGCCGGGAGCGGGGGCTGCTGGCGAACAACGTGCGGCCCAACGCGGTCCGCTTCGTGCCGCCGCTGACCGTCAGCGAGGCGGAACTCGATCAGGCGGTCGAGATCGTGGAACAGGCCCTCGCGGCGGTGGCCGGCTAGGCCGCGCCGCGCGGGTACGAATCAAGCATCGAACGACGAGAGTCGGGAGCCGACAGATGGCGAGATCGGACAAGAAACGGGTCGTGCTGGCCTACAGCGGCGGACTGGATACGTCCGTCGTCACGCGCTGGCTGGTAGAGCGAGGCTGGGAGGTCGTCTGCCTCACGGTCGACGTCGGCTTCCTGGACGCCGACCCCGGCCTCGAGGAGCGGGCGCTGGCCGCGGGCGCGGAGCGCCTGGTCGTCGCCGACGCGAAGGAGACCTTCGCGCGCTCGTTCATCTTCCCGGCGATGATGGCGGGGGCGCTCTACGAGGGCAGCTACCCGCTCGCCACGGCGCTGGCGCGGCCGCTGATCGCCAAGCTGCTCGTCGATGTGGCGCGGGACGAGGGCGCCACGGCCGTCGCGCACGGCTGCACCGGCAAGGGCAACGACCAGGTCCGCTTCGACGTGTCCACCGCCGCCCTCGCGCCCGACCTGCAGATCCTCGCCCCGGTCCGCGAGTGGGAGCTGACCACCCGCGCCTCCGAGATCGTCTATGCGCGCGCGCACAAGATCCCCATCAACGTCAGCGAGGAGAAGAGCTACTCCGTCGACGAGAACCTCTGGGGCCGCTCGATCGAGGCGGGCGCGCTGGAAGATCCCTGGGACGAGCCGCTGGAGGACGTCTGGGAGTGGACCACGTCCGTCGACGACGCACCCGAGGAGCCGGGCTACGTCGAGATCAGTTTCCAGCAGGGCGTGCCCGTCGCGCTCGACGGGGAGGAACTCGACCCGGTCAGCCTGATCCTGCGCATGCACGAGTTGGCCGGGGCGCACGGCGTCGGCCGCATCGACATGGTGGAGAACCGTCTGGTGGGGATTAAGTCGCGCGAGGTCTACGAGGCGCCGGCCGCGGTCGCGCTGCTCGCCGCCCACCGCGGCCTGGAGAGCATCACGCTCAGCAAGCAGCAGTTGCGGCTCAAGCACCGCCTGATGCAGGACTACGCCGACCTGATCTACGACGGGCTCTGGTTCACCGCGCACCACCAGGACCTGGCCGCGTTCACCCGGTCGGTGCAGCGCCACGTGAGCGGCGACGTCCGCCTGCGCCTGCACAAGGGCCAGGCGACCGTCGTGGGACGGCGCAGCCCGCGCAGCCTGTACCAGCTTTCGCTCGCCACATATGATGAGGGCGACATGTACGACGTGTCGGCGGCGCCCGGGTTCATTCAGATCTGGGGGCTGCCGGTGCGGGTGCAGGCCGACGTCCAACTGCTGCGGCAGGAGGGCGGACCGCTGGACGTGACGAGCAGCTAGCCGGCGAAGGACGCGCCACCGCCAACGATGACCACCTCTGCCGGCGACCTGGAGATCACGTACGAGGGCGAAGCCCCCACCTTCGGGGGGTACTCCTCCGCCGACTTCTTCGTGCGGCGGTCCGGCGAGCACAGCCTGGAGGTCAACCTGGGCCTCGCCGCCGATGCGCAGGCGCTGTTCGAGGCCACGACCGGCGCGCTCTCCGGCGACGACGTGCAGGCGCTGCTGCAGGCCTTGGCCGGCCGCGTCTATCCCGGCTACATCGACAGCGGGCGGCTGCCCCCGGCGATCCTGCTGCTCCGCGCCGAGGACATCGAGGCCGGCGCCGTCGGCGACATCCTCAGCGAAGCCGGCCTCGCCTGAGGCGGGCCGTCGCGTTCGCGCGGGCCCGCACGCGGCCCATCGATCCTGTGAGGCATGACAGTGAGCGACGCCCCCAGCGACGGTGATCCCGGCTCCGCCGAGGCCCGCTCCCGGATCTGGGGCGGCCGCTTCGACGGGCGGCCGGACGAGTTCGTGCAGAGCTACACGGCCTCCATCAGCACCGACCTGCTGCTCTACCGCCACGACATTGACGGCTCACGCGCGCACGCGCGCATGCTGGCCGCCCAGGGGATCATCCCCGCGGCCGACGCGGAGGCCTTGATCGGCGCGCTCGGCCAGGTCGAGACGGAGATCCAGGAGGGGCAGCTCGAACTCCGCAACGACCTGGAGGACATCCACGGCCACGTCGAGGCGCGGCTGGCGGAGATCGTCGGGGCGGACGTCGCGGGCCGCCTGCACACCGCCCGCTCCCGCAACGACCAGGTCGTCCTGGACACGCGCATGTTCGCGCGCGACGCCATCGTGCAAGCGGTCGGGGCGGTGCGCGGCTTGCAGATCGCGTTGCTCACGCTGGCCGACGCCAACGCCGACGTGGTCATGCCCGGCTACACGCACCTCCAGCGGGCGCAGCCGGTGCTCTTCGCGCACGCGCTGCTGGCCTACTTCGAGATGCTCGACCGGGACGCCGGCCGCTTCGCCGACGCCTTCGAGCGCACCGACGTCATGCCGCTCGGCAGCGCCGCCCTGGCCGGGGCCGCGTACCCGCTCGACCGGGAGGCCGTGGCGCGGGAGCTTGGCTTCACCGAGATCTCGCGCAACAGCATCGACGCCGTCGCGGACCGCGACTTCATCCTCGAGTTCCAGGCCGCAGCCGCGATCTGCATGGTGCACATCTCGCGGCTGTGCGAAGACCTCGTGCTGTGGAGCAGCGCCGAGTTCGGCTTCCTGCGCTTCGCCGACCAGTACGCGACCGGCTCCTCGATCATGCCGCAGAAGCGCAACCCCGACGTCGCGGAGCTGGCGCGGGGCAAGACGGGCCGCGTCGTGGGGCATCTGACGGCGCTGCTGACGATGCTCAAGGGGCTGCCGCTGGCCTACAACCGCGACCTGCAGGAGGACAAGCCGGGCTTCTTCGACACCGTCGAGACGCTGATCGGCACGCTCGTCGCGCTGCGCGGCGCGCTGCTCACCGCCGAGTGCGACGGCGCGCGCGCGCGCCGGGCCGTGGAGTCGGACCCGTTCATCCTGGCCACCGACTACGCCGACTACCTGACCCGCAAGGGCCTGCCCTTCCGGGCGGCGCACCAGGTCATCGGCGGGCTCGTGCGGGCCTGCGAGGCGCGCGGCGCGGGGCTCAGCGACCTCGACCTGGCCGAATTGCAGGCGGCGAGCCCCCTGTTCGAGGCCGACGCCGTGGGCATGACGGTGGAGCAGGCTTTGGCCGCCCGCGACGTGCCGGGCGGTACCGCGCCGCGGCGCGTCGCGCAGGCCCTGGCGGAGGCGCGCAAGCGCATCGACGTCGCCGATCGCGGCGAGGCCGGCGGCTAGGCAACCGCCCGGCGTCGGATAGGCTGCGAGACGCAGGGAGCGCCGCAATGCCCGAGGTCCAGATCATCCCCTCGATCCTTTCGGCCGACCTCGGCCGGCTGGCCGAGCAGGTCCGCGAGGCCGAGGCCGCCGGGGCCGACGCCATCCAGATCGACGTGATGGACGGGCACTTCGTCCCGCCGATCAGCTTCGGCCCCTCGATCGTCGCGGCGGTGCGCGCGGTTACCGAGCTGCCCCTTGAGGCGCACCTGATGGTGAGCAACCCGGAGGCCCACATCGACGCCTTCATCGAGGCCGGGGCGGGCACGATCATCGTTCACGTCGAGTCGACGCCGCACGCGCACCGGCTGGCGCAGGCGATCCGCGAGAAGGGCGCGCGGGCGGGCGTCACGCTGAACCCCGGCACGCCGCTCACCGCGCTCGAGGCCGTGATCGCCGACGTCGATCAGGTGCAGGTCATGGGCGTCAACCCGGGCTGGGGCGGCCAGCCGATGATCCCGGCGACGCTCGATCGCGTCAGCGCCCTGCGCGCCTGGCTCGACCGCATGCAGCTGCCGGCGGCGCTGGAGGTCGACGGCGGCGTCAACGCGTCCACGATCGCCGCCGTGGCCGAGGCGGGCGCGACGATGGTCATCGCCGG
>JAPOXB010000073.1:24691-33718 GCA_026707335.1 Chloroflexota bacterium
GCCGACTTCCGGCGCATGCTCGCCGCGGCCAGCGCCTGGCTGGACCAGCACGCGGACGCGATCGACGCGATCAACGTCTTCCCCGTCCCCGACGGCGACACCGGCCGCAACATGGCGCAGACGCTGCGCGCGGCCTGGGAGGCCGTCGGGGCCGAGCCGGCCGAGGGCATCGGCGACGTCCTGCGCGCGGCGGCCGACGGGGCGCTGCTGGGCGCGCGCGGCAACTCCGGCGTCATCCTCTCGCAGTGGATGCGCGGCTTGGCGCAGGGCGTCGAGGGCCACCAGGAAGCGAGCACGGGAGTGCTGGCGGACGCGTTGGGCCGCGCCTCGACCCGCGCCTACGCCGCCATCGAGGAGCCGCGCGAGGGGACCATCCTCTCGGTGACGCGGGCCGCGGCGACCTGCGGGCCGAACCCGGACGCCTTCACACCGTGGGAGGCGCTGCGCGGGGCCGTCATGCGGGCGGAGGAGGCCGTCGCGCGGACCCCGGAGCAGATGCCGCTGCTGGCCGAAGCGGGCGTCGTCGATTCCGGCGCGCAGGGCCTGGCGGTCGTGCTGGCCGGATTCGAGCGCGGCCTGCGCGAGGACGACCTGCCCGCGCCCGCCGCCGACTTCGGACAGATCCGCACGGAGTGGCTCGTCGGCGCGTCGCCCAGGACGGAGACCGGCGGCGGCTTCGGTTTTTGCACGGAGTTCGTGCTCAGCGGCGCCGGCCTCGACCTGGAGGAGCTCCGCGAAACGCTCGACGCGCTGGGCGACTCCCTCGTCGTCGCGGGGGATGAGCGCCTGGCCCGCATCCACATCCACACCGACACGCCCGAGGCGGCCTTCGACGCCGGCCGGCGCTTCGGCGACGTCGACCAGTGCACCACCGACGACATGGACGAGCGGCACGCGGAGTTGGCGCGCCGCGCCGACGCGGCGGCGACCGCCGCCGTGGCCGCCGTCGCCGTGGCGTCGGGCGACGGCTTCGCGCGGCTCTTCCGCGAGCTGGGGGCGTCGATCGTCCCCGGCGGCGCGACGCTGAACCCCAGCGCCGCCGAGATCCTGGCGGCCGCCCGCGCGAGCGGGGCCGGCACGGTCCTGGTCCTCCCCAACGACCGCAACGTGATCTCGGCCGCCCGCCAGGCCGCCGACCTCGCCGGCGCCGAGGGCCCCGCGTTGCAGGACGTCCCGACAGAGTGCCAGCCGGCCGCCGGGACGGCCCAGACCGCGTGGGACCGCGGGTCGGGCGGGGGCCAGCCGGCCGCCGTGACGGCCCTGTCCCCGTGGGACCGCGCGTCGGGCGGGGAGGAAGCGGCGGAGCGCATGGCCGAGGCCGCGGGGAGCGTCTTGAGCGGCGGCGTGACCTTCGCCGCCCGGACGATCGACCGGCCGATCGCGCTGCGGGAAGGCCAGCCGTTCGCGATCCTGGGCCGCGAGATGCTCGCCGCCTCGGCGACGCCCGAGGAGGCCCTGCTGGCGCTCATCCCCCACATGCTCGATCGCTGGCCGGCGGAGCAGCGCGGGCCCGCGGAGTTGCTCACGCTGTACCTGGGCGAGCGCGACGCCGGGCCGGACGACCTGCCGGCCGACACGGCCGAGGAGTGGCTGCACGCGCGGGTTCCGGCGCTGGCCGACGCGGGGGTCGAGCTGGAGGTTGTCATAGGCGGGCAGCCGCACTATCCGTTCCTCGTCTCGCTGGAGTAGTCTGCGGTCACTCGGGGCCGGGCGGTGACATGTATACGCGCCCAAACAATTTTCCTCGCCGCCGGGCCCGCGCGGAGTAGCGAGGCGCCATGACGATCCGCGTCGTCACCGACTCCACCTGCGATCTCGATCCGGCCGACATCGAGCGGCTCGGCATCGCCGTCGTGCCGCTGAATATCCATTTCGGCGCGCAGGTCTACCGCGACGGCCTGGACATCGGCAAGCAGGAGTTCTACGAGCGGCTCCAGCAGAGCGCCGTGCTGCCGCGCACGTCGCAGCCGAGCGTGAGCGACTTCCAAGCCACCTACGAGGCCCTGGCCGGCGATACGACCACCGAAGCGATCGTCTCGGTGCACATCGGCGGCAAGCTCTCGGGCACGATCAACGCCGCGCAGACGGCCGCCCGCCTGCTGGCCGAGCGTGACGACCCCACCCCGCCCGTGCGCGTCGTCGACAGCGACCAGGCGTCGATCGGGCTGGGCTTCGCCGCGATGGCGGCGGCGGAGGCCGTGGCCGAGGGCGCCGATGTCGAAGCCGTCGTCGCGGCCGCGGAGGGGACGGCGCGGCGCTCCCGCGTGCTCCTCGTCGTCGACACGCTGGAGTACCTGCAGAAGGGCGGCCGCATCGGCCGGGCGCGGGCGTTCCTGGGCACGCTGCTGCGCACCAAGCCCGTGCTGGAGCTGGCCGACGGCGAGATCGAGGGCATCGAACGGCCCCGCACGCGCCAGAAGGCGGTCGAGCGCCTGTTCCAGTTGACCGTGCGCACCCCCGCGCCGCGGCGCATCGGCATCCTGCACGGCACGACGCCGGAGGAGGCGGAGGCGCTCGCCGCACGCGTCCGTGGGGCGCTGCCCGAAGTGCCCGTCAGCGTGCATCGCTGCAGCCCCGTCATCGGCGTGCACACCGGGCCCGCGGCGATCGGGGCCGCCATCGAACGCATGCGCTGATGACGGCGCCGGGCCGCACCCGCCACGCCCGTCCCGATGGGCGCCGCGCCCCGCCCGACGACCCCGCGAGCACGCTGCGAAAGATCCTCCGGCAGGAACAGCGCCGGGGCTTCAACGACGGCACCGTGACGGGCGGCCTCGACGCCTTCCTGCGCCGCGCGCTGCGGGACGCGGATCCCGGCAGCGCGCTCTACGCCGTCGTGGCGGCGCTGCCGCAGGCCGGGTACGCGTCGCTCAGTCCGGAAGCGCGGGCCGCCTGGGCCGAGCGCGCAACTACGCTGCTCGCTCCCGCCAAGACCGGCGCTCCGGCCGACACCGAGCCGAGCAGGAAGCCGGCGCAACGCTCGCCCGCCGCGCCGGCACGCTCCGCCAAGCCTCCCACCCCGGCCGACGCGCCCCCGGAGAGCCGCGCCGCGCCTCCCCGGCCGCGCGGCGCGCCGCCGCGCCTCGACGACCCCGTGGGCGTGCTGGGCCGCATGCGCGGCACGACGCAGGCCAAGCTCGCGACGCTCAACATCACGACCGTGCACGACCTCCTGTGGCACTTCCCCAGCCGCCACGTCGATTTCCGCAACGTCAAGCCCATCGCGGAGTTGATGGTCGGGGAGACGGCGACGGTGGTGGGGGAGATCGTTTCGTCGCGCGTGGCCTTCATCGGGCGGCGCATGCGCAGCACCGAGGCCACCATCGCCGATGAGAGCGGCCGCATCCGCTGCCTGTGGTTCAACCAGCCCTACCTCGCCAAGTCGCTGCCGGAGGGCGCGCGGGTGGGCATCGCCGGCAAGGTGGGCGCCTACCGGCGGCGGCCGCAGTTCGATTCGCCCGAGTGGGAGCGCCTCGACGACAGCGAGGCGACGCATGTCGGCCGCTTCGTGCCGATCTACCCGCTCACCCAGGGGCTGCCCGGCCGCACCATGCGCAGGCTGGCGCGCGAGGCCGTCGATCGTTACCTGCCGCTGCTGCCGGAGAGCCTCCCGCCGGCCGTCATCGAGGAGACGGGCTACCCGCCGGAGGCCGACGCGATCCGCGACCTCCACTTCCCCGAGTCGATGGCCGTCCGTGAAGTCGCCCGCGAGCGGCTCGCCTTCCAGGAACTGCTGGCGATCCAGCTGGCCGTCGTGCAGCGCAAGCGCCGCGACCGCGCCCGCGCCGACGCGCCGGTGATCCGCATGTCCGGGGCCTTCCTGCAGGAGTTCGTCGACGCACTGCCCTTCCAGCTCACCAACGCGCAGATGCGCGCGAT
This sequence comes from Chloroflexota bacterium, assembly GCA_026707335.1. Classification (GTDB taxonomy): domain Bacteria; phylum Chloroflexota; class Dehalococcoidia; order Bin125; family Bin125; genus TK10-74A. Next base: position 28,571 of record JAPOXB010000073.1, read on the forward strand.
CACGCAGCTGCGCCAGGATCTCGCCCGGCCGGAGCCGATGGCCCGGCTGCTGCAAGGGGACGTGGGGTCGGGCAAGACCGTGGTCGCCGCCGTGACGATGCTGGCAGCCGTCGCCGCGGGTCATCAGGCGGTGCTGATGGCCCCGACGGAGATCCTGGCCGAGCAGCACTTCCAGACCTTCGGCCGCATCTTCGGCGGCGGCGAGACGGGCTCGGTCTTCCACAACTACACGGTCGCGCCCGCGCTCGGACGACCCGTGCGCATGGCGATCCTGACGGGCAGCACGCCGGCGCGCCGCAAGCGCGAGATCCTGCAGGCGATCCACGACGGCCAGCTCGACGTCGTGGTGGGCACGCATGCGCTGATCGAGGAGGCGGTCTCCTTCGAGAAGCTGGGGCTCGCCGTCGTCGACGAGCAGCACCGCTTCGGGGTGTTGCAGCGGGACGCGCTGCGCAACCGGCGCGCGGGCGGGGGCAGCCCGCACCTGCTCGTGATGACCGCGACGCCGATCCCGCGCACGCTGGCGCTGACCATCTACGGCGACCTGGACGTGGCGCGGCTGGACGAGCTGCCGCCCGGGCGCGAGCGCCCGGAGACCCACTTCGCCGGGCCCGACGAGCGCGCCGACGTCTACGACCGCGTGCGGGCGGAGATCGCGACGGGACGGCAGGTGTTCTTCATCTGCCCGCTGGTCGAGGAGTCGGAGTCGGTGGAGGCGAAGTCGGCGGTGCAGGAGTTCGAGCGGCTGCGCACGGCGGTCTTCCCGGAACTGGCCGAGCGGATGCGACTGCTGCACGGGCGCATGTCGGCGAGTGACAAGGAGACCGCGATGACCGACTTCCGTGACCGGCGCGCCGACGTCCTCGTCTCCACGGCGGTGATCGAGGTCGGCATCGACGTGCCCAACGCGACCGTGATGGTGATCGAGGGCGCGGATCGGTTCGGGCTGTCGCAGTTGCACCAGTTCCGCGGACGGGTGGGGCGAGGCGGGCACGCCTCGTACTGCTATCTGCTGGCCGGCAGCGACGGCGACTCCGCACGCGAGCGCCTGCAGCTGATGGAGAGCACCGCCGACGGATTCGAGCTGGCGGAGGCCGACCTGCGCATGCGCGGTCCCGGCGAGTACTTCGGGACGCGGCAGTCGGGACTGCCCGACCTGCGCGTCGCCAAGCTGACCGACCAGGCCCTGCTGATGCAGGCGCGCAACTGGGCGGAGCGGCTGCTCGACATCGATCCCAACCTGCGCGCGCCCGAGCACCAACCGCTGGCCCGGATGGCCGGGCGCATGTCCGTCGCCGGCGCCGACGCCGTGCACTGACCGCAGCCGTGCGCGGCCCGTCTGTCCCCCACTCCGGCTCGCCGGTACGATGGTCCCTTGGCGCCGCGGGGCGTCGCCCGGCCGCGAAGGCCGGCTTCCGCCCGGGGCGAAGGGCGGCGTGAGGACTGCGATGGCCCAACTCGTCCGGGACGACGTGCGCGCCGCGATCGCGGCGGCGCTCGACGACGCACAGGCGCGCGGCGCGCTGCCGCGTCTGCCCGGCGCGGAGATCGCCGTCGAGCGGCCGCAGAAGCCCGAGCACGGTGACTACGCGAGCAGCGTCGCGCTGCGGCTGGCGGGGACGGTCAAGCGCCGGCCGCTGGACGTCGCGCAGGCGATCGCGGACTCGCTGCCGACGGGCGCGCTGATCGCGGCGGTCGAGGTCGCGCCGCCCGGCTTCATCAACCTGCGCCTGGCGCCCGACTGGAAGCGCGCGCAGGTCGAGGCCATCCTGGCCGCGCCCGACTCCTGGGGCGCGATCGACCTGGGCGCCGGCCAGCGGGTGCAGGTGGAGTTCGTCTCGGCCAACCCCACCGGGCCGCTGCAGGTGGGCAACGGCCGCGGCGCCGTGCTCGGCGACGTGCTGGCCGGCGTGCTCGAGGCGGCCGGCTACGAGGTCGAGCGGGAGTACTACGTCAACGACGCCGGCGCGCAGGTGCGCATCTTCGGCGAGACGCTGGAGGCCCGCTACGCGCAGCACTTCGGCCGCGCGGCCGAGGTTCCCGCCGGCGGATATCAGGGGCGCTACATGCTCGAGTTGGCGGAGGCGATCGCGGCGGACCGGGGCGAGGAATTCCTGAGCCTCGACGAACCGGCCCGCGACGCCCTCGGCGCGGAGGGGCTGCGCCGCATGCTGGACCAGATCCGCGGCGACCTGGCGTTGCTGGGGGTGGAGTTCGACGTTTGGTTCAGCGAAGCGTCGCTGCTGGCGCCGCGCGACGCGCTGGACGGCCGCTCCGCCTACGAGACGGCGATGACGTACTTGCGCGACGGCGGCCACGTCGTGGAGAAGGAGGGCGCGGTCTGGTTCGCCTCCTCCGCCCGCGACGACAAGGACAACGTGATCGTGCGCAGCAGCGGCGAACCGACCTATTTTGCCACCGACATCGCCTACCACTTCGACAAGTTCGCGCTGCGCGGCTTCGACCGCGTGATCGACGTCTGGGGCGCCGACCACCAGGGCCACGTCGCCCGCACGAAGGCCGCCACGGCGGCCGTGACCGCCGCCGCGCGCGAGGATGGCGACGCGGACGATCGGCCGCCCGGAGACGGCCTGGAGATGCTGCTCTACCAGCTGGTGCACCTGCGCCGTGGCGACGAGCGCGTGCGCATGTCGAAGCGGACCGGCGAACTGGTCACGCTGCGCGAACTGGTCGAGGAGGTCGGGCGCGACGTCACCCGCTACTTCATGCTGCAACGCTCGGCCGACGCGCAGATGGACTTCGACCTCGAACTGGCGACGAGCCAGGACCCGAAGCAGAACCCCGTCTCCTACGTGCAGTACGCGCACGCCCGCTGCGCCAGCATCCTGCGCAACGGCGCGAAGGAGGGTTTGCAGCCCGGCGGCGACGTGCAGGCCCTGACCGGCCCGACCGAACTCGCCCTGATCGACGCGATGCTCCGCCTGCCGGAGTTGGTCGAGATGATGGCGACGAAGCTGGAGCCCCACCACCTGACCGGCTATGCGCTGGAGTTGGCGCAGGACTTCACGCAGTTCTACGGCGCCTGCCGGGTCGTGAACGGGGAGGAGCCGGACCTCTCACGGGCGCGGCTGAAGCTGACCCGGGCGGCGCAGATCGCGCTGGCGCGTACGCTGGGACTGATGGGCGTGAGCGCCCCCGACGAGATGTAGAGGCAGCCATGAGCCCAGCGGCCACGAACCCCGTCCCCATCCCGGACGGCCGCGTCCTGGCGGGCATCCGCGCCACCAGCGACCAGCACATCGGCAACTACCTGGGCGCGATCCAGAACTTCGTCGACCTGCAGGAGCGCTTCGAGTGCATCTACTCGATCGTCGACCTGCACTCGCTGACGACGCTCGAGGAGACCGCGGAGCTGGCCGCCAACGTGCACGAGACGGCGCTGATCCTGCTGGCGGCGGGCATCGACCCGGCCCGCTCAATCCTCTACGTGCAGAGCCACGTGCCGGAGATCAGCGAACTGCACCTGCTGCTGAGCATGGTGGTGCCGAACGGCTGGCTGCTGCGCGTGCCGACCTTCAAGGAGAAGGCGCGCGAGCAGCCGGACAACGTCAACTACGGCCTCGTGGGCTACCCGGTGCTCCAGACGGCGGACATCGTGATGTACAAGGCGACCCACGTGCCCGTGGGCCAGGATCAGCTCGCCCACCTGGAGTTGGCGCGGGAGATCGTGCGGCGCTTCAACCGCCACTTCGGCGAGACCTTCCCGGAGCCGCGGCCGGAGTTGACCGAGGCGCCGTTGGTCATGGGCCTCGACGGCGCGCGCAAGATGAGCAAGTCGCTCGGCAACCACATCTCGATCGCCGGCGACGAGGCGGCAACGGCGAAGCGCGTCCGCAGCGCCGTGACCGACCCGAAGCGGGCGCGCCGCAATGACCCTGGCCGGCCCGAGGTCTGCAACGTCTACGCGCTGCACGAGTTCTTCGACCCCGAGGAGCGCCCTCGCATCTACGAGCAGTGCACCAGCGCCGGCATCGGCTGCGTGGACTGCAAGGACATGCTGGCCGGCGCGATCAACGAACGCTTCCGCGAGTTGCGCGCCCGCCGCGACGACCTCGCCGCCAAGCCCGAGACCGTGCGCGCGATCCTCGCCGATGGGGCCGACCGCGCCCGCGCCATCGCGGGCGAGGTGCTGCGCGAGGTGCAGGAGCGCATGGGGCTGCCGCCGACGCAGACCAGTCGCTAGCGGGCGCCGTCAGGGGGCGCGCTCAGGGGACGATCGAGCCCAGCCAGCCGATCGCCAGGCCGACGATGGCCAGGCTGAACAGCCAGCGCTGCCAGACCAGCTTGCGCTCGCTCACGCCGAAGAAGCCGGCGACCATCATCGCCAGCGTGACCACGACGGCGACGGCGGCCGCCGGCGCGACCCACTCGATGCGCAACCGCTCGAAGTTGGCCGAGGCGACGGCCAGCACGATGAAGACGCCCATGAAGCCCCAGGTCATCGGCACCGCGTAGTCGATCGTCATCCAGTGCATGAGGCTGCGGAAGCCGGGCACGTCGTCGCGTTCGTAGTCGGGAAGCTTCATCGCCATGTGGGCGGCGAGTCCGCCGACCGCGCCCACCGGCAGCGACCACCAGAGGTAGCCGTCGAAGCGGCCCACGGCCTCGGCCACCCAGGGCGGCACCAGCGCGAACGCGATCGCGAGCGGCAGCCAGGAGAAGGGCGTGCGGCGCAACTGCAGGTTGTAGAGCGCCACGCAGATGAGCCCGCCGAGCATGGGCAGGAAGGCCCGCCAGCCCAGCGACGCGCTCATCGCCAAGGCGGCGATCGCGCAGGCCGCCGCGAGCACGAGCGCCGAGCGCGGAGCGATGAGATCGGCCGCCAGCGGCCGCCAGATATGCGCGTCGCGGTCGTGGCGGCGGTCGAGGTAGTCGTTCATCGCGGACGCGGCGGCGATGACGGCGAACATCGACAGGCCGACGCGCAGGGCCTCGTGCCAGACGGGCGCGCCCTCCCCGAGGATGAAGGCGAAGCCCACGGCGACCGCGGCGGCGGCCAGCGCCGCGATGGGGCGCAGGAGCCGGACCCAGGCCCAGGCGGCGCGACGCCGGAGCGGGATCCGGCCGGGACGCCCCGCCGGTCGGCGGCCGCCGGGCGGCGAGGCGTCCTCCGGGGGCGCGGCGTCG
>JAPOXB010000004.1 GCA_026707335.1 Chloroflexota bacterium
CAGGCGTCCGCCGCCGCCGGAGAGGCCGCCGCCACCGCCGCCGCGACGGCTGAGGCGGCGGCCGCGGCCGCCGCCGCCGCCATCGACGAGGCCAGCGCCGCCATCACCGGCGTCCTGGGCGACACCGAGGACTTCTCCGTGCCCTGGCCGCTCGACGAGATCGATCTGGACGCCACGATCGTCCCGGTGGTCCCCTCCGACGCGGGGGGGCTGGACCAGATGCGGACCGGCAGCAAGACGAACCAGTACTCGCACGGCGCCGTCTTCAGTCCGACCATGGAGTGGGAGCCCCTCTCCGCCACGGCGATCCCACATCTCGCCGCGCCGGAGTGGGTCGATGCCACGTCGATCGTGGCGTCGGTGGTACCGGCGCCGTTCCACGACGGCTCGATCCTCAACGCCCACGACATCGTGTTCAGCTACGACCGCATGGCCGGGAAGGCCGCCTACCACCAGGGCGGCGAGACGACCGATCACCCCAGCGGCTGGACCCCCTCGAACGTCGGCCGGAGCTCCGCGAACTGGGTCCGCAACGAGGCCGTGGACGACCGCACCTGGTCGATCGAGTTGCCGTTGCCCGATGCGGGCTTCTTCGTCGTCAACCTGGCCGGGACCGGCGAGGTCGTCATCATGTCGCAGGCGGACACGGAGGCGCGCGGCGACCTCGCGATGGACACCTCACCGATGGGTACCGGCCCCTTCCGCTTCGTCAGCCACGAAGACGACACGGACTTCGTCTTCGAGCGCTTCGAGGAGCACTTCCTCCCGGTCGATTACCCCTTCGTGGTGTCGCGCTACGCCCACCACAAGCACCAGCGGGTCGTGGTGCGGCCCGAGATCCAGTCGCAGCTGGCCGGCCTCGAGGCCGGGGAGATCGACGTGGTGCCGGACCTGGGCCCCACCAACGTGGTGCCGTACTTGGACGACCCCGACTTCACGGTGCAGTACCAACCCGGCATCAACGGGGCGGCCATCCAGGTGCTCTATCCCAACCTGTACCCCCAGACGATGCCGGACGGCAGCCCGAACCCGTTCCTCGACTTCCGCGTCCGCCGGGCCGCGAACCACGCGATCAACCGCCAAGCCATCATCGACAACCTCCTGCTCGGCCAGGGCCACTATCCTCTGTTCACGTTCGCCGGCGTGTACGGCTACCCGACCCCGGAGCAGCGGGCGGAAGTCGAGTACAACTACGACCCCGAGCTGGCGCGGCAGTTGATGGCGGAGGCCGGCTACGCGGACGGCTTCGAGGTTCCGCTGTACTGGACGACCGACTGGGGCGGCCAGGCCATGTCGGACATGGTGCCGGCCGTGGCCCAGGACCTGGCCGCGATCGGCATCCGCACGCAGACGGAGGCGGCCATCGTCGCCGAGTACTTCTCCGACGCCTACCTCGTCGGTGGCCCCGACCGCCCGGTGGGCCTCTATTGGATGTGGGCCAACATCGTCCGCGACATCGGATCGATGTGGGATTGCTGCGTCGGGCCCGAATCCTACTTCACGAAGCTCGGCGGCGAGGGGGTTATGGATCCGGCCCTGCACGAGCTGTACAACGCACAGCGCGCCGAGCTCGATCCCGACCGGCGCGCCGCGATGACCGCGGAACTGATGCTGGAGCACGCGCGCCAAGCGTGGCTCATCTTCATCGTCGAGGCGCCGGACGCGGTGATAACCCCGGCGGACGTCAACTGGCCCAAGGGCGGGAGCACCGGCTTCGCGTGGGGCGGCTCGGCCTACGCCATCCAGCGGCGCAAGGCCACCTAAGGCTCGGCCTCCCGGACCTCACCCCCTGTCCCCCTCTCCATCCTTCTGGATGGAGAGGGGGAACGTGGGCGCGAGCGCTGGGTCCCCCTCACCCCTCCGGCGCCGCTCAGGACAGGGCTGTCCCCCGTGCGGGGTGAGTCGGTCACGTGCGTGGTGAGCCGGTCGAACCACGCGGCCGGCCCTTCGACAAGCTCAGGGCGAACGGATGCCGTGCGATCCCCTCTCCCCAGGGAGAGGGGATCGGAGTTCCCCCTCTCCATTGCAGACCAATGGAGAGGGGGTGCGGGGGTGAGGCTCGGGCGGTGGTGAGAGGGTCAGGTCGCTGGCGGCTAGGCGCTGGTGATCGCGACGTGCCGCGGCTGCGCCTGGGCGGCCTTCTGCACGCGGATCGTGAGGACGCCGTCCTTCAGGCTGCCCGCGACGGAGTCGGGGTCGTAGCCGTCGCCGATGAGGATGCTGCGCGCGTGCGCGCCCTGGTGGCGCTCCCGCAGGAAGTAGGTGCGCCCCTCGTCCGCGGCGGCGTCCGCCGGCGCGGATTGCTCGGCGCGGATGGAGAGCTTGCCCTTCTCCAGGGTGACCTCCACGTCGTCGGCGGCGACGCCGGGCAGCGCCGCCTCGACGGTCAGCCCGTCCCCGGACTCGAAGACGTCGAGCGGGAGGGTCCCGCCGCGGACCGCGGGGGCGGCGGCGGTGGCGAGCTCGTCGAACCACGAGGGCGCGTCGTCGAAGGCGCGACGCATGAACTGTCGCATGTCCTGGAACGGGTCGCGTGGGGCGGCGCGGCGGGGAACGATGGTGGTGCGGGGCATGACGGTGGGCTCCTTTCCCAAGAACCGGTGTCTGCGTGGACGGGACCTGCGCCCATCCCAGTGACTGCATCGTATGGCCACGGCGCATCGGATGTCAACATAGTTGATTGTTATCCTATCAACTCTCGGTATGTCGAGACCATATGGTCATTTGTCGTCGTGTCTCGTATGATCGCTCCAGGCAGACCGACATGGCCAACGACTACTACCGCACGCTGGGCATCACGCGCGACGCGACGGCGAAGGACGTCCAGTCCGCCTACCGGCGCCTGGCGCGCAAGTACCACCCCGACGTCACCGGCGGCG
>JAPOXB010000036.1 GCA_026707335.1 Chloroflexota bacterium
GCCGGGTTCCTCGGAGGGGGCGGGCTCATCGTCGGCCGCTGCGGGCTCCTCGGGCGGGTCGGGCGCGCTGGGCGCGTCCGCGGTCGCCGGCGCCTCCTGCTCCGCATCCACGGTCGCGACCTCCGGCTCGGGATCGGGCGTCGCGGGTTCGGGGGCGCGCTCCGAGGTCGCCGCCTCCGCCTCCGGTCCGGTGGTGGCCGGGTCGGGCGCGCGCTCCGCCGTCGCGACTTCCGGCTCGGGACCGGGCGCCGCCGGATCGGGCGCGCGCTCCGGCGCGGCCTGGGCCGTCTCGGTCTCCGGCGCGACCTGCGCCGCGGCGGACGGCTCATCGCGATCGGCCGGCGAGCGGGCCAGGAGCAGCGCCCCAACGACGAGGACCGAGACCAGCACCCCGAGCGCCGCGGCGGCCGGCCAGCGGCCGGCCAGCCCCATCCGCCGCCGGGTCTCGGTCAGGCGTCCCGCGCGGGATCGCATTCGGGCTCGCATGGCACTCCGATCCGACCCGGACGCCCTTACCACCCTACTCCCCGGCGGATCCCCGCGTCCCTCGGGCGCCCGGCCGCGGTGGCCGGGCACGCCGCCGACGGCGCCGGCGTACGATGCGGCGCCGGCCGATGGCGCGAGGCATCCTAGCAGTCCGAGGGGGCGGTCGTGCTATCCGACGACGCCGTCGGCGCGTAGTGCGGCGATGCGTTCGGCGTCGTAGCCGAGCTCGCGCAGGATCTCGTCGGTGTCATGGCCGGGCGGCGGGCCCTGCCGGCCGGGCGCGCCGGGCGTGTCGCTGAGCTTCGGCCCGACGCCGACCTGCGTCGCCGGGCCGTCGGCGGATTCGACCTCGGTGATCGTTTCGCGCGCGCGGATGTGCGGGTGCGTCGTGACCTCGCCCTGCTCCAGCACCGGCGCGATGCAGACGTCGTGCGCCTCCAGCGCGGTCACCCACTCGTCGCGCGTGCGGCCGGCGAAGCGCTCGCTCAGCGCCGCCCGCAGCGCCGGATAGCGATCCTCGTCGAACTGGTGGTCGAGGAACTCGTCCAACTCCAGGGCGCGGCAGAGGTTGGCGTAGAAATGCGTCTCGATGCAGGCGACGGAGATCCAGCGTCCGTCGGCGCAGCGGTAGGTGTCGTAGTGGGGGATGCCGCCGTTGAGGAAGTACCCGCGGTGGCGGACCTCCTCGTCGTGGACGATCTTGTCCATCAGCACCGCGGTCAGCAGGGAGAGGACGCCGTCGCTCATGGCCATATCGACGTGCTGGCCGCGTCCCGTCCGGTCCCGCGCCAGCAGGGCCAGGCAGATGCCGAGCGCCGTGTAGAGCCCGCCGCCGGCGAAGTCGGCCAGGATGTTGAGCGGGATGTAGGGCCGCCCGCCCTCGCCGGAGAGCATGCCCAGGGCGCCGCCCATGGCGATGTAGTTGAGGTCGTGGCCGGGGCGGTCGCGGTAGGGGCCGGTCTGGCCGTAGCCGGTGAGCGAGGCGTAGACGAGGCGCGGGTTGCGGGCCGAGAGCTCCGCGTAGCCCACGCCCAGCCGGTCGCAGACGCCGGGGCGGAACGACTCCAGGAAGACGTCGGCCTCCTGGGCCAGGGCCTGCACGATGGCGCGGCCCTCGTCGCTCTTGAGGTTGACGGCGATGTCGCGGTTGCCGCGATGGGTGGCCTCGCCGGCCGTCTTCGACAGCCGCACGGCGGCGCCGACGTTGCCGCCAACGGGCTCGACGGGCGCGAGGCCGCGGCGCGTGCCGGGGATCGCGCTCACGCGCGTCACCTCTGCGCCGAAGTCGGCCAGGATCATCGAGGCGTAGGCCCCGATGCCGGAGATGTCGACGATCTTGATGCCTTCGAGTGCGTGCGTCATCGGATCCTCCCCGCCCGCCGGGCGCCCGTCAGTCCCCCCTTAGTCGGACGTGTCGTCGCCCAGATCGGTGAATTGCCGGCGCAGCGCCTTCTGTGTCTGCTCGTTGATCTCGACGATCGCGTCCCAGTCGTAGCCGAGCTCCAGCAGGACCTCCTCGGTGTGCTGGCTCAGCTGCGGCGGCGGGCCCTTGATGGAGCCCGGCGTCTCGCTCAGCACGACGGTGGGGCCGATCACCTTCGTCGGGCCCAGCATGTCGACGTCGATCTCCTGGATGTAGCCGTTGGCGAGGGCCTGCGGGTCGTCGAGCACGTCCTGATGGTTGAAGACGCGGTTGTAGATGATCTGGGGCTCGGAATCGAGGAACTCGACCCACTCGGCCATGGTCTTCGAGGCGAAGGCCCGCTCCATGTAGGGGCGGATCTGCGAGGCCACCGTCCCCTCGGGGTCGAAGGCCATACCCATGCGCTTGGTGACCTTGTTCCAGCGCTCGTCGGCGCCCAGCTCGGGCATGCCGGCGAAGTCGCAGAACGACTGCCACGACTCGTCGGTCCGGGGGAAGGCGATGAAGATCGCCTCGCCGTCGGCGGTGGCGTAGACGCCGTACATGCCGGGCAGGTTGGGGTGGTGCGGGCCGTCGCGCATGAGGGGGTTGCCCGTCATGGCGGTCTGCTGGATCTCCCAGGCCTGCAGCCAGATCTGCGCGCCGTACGAGGAGGTGTTGACCTTCTGCGCAACGCCGTGGCGTTCGCGGGCGAAGAGGGCCGTCATGATGCCCAGTGCCAGCTGCATCGCGCCGGCCATGTCGGCGATGACGGCGCCCGGCAGCATGGGCGGGCCGTCGCGGGGGCCGGTCACGTGGATCAGCCCGCCGCGCGCCAGCCCCGCCCCGTCGACCATGCGCTTGTCGGCCTCGGCACCCAGGTGGCCGAAGCCGTTGACGGCGGCGTAGATGAGGTCGGGGTTGATCGCGCGGAGGGCGTCGTAGCCGTAGCCCATGCGCTCGAGGGAGACCT
>JAPOXB010000165.1 GCA_026707335.1 Chloroflexota bacterium
CGGGCGGGTCGGGGACCCGCCCCTACGAATGTGGAGGTTGGGGATCGTCCCAGGGAGGACGAGGCCCAGGCCGCGCGGCGCCTGGGTCATAGGGCGGCTCATCAGGAAGGGATCGAGGGAATACGGCAGGTCGCCGGAGCGGGAAGGGCGAGGTGGGTGAACTTGGAGTGGTCAAGCGGGCGCGGTTAGTGTACACTTGATGCGTACGACTCGCAAGCCAGGGCGGCGGAGGGGCAGCGCGAACGCATGACGAAAGGGTTTCGGGGTGAGCAAGCGACAGGGCCGAAAGCGGCCGACGAGCGCGGAGCAGCGGTTCCGGTCGGCGGTGCTGGGGAAGGCCGACGAGCTGTCGGAGTTGGTGGTGGCGAAGGCGTTGGCGGGGGAGCGGTGGGCGGTGGAGCTGGCGTTCAGCTACGCGTTCGGCGAGCCGCCGCGCGCGGGGAGCGGGCAGGCGTTTGCCGGACTCCTGGAGGATTTGCGTGCAGTTGCCGCGCGAGGTTCGTGACCATCTGTGGGCGCGGGTGGGGTACCAGCCCTACGCCGAACAACTCGCGGCGCACGACTCGGAGGCGCGCATCCGGCTGATCGCCGGGGGCGAACGGGCCGGGAAGAGCCGCAGCGCGGCGATGGAGCTGGCGGGGCGGTTCCTGGAAGGGCAGTTGTACTGGCTGGTGGGGCCGGACTACGACTTGTGCCGGCCTGAGTTCGCGTACCTGATCGAAGCGCTGGAGGCGCTGGACGCGATCGAGACGCTGGCCACTCCGACCGGGCAGTCGAACCGGATGCTGCTGCGCAACGGGACGGTGATAGCCACCCGCACGGCGCAGCGGGCGATGCGGCTGGCGGGGCAGGCGCCGGACGGGATCCTGGGCTGCGAGGCGGCGCAGCTGTCGTACGAGGCGTTCCTGCGACTGAGCGGGCGATTGGCGGAGCGGCGGGGCTGGCTGTGGCTGAGTGGGACTTTCGAGGGATCACGGGGCTGGTACGCGGAGCGGTTCCGGGCCTGGCAGAGCGACAACCCGGACGAGGCGGCGTCGTTTTCGGTTCCGTCGTGGGCGAACCGGACGCTGTTCCCCGGCGGTCGCGCGGACCCGGAGATCCAGCGGCTGGAGACGACGTACCCGAGCGACCTGTTCCAGGAACGGTTCGGCGGGGTGCCGTGTCCGCCGGTGTCGCTGGTGTTCCGGGAGTTCGAGCCGGCGGCGCACGTGCGGACGATCAGGGACGCGCACGAGAGTTTCGACAACATCGAGATTGCGGTGGATCCGGGGTACGCGGGGGCGTACGCGGTGCTGGCTGTGGCGCAGCGGGGGCCGGAGGTGTTTGTGCTGGACGAGGTGTATTTGCAGTACGCGATGACGTCGCAGGTGATCGAGGCGTGCCAGCGACGGTCGTGGTGGCCGCACGTGCGGAGCGGCGTGATCGATATCGCCGGGCGGCAGCATCACGCGATGCCGAGCCAGATCGAGGTGTGGATGGCGCAGGCGCGAATCCGGCTGCGCTCGCACCGGGTGTTGCTGCAGGACGGGATGGAGCGACTGCGGACGTTCCTGCGGAATCCGGGGACCGGGGAAGCGCGAATCACGGTGAATTCGCGGTGCCAGGCGCTGATCCGGGAGTTTGCGAATTACCGCTACCACGAGCCGCGGGAGCATCACCCGGTCTCGGAACAGCCGATCGACGCGGACAATCACGCGATCAAGGCGCTGTGTTACTGGCTGTACGACCGGTTTGGGGCGGTGCGGCCGCGGGGGCCGCGACAGTCGATTCCGTTTCGGATTACGTGGTAGTTCCGGAAGAGCTTGGAGAGGGAAGAAGAGGCGGTTGGGGATGGTGGGTTGCGGCTGGCTCCGCGGGGTTGCCAGGGCCGGCAGCCACCCTCATCCCACCCTTCTCCCTCAAGGGAGAAGGAGCAAGAGCGGCGGTCGATTCCGTTTCGGATTACGTGGTGATGGGGTCTTCTCGAAGGGCAAGGAAGAGGTGGCCGGGGTGCTGGGTTGCAGATGGCTGGACGGGTGTGGCGCGGGTGGCTGCGGGAACCGAAGACCCCTCACTCTGACGCTCTCTTAAGGGTGAGGGAGGAGGGCGGCGGGGGCCAGTTGGCAGGGCTAGCGCCCCAGGCAAAGTGCTGGGGGTGGCAGCCACCCTCACCCTGCCCTCTCCCTCAAGGGTGTCCAGACCGGACACATGGTTTACAGACGTTCGGAGACATGGTTTACACATTTAGACGGGCTTTCGGAGATCGATGGTGGCCAGCTGGTCGGTCATGAAGTGCACGGTCCAGCAGCCGTCGGTGGGCGTTGGTGGCGGAGGTGGTCGCCACACTCATCCCGGGATCAGGTCTCCCGGACCGTGTACGGGGCCAACTGATTCAAGCTCCAGCCTTCTCCCTCACGGAGACCCTGGCGTAACCCGCGGGCGGGCGGAGACAGGCGCCCGTCCCGCGCGGGAGGTTACGCGGCTGGATCAGCAGCGGTCTGGGCTAGTCGTCCTCGCCGTCGTACTCCTCGGGCATGAGCACGAATTCGGGGTAGGCCTCGATGCGGAGTTCGCCGGCGTCCTGGCCGAGCTGCTCGACCTGGGGCGACACGCGCGCGCCGATGGTCAACTCCATGAGCTTCCAGAGCGCCAGCGATACGCCAAACACGAAGGCGCCGATGGCCAGGATGCCGATCAACTGGACGTGGAAGGTGCCGCCAGCGGCGATGCAGACGGCGAGGGTTCCCCAGATACCCGCGAACAAGTGCACGGGGACCGCGCCGACCACGTCGTCTTGTCGCAGCTTCTCCAGCAGCTTCATGCCGGCCACGCAGATCACGCCGCCGATGGCGCCGATGATGATGGCCCAGTAGTGAT
>JAPOXB010000042.1 GCA_026707335.1 Chloroflexota bacterium
TGTAGGGGAACCTCACCCCCTGTCCCCCTCTCCATCCTTCTGGATGGAGAGGGGGAACGTGCGGGGTGAGCCGGTCCCGTTCGTGGTGAGCCTGTCGAACCACGCGGCCGGCCCTTCGACAAGCTCAGGGCGAACGGATGCCGTGCGCAACCCCCGTTCGTGGTGAGCCTGTCGAACCACGCGGCCGGCCCTTCGACAAGCTCAGGGCGAACGGATGCCGTGCGATCCCCTCTCCCTGGGGAGAGGGTTAGGGTGAGGGGGACGGCCCGCCCCCACCCCGGCGCGTCATGCGTCCGACCCGGTGGCGTCGATCGGGCGCTACTCGGCCGCGCCGGCCAGCGCCGTGGCGTGGGGCCGCGTCCAGCCGCGGGTGCGACCGCCCAGCAGCGCCGCGACGCCCAGCAGCAGCAGCACGCCCGACACCCAGAACACCGTCTCGACGTCGATCGCCGAGGCGACGAAGCCCAGCCCCACCCCCGCGATCAGCTGGCCCAGGTCCCAGGCGACCTGGAAGATCGCCGTCGCGCCGCCGCGCTGGCCCAGCCGCACCCGGTCGATCGCCAGCGCCAGCATCGTCGTGTGCACCGCCGCGAAGCCGAGGCCCGTCACGCCGCCGGCCACCAGCATCATCAAGCCCGCCTGCGCCTGCGCCAGCAGCAGCATCCCCGCCGCCGCGACCAGCAGCCCCACCACGGCCACGCGCACCCGCCCCACCCGGTCGGAGATGCGCCCCGCCGTGGGACGGGCCAGCACCGTCATCACGCCCATCACCAGGAAGAACAGCCCCACGTTGCCCAGGTCGCGCTCCTTGCCCAGCAGGGGCAGGAACGTCGCCGCCGCCGACCAGGCGAAGGTGAAGGTGAGGAAGATCGTCATGGGGAAGATCGCCCCGCGCGGGAACAGCGTCGGTGGGGCGCCGCCTTCCCCGGCGGGCGCCCCGCGCGGCTCCTGCACGCCGATCGTGAAGGCCAGCGTCGCCAGCGCCGTCACGGCCGAGACGATGAACACCGCGTCGAAGCCCCAGGCGTCGGCGATCACGACGCCCAGCGCCGGCATCGTGATCTGCGCCCCGGAGGCGGCCATCCCGAAGAAGCCCAGCCCCTCGCCGCGCCGCGCCACCGGGATGATCTCCGCCGCCAGCGCCGTCGCCGGCGTCGGCCAGAGCGCCATCCCGGCGCCCTGCACCAGCCGCAGCGCCAGCAGCGACCACACGTCCTGCGAGAACACCATCAGGAACAGCGCCAGCGCGAAGACCAGCGTCGCCAGGCGCATCATCAGCAGCCGCCGGCCCTGGTCGCACCAGCGCCCCACGTGGGGCCGCATCAGCAGCGGCAGCAGCCCGAAGGCGCCCACCACCAGCCCCACCTGCCACTCCTCGCCGCCGATCTCGTCGATGTAGTCGGGCAGCACCGACAGCAGGTACATGAAGCTGGCGAAGAAGCTGAACGTCCCCAGCGTCGTGAGGACGTAGTCGCGGGTGAACAGCCGGGGCCGGCCGGGGTCGTCGCGGGTCACCGGGGCAGTATCGCGCATCCGTCGCCTACCCGCGGCTCGCGCCGAGCGCTCTTACTCGCGAAGCTCTGCCTGCTCCCGGAAGTAAGTCTGTGCTTGGTTGATCTCGTCCATGATCTCTTCGCGGGGCGTGCCGGAATGCACGAATATGAGTACCTTCTCCACCTTCGGATCGGTGATGTCCATGTGCATCGCCCACACGTCCGGGGTGCCCGGATGTTTCCCCCCTCGCACCCGACGGAAGTAGAAGTCCTGGCGGTCCTGCCCAACCGGTTCCAGGCTGTAGAGGAATGGCGCGCGTTGCCCCCCGTTGGCATCCGGACTGCTCATTGGAACACCTCTCTAACACCTCGTCGGTACCATCTGGCTATCCTCCCGCGGCCCGCGGGCCCTGTGGCGTACAACTGGGGATGGTTGAACCAGCGACCGGAAGGGTCATTCATCCCGTCCGAGGCCGGTTGCTGGGGACCACATCCCGCGACCTCCACGATCGCGCGAAAAAAAACACCCGCCCAGGGGTCCAGCCGAAGCCACGACCCAGCGGACGGGGAGGAATTCCTCATCAGGATAGCGCCCTGCGCGCTGCTTCGCCACCGGTCCCCTCCGGTCCCCCCTCTCCATCGTCCAGATGGAGAGGGGGCTAGGGGGTGAGGTCCGGGCGATCGCGGAAAAAAACACCCGCCCGTGGGGCCGGACGCATGACGCGCCGGGGTGGTGGCGGGCTGCCCCCCTCACCCTAACCCTCTCCCCAGGGAGAGGGGATCGGAGTCCCCCCTCTCCCCTCC
Source organism: Chloroflexota bacterium (assembly GCA_026707335.1). GTDB lineage: Bacteria > Chloroflexota > Dehalococcoidia > Bin125 > Bin125 > TK10-74A. The sequence continues at coordinate 2,298 of JAPOXB010000042.1, forward strand.
CTCATAGAGAGGGGGGCCACGTCCTCCCAGTCACTCCCTTACGTCAAATGTGGAAACTTTACACTCCAAAACCTTGACCTGCCCCCCCCCCCTAGACGTCATAATACGTGCGCTCCCGGAGCATGACCCCAATCCATAGGGGATTGGGGCGGTCACATCCACGGAAAGGATGACGCCATGAGCAACTATTGGGAGACCCTGCGACAGCGGAAGATCAGCCGTCGCACGATGTTGGGAGCCAGCGCCAAAGCCGGCGTCGGCGCGGCCGGCCTCGCCTTGGTCGGCTGCGGCGACGACGACGATGACGCCGGGACCGCGGCCGCCGAACGGGCCGCCGCGGCCGCGGAGGAGGCCGCCGCCGCGGCCGTCGCCGCGGGCGAGGCGCGCGCCGCCGAGACCGAGGCCGCCGCCGACGCGGCCGCCGAAGCCGCAGCGGCAGCCTCCGAGGCCTCCGCCGCCGCTTCCCAGGCGGCCGACGCGGCCGATGCGGCCGCGGCCCTGGCCGCCGAGGCGGCCGAGTCGGAGGACGCCGCCAACGCGGCCGCCGCCG
>JAPOXB010000072.1 GCA_026707335.1 Chloroflexota bacterium
GTAGTAGGCCAGCTTGACCTCGTGGACAACCTCCGCTCTCCGCTCGTGGTGGGACTGGCCGCGGATGCCCGCGTCGGCCGCCGCGATTCCCCTGAGGTCCGACCGCGTGCCGAACCAGGGAAATGCCTGGCTTAGCGAAATGCCGGACGCCTGCGGACCGACCCGGGTCTGGGGTCCGCGAACGTGCTGGGTAAACGACAGCGCGGGATCCGGCAGAGACGAGGCCTGAGAGACCCGTGATCGCGCGGCCTGGTGCTCCAGGTAGGCGCCGCGCACACGGGGGTTGCCCTCCAGTGCTTCCGTGAGGAGTGCGGCAAGCGTCGCATCGCCATTGGTCGCGTAGAAGGGCGCCTGCGCGGCACCGCTCGCCACGGTAATGCCGACGGTGATGATGGCGGTCGCGGACGCGAACGCCACAGTTCGCAAAATGAACATGGTTGCCTCGCCATGGATGGATTGCAGTGCCCCCGGGGAGGGGGCGTGGCCGATCAGGCCGCGAGGCGGGGCGGGGGAGTTTCGACCGCCAGTTCGGCGGCGACGGGTATGACCAGCGGGGAGAATCCCGTCCGGACGAAGATGGCGGGAAAGCGAATCATGGTGGCCGACTGCACCGGCCGGATCGAGACGAAGCCGCACACCATGATCATCAGGCAGCCACTGGTCTCGTCATGTCGCCGCTCGTGGTCGTGGCGTCTCTCGTAGTCGTGCCGCCTCTCGTGGTGCGTCGATGATCCGCCGCCAGCCATACCGTGATGGGCGAGCGCCGCCACCGCGTCGGCATGAGGCTCCGACGGACCGCTCCCCATGTCGCAATGAAGGGCGACCACCTGGGACCACGAAAGGGCCAGCAATCCGAGCAAGGCAATGGTGCGGCGCATGGCGCAACGTTGGTCGACGGCCGGCCGGGCGTCAAGCCGGCGGAGCGGGAGTGCCGGATTTTGTTTCCGTTAACCCTAACGTTACGTCAGGGTATCTGGTGGGTGCGCAGATGGGCGGAGCTTGGTCGTTCCAACCCTGCAGCGGTGCGCGCTTGGGCTCGGTGCAGCGACGGGCGTGGTCCGGTTGGCGGCGGGCGCGGTCCCGTTGGCGGGCGGGCGCGGTCCCGTTGGCGACGGGCGCGGTCCCGTTGGCGGGCGGGCGCCCATACGAGTATGCCGGTGTCCCGGGATTTGCCGCGGGAACGTCGAGGCGAGACCGCCAGCCCGCCGGTTCGTCCGTCCGCCGCCCTGCAGCCCCCCTGTCCCAAGACGCCGGAACGCAGGCCGATTCTGCCATGGACGGGTTCTGAAATGGCCGGTTCGGCGACCTCCGGGACCGCCTGCCGGACAGCCGCCAGGAGCCGCAGGCGGGCCGCTGGCGGACGATCGGCCAGCGGCGACCCTTTGCGCTCGTCCCGACCCGACTTTTCGCGTCCCGGGGCCGCACAGAGGGCCGGGAATCCGGGGCTAAATTTCAGGTGCGCGGAGGCACAACCCACATAAGCCGTTGCCGGACTTGCACCTGGAGGATCACATGAACACCGTCCAACTCGGAGAGCGGATCGCCGAACTCGCCGCCCGGATCAACATCGCCACCCACGAGATGCTCACCCTCGTCGCCGAGTTCGACCGCCGCGAGGGGTGGGCCGACGCCTTCGACTCCTGCGCCGAGTGGCTCGCGTGGCGGACCGGGCGCACCGTCGCCACCTGCCGCGAGAACGTACGCGTCGCGCATGCGCTCGAGGACCTGCCCGCTACCTCGGCCGGGATGAAGGCCGGGCGGCTCTCGTACGCCAAAGCGCGGGCCATCACCCGGGTGGCCACGCCGGCGACCGAGGCCAGACTGCTCGCCTACGCCGACAAGGGGTCGGCCGCGGCGGTGGAGCGGATGGTGCGGGAGGTGCGGCACCTGTCGCGCGACGGCGAGATCGGGGCGGAGGAGGCCCGGCACCGGGCCCGGGCGTTGTCGGTCTTCATCGACGCCGACGGGACGTACGTGGTGCGGGGGCGGCTCGAGCCCGAGGCCGGGGCCGTGCTGATGCGGGCCGTCGAGGCCGCGAGCGACGCGCTGTACCGGGCCGGGGACCCGGAGGTGCGGCCACGGAGCCGCCAGCGCAGGGCCGATGCGATCGGGCTGGTGGCCGAGCGGGCGCTGGCGGCGGGGCTGGGGGCGGGGGACGCGGAAGCAACGCCCAGCAGCGGGACGCGGGCCGAGCGGTACCAGGTGACGGTGCACACCGAGATGGCCACGCTGGAGGAGGGCGGCGAGGGGGGCCGGTCGGAGTTGGACGGGGTGCGGGTGAGCGCCGAGACGTCGCGGCGCATGGCGTGCGATGCGTCGCTGGTCTCAATGCTGCACCGGGCCGGCCGGGTCGTCAGCGTGGGGCGGAAGACGCGGACCATTCCGCCGCACCTCCGCCGGGCGCTCGAGGAACGGGACCGGGGCTGCCGGTATCCGGGCTGCGGCGGCCGGTTCACCGAGGCGCATCACGTCCGGCACTGGGCCGACGGCGGGGAGACGAGTCTGGCCAACACGGTGCTGCTGTGCCGGCGGCATCACCGGCTGGTGCACGAGGGCCGGGTCCGGATGGCGCTCGACCGGCTCGGCCAGGCGGTGTTCTTCACCCGCAGCGGGGCGGCGATCGCGAGCGCCCCTCCGCTCCCCGAACCGAAGCTGCCGCTGCCTCCCCCGCCCCCGCTCGGGCCCGGCGAGATGTACAACGGGGCCGCGCGACTCCTGGACTCGGCGATCCCATGGGAGATCGAGGCCGCGGCACGGGAGGCGGTGGAGGCGGCAGCGGATCGATGAGCTGGCGGCGGCAACGGCGCGGCCGCGCCGGCGGCGG
>JAPOXB010000084.1 GCA_026707335.1 Chloroflexota bacterium
GCACTGGATCGAGGGCAGCCTGACTCCCCAGGCGGAGGCGCGCGGGGCGGACTAGGGACGGTTCGCATCGGCGCCGGCGTCAAGGGCGGGCGCTACGCCGAGTACCCCTCGCTCGATCCCCAGGGCTGGCGGTACGGGGAGGACATGGCGCACGCCATCGACTTCCGCAGCATGTCCACCACTGTGCTCGACCAGTGGCGAGGGCTGCCGTCGCATGGGTGTCTGAAGGCCCGCCTCATTGCTGGGCGAAGGCGGTGTCGGCGCTGGCCTCGAGCCGATCGAGCCAGCGCTGGACCTGCATCGCATCCGCGTAGCTCGCACCCGCGGGCACCGGCTCCATCCCCCGCACGACACGGCAGAAGCAGCGCAGTTCCTCGGCCATCATGCCCGTCGGCCCACTCGGGTCGACCCGGATCTCATACGGCATCGGCCAGCGCGCCTCTTCGTCCCAGACGGTGATCGGCCGTGGGTTCGGCAGCAGCCGCGCCATCCAGCCGTCGCCGTACACCTCCATGCGGTCGAACCCGCCGGCGCCCATCGCCATCGGGGCGATGAACCCGGCGGCGAACGACCCGAGCGTCCCATCCGCCCATTGCAGTTGCGCCAGCGCCACGTCGACTGCTCCTTGGGCGGTGCGATGGACCTGTGCGCTGAAGCCGGTCGGCTCGACGCGGTCCATCAGCGCCTGGGCCGCGTACAGGTCGTGCACCATCGTCAGGTGGAACGGGCTCTCGTCGGGGAACACCTCCAAGGTGCGCGCCCGCCGGTGCCGCACGCAGTTGACATACGACACCTTGCCTCGGCCGCCGACCTCATCCATCAACTGCCGGAATTCGCTACTGAACAGGACGATGTGCCCGAGCATCAGGTTGCTCGAGTCGGCGTTGACCAGCGGGGCCAGCGTCTCGGCCTCGGCGAGGTTGTCGGCGATGGGCTTCTCGAGCAGCACCGACTTCCCGGCTTCCAGCAGGGTCCGGGTGATCGGGACGTGCGAGGCCGTACTGCTGGCGACCACCCAGGCTTCGGCGTCCGACTCGGCGATGGCGGCGTCGAGGTCGAGCCAGCCCGGAATCTCGCCCAACTGCGTCGTGACGGCGTCGAGGCTGGCCTGGCGCCGCGCTTCCAGCGCCACCAGCTCCGCCTCCGCCAGGCCCGCCAGTGTCGCCGCGTGCAGTCGGCCCCAACTGCCCAGCCCGATGACCCCGATCTTCACTGGGTCGAAACGGTTGCCGCGCATCACACTGCTCCCATCAGATTCCGGTCGACGTCGACGGTTCGGCCGACCGGGAGGAATCGCCCGCTCGCGCCCCCACGGTTTCCCCAGTGAGATAGTCGATCGGATCGTCCGTGAACACGGCATTATCGTCCAGGTCAGTGCCGGCGAGCGCCTGCCCCACATCCTCGGAGCGCGCGGCGATCACCACGCGCGCCCCGTGTTCGACGAAGATCTCGACGGACCGCGCACCGATGCCGCTCGTGCCACCGGTGATGATGGCCACTTTTCCCGGAAGCCTGTCACCCATTTGCGCGTTCCCTCCCAGCTAATCGGCGCCGCGGAGGCGCGGGTCGAGGAGGTCGCGCAGGACGTCGCCCAGCAGATTGAAGGCTAGCACCGTCAGCACGATGGTCACGCCCGGGAAGACCGCCGGCCAGGCGTTCGTGGCCACGAAGCGCGCGAGGCAGATGACGGCGTGGCCCGCCCGCGCTCCGCCGTCAGGCGGCGCGTCGCAACCGCGGGTCGAGCCAGTCCCGCACCCAGTCGCCGAGCAGGTTGGCGACCAGGGAGACGGTGAGGATCGCGAAGCCGGGCATGCCGACCTGCCAGAAGTCGAGGCCCAGGAACGTGCGGCCGTCCGAGATCATGATGCCCCAGGAGACCGAGTCCGGGGCGACACCGACGCCGATGAAGGAGAGCCCTGCCTCGGAGATGATCACATCGGCGACCAGGAGGGTAGCGAGGACGATGACGGGGTTGAGCAGGTTGGGCAGGAGGTAGCGGAGCATGATCCGCAGGTCGCTGGCGCCGACGGTGCGGGCGGCGAGGACGAAGTCCCGCTCCCGCAGGCTCAGCACCTCCCCCCGGACGAGGCGGGCGAAGGCCGCCCACATGAAGACCGTGAGAACGATGATCACGTTGCGCAGGCTGGGGCCGTAGAGGGAGGCGAGCAGGACGGCGAAGAGGATTCCGGGGAAGGCGAGCTGCATGTCGACGACGCGCATCAGGAACCTGTCGGCGAAGCCGAGCCGCCAACCCGAGAAGAGGCCGAGCATCACGCCGATGACCAGCGCTGTGGGGATGGTGGTGGCGACGACGATCAGTGAGAGGCGGGCGCCGTGGATCACCCGGCTGAAGGTGTCCTGCCCCAGCCCGTCGGTGCCCAGGGGGTGCTCGAAGCTCCCGTCGCCCTGCCAGAACGGTCCCTGGAGCCGCCCCTGGAGGTCGTCGCGGACGGGGTCGTGCGGCGCGATGAGGTCGGCGAAGATGCCGGTGAAGATGAAGACGCCCAGGATGAGGACGTAGACGGAGAGGGAGCGCCAGCCCCGCGGGAGCCGCCGGCGGCGCCTGGTGAAGACGGGTTGCGCGGCGTCGGTGGTCGCTTCGGTCCTCGTCATGGCCGGCTCACAGCGCGCTGGTCCGCACGCGGGGGTCCAGGAAGGCGTAGGACACATCCACGGCGACGTTGACCAGGGCCAGCCAACCGGTGGTCACGACGACGGCGGCCGAGACGACGGGGAAGTCGGCCGTGCGGATCGAGTCGATCATCAGCCGTCCCACGCCGGGC
>JAPOXB010000076.1 GCA_026707335.1 Chloroflexota bacterium
GCGTCGATGCCCAGCGGCACGAGCGCCGCCACGGCCGCCCCGATCTCGGAGCCGACCAGCATCTGGCCGGTCGTTTCGATGGTCACGGAGACGAGGATCGGGACTTCGCGGCCGGCCTCGGCGCAGGCGTCCTGCGCGCCGAGAATCGCGGCCTTGCCCTGCAGCAGGTCGTAGACGGTCTCGACCAGCAGCGCGTCGGCGCCGCCGTCGAGCAGGCCGCGGGCCTGCTCCCGGTAGGCGGCGCTGAGGCTGTCGAAGTCGATCTGCCCCAGGCTGGGCAGCTTGGTGCCCGGCCCCATCGACCCCACGACCCAGCGCGGACGGCCGTCCCCGGCGCTGCGCTCGTCGGCCGCCTCGCGCGCCAGGCTCGCGGCGGCGGCGTTGATCTCGTGGGCGCGGTCGGCCAAGTCGTACTCCGCCAGCGTGATCGCCGAGGCGCCGAAGCTGTTGGTGAGCACCGCGTCGACGCCCGCATCGAGGTTGAGCCGGTGCAGCCGCCGCACGACGTCGGGGTTGCACAGGTTGAGGTACTCGTTGCAGCCGTCGAGCCCGCCGAAGTCGTCGGGCGTCAGGCGGAAGCCCTGCAGGCCGGTGCCGGTGGCGCTGTCGAAGATGACGACGCGCTCTCGCGCGGTGTCGAGCAAGGAGGGGCGTGGGGCCGACACTGGAATCCCTCTCCGGAACGATCCCGCCCGCCGCGCCGGGTCGCCGGGTCCGCCCGTCGGCGCGCGTCCCGGCGGCGGCGACAGACGGCGATCGAGGCGGTGTTATGTGGCAGTGTACGGAGCCGGCGGCGCCCCTCCCCACCCGGGTAGTCCCGCTCGCCGCATCTCCGGGTAGCATCGCGGGCGATGACGACGGATGAACCGCGCGCCACGGGCCCCGACTATCGGCTGCGCTCCATGCTGGAGCGGGGCGAGTGGGTGCTCTCCGCCGAGGTCGACCCGCCGCGCGGCCTCAGCGCCGAGGCGGGGCTGCGGGCCGCCGCCGCCCTGCGCGAGGCGGGCGCCGACTGCGTGGACGTGGGCGACAGCCCCATGGCCACGGTGCGGATGAGCGCCATCGCCTTCGCGGCGCGCGTGCAGCAGGAGACCGGGATGGAGGCCGTCCTGCACTTCGCCTCCCGCGACCGCAACCTGATGGCGCTGCAGTCCGACCTGATGGGGGCGCACATGCTGGGCCTGCGCTCGGCGATCGCGCTGTCGGGCGATCCGCCGTCGCTGGGCCAGTACGTTGGCGCCTCGGCCGTCTGGGACGTGAAGGCCGAGGGCCTGATCGAGCTGATCGCCACGCTGAACGCGGGGCGGGACACGGCCGGCAACGAGATCGGCGGGCGCACGGCGTTCACGATCGCCGCCGCGGCCAACCCCAACAACCCCGACCAGGAGGCCGAGATGGCGCGGCTGCGGCAGAAGGCCGAGGCCGGCTGCGACGTCTTCTTCACGCAGCCCACGTTCGACTTCCCCGCCGTGGAGCGCTTCGCCGAGCGGGCGGCCGGCGTGGGACGTCCCATCGTGCTGGGCGTGATGGTGCTGGCCAGCGCCCGCAACGCGCGCTTCATGGCCGAGAACGTGCCCGGCATCGCCGTCTCCAACGCGATCGTCGAACGGCTGGAGGCGGCCGGCGACGGCGCCGCCGAGGCCGCCGTCGATCTCGCGCAGGAGTTCGTCGAGCAGGTGCGGCCGCTCTGCGCGGGCGTCTACCTCATCCCCACGCTCGGCCGTCTGGCCGGCACGATCGAGGTCGTGCGCCGCCTGCGGGCGCAGAGCCCGGGAGGAACCCCATGACCGTCTCGGACATCGCCGACCCCGCGCTGGCCGCCGCCGGCGAACTGCGCCTCGATTGGGCCTCCCGAGAGATGCCCACCCTGCGCGCGATCCGCGAGCGATTCGCCGCCGAACGGCCGCTGGACGGCGTGCGCTGCAGCGCCTGCCTGCACGTCACGGCGGAGACCGCGAACCTGGCGCTGACGCTCCAGGCGGGCGGGGCCGACGTGCGGCTCTGCGCCAGCAACCCGCTCTCGACGCAGGACGATATCGCTGCGGCGCTGGTCGAGCGGCACGGCATCCCCGTCTTCGCGATCCGCGGCGAGGACGATGCCACGTACTACCGGCACATCGACGCGGCCGTCGAGCACGGGCCGCGGATCACGATGGACGACGGCGCCGACCTGGTGGCGCGGCTGCACACGACCCGCCGCGACCTGCTGCCCGGCGTGACGGGCGGCACGGAGGAGACGACCACCGGCGTCATCCGCCTGCGCGCCCTGGCCGAGCGCGGCGAGCTGGCCTACCCGATCATCGCCGTCAACGACGCCGAGACGAAGCACTTCTTCGACAACCGCTACGGGACGGGTCAGAGCACGCTCGACGGCGTGCTCCGCGCGACCAACTTGCTGCTGGCGGGCAAGGTGCTGGTCGTCGCGGGGTACGGCTGGTGCGGCAAGGGCGTCGCGATGCGGGCGCGCGGCATGGGCTCGCGTGTCGTGGTGACGGAGGTGCAGGCGACGCGCGCGCTGGAGGCCGTGATGGACGGCTTCGAGGTGCTGCCGATGGCGGACGCGGCCGCGATCGGCGACCTGTTCATCACGGCCACGGGCGACCTGCACGTGATCGACGCCCAGCACTTCGCGGCCATGAAGGACGGCGCCGTCGTGGCGAACAGCGGCCACTTCAACGTGGAGATCAACATCGAGGCGCTGGCCGAGATGGCGGGCGAGGGCTCGCCGCGCGCCGTGCGCCCGTTCGTCGACGAGTACCGCCTGCCCGGCGATCGGCGCGTGCACCTGCTGGCCGAGGGCCGCCTGGTCAACCTGTCCGCCGCCGAGGGCCACCCGCCCAGCGTGATGGACATGAGCTTCGCCAATCAGGCGCTGGCGGCGGAGTACCTCGTGCAGTCGCCGCCACGGGGAGCGCCGGCGGTCATCGACGTGCCGCCCGCGCTCGACCAGCAGGTCGCGCGCATCAAGCTCGACGCGATGGGCGTCGCCATCGACACGCTGACCGCGGAGCAGGAAGAGTACCTCCACTCCTGGGAGATGGGAACCTAGCCATGTCGCCTGAATTGCGCGCCTCCGGCGCGACCACCTTCTCCACCTCGCCCTCGCTGCTGCTGACCTCGGAGTCGGTGACGGAGGGACACCCGGACAAGATCTGCGACCAGATCTCCGACGCCGTGCTCGACGAGTGCCTGCGCCAGGATCAGGCCTCCCGGGTGGCCTGCGAAACGTCGATCACGACCGGGCTGGTGATGGTCTACGGCGAGATCACGACCGAAGGCTACGTGGACGTGGACACGATCGTGCGCGACGTGGTGCGGGAGATCGGCTACACCGACTCGCGCCTGGGCTTCGACGCCGACACCTGCGGCGTGGTGTCGTCGATCAAGGAGCAGTCGGACGACATCTCGATGGGCGTGGAGCGATCCTGGGAGCAGCGCGAGGAGGAGCAGGCCGGCGACCCGCACGAGCAGCAGGGCGCGGGCGACCAGGGGATGATGATCGGCTTCGCCTGCCGCGAGACCGAGGAGCTGATGCCGCTGCCGATCGCGCTGGCGCACCGGCTGACGCGGCGGCTGTCGGAGGTGCGGCGCGACGGCACGCTGCCCTGGCTGCGCCCCGACGGCAAGTCGCAGGTGACGGTGGAGTACGCGCGCGGCGTCCCCAAGCGGATCGACGCGGTCGTCATCGCCGCGCAGCACGACGAGGCGGTGGGCAGCGCGGAGATCCGCGACGAGATCCGCCGCCGCGTGATCGACGCGGTCGTGCCGCCCGCGCTGATCGACGGCGACACGCGCTTCTACGTCAACGCCACGGGGCGCTTCGTGCTGGGCGGCCCGCGCGGCGACGCCGGCCTGACCGGCCGCAAGATCATCGTCGATACGTACGGCGGCGTGGCCCGGCACGGCGGCGGCGCCTTCTCGGGCAAGGACCCCTCGAAGGTCGACCGCTCGGCCGCCTACGCCGCGCGCTGGGTGGCGAAGAACCTCGTCGCCGCGGGCTTGGCCGACCGGCTGGAGGTGCAGCTCTCGTACGCGATCGGCGTCGCCCGGCCGACCTCCGTGGCGATCGAGACGTTCGGCACGGCGCACATCCCCGACGACGCCATCGCCGCCCTCGTGGGGGAGCACTTCGACCTGCGCCCGGGCGCGATCATCGAAACGCTGGGGCTGCTGCGGCCGATCTACCGCCAGACGGCGGCCTTCGGCCACTTCGGCCGGACCGACATCGCGCTGCCCTGGGAGAGCACGTCGCCGGCGCCGGCGCTGCGCGCGGCGGCGGGACTCTAGGCCGCGGGCGCGGTCAGGGCGCGGCCGCCCGCTCCCGCTCGACCGCCGCCTGCCAGCGGTCGGCCAGGTCGGCCGAGCGGACCGTCTCCAGGACGTAGTCGCCGAACTCGCGCGACGTCGCGCCGGTGGCGCGGCCGGTCATCTGAATGCGCTTCTCGTACTGGCTGCAGAGGTCCATCGCCATGTCGAGCTTCTGGCCCAGGTCGGGGAAGCCGATGTGGCTGAGCAGCATCGCCGAGGCGCGGATCATCGACGAGGGGTCGGCGTACTGCGCGCGGCCCTCGCGGACCATGCGCGGGGCGGAGCCGTGGATCGCCTCGAACATCGCGTAGCGCGTGCCGATGTTGGCGCTGCCGGCCGTGCCGACGCCGCCCTGAAACTCGGCCGCCTCGTCGGTCAGGATGTCGCCGTAGAGGTTGGGCAGCACCAGCACCTGGAAGCTCGTGCGCCGCTTCGGGTCGACGAGCTTGGCGGTCATGATGTCGATGTACCAGCCCTCCCAGCGGATGTCGGGGAAGTCCCGCGCGACCAGCCGGGCGGCGTCGAGGAAGGCGCCGTCAGTCGTCTTGACGACGTTGGCCTTCGTCACGACCGTGACGGACTCCTTGCCGTTCGCGCGGGCGTATTCGAAGGCCATGCGGATGATGCGCTCGGCGCCCGGGTCCGAGATGAGCCGGAAGTCCATGTTGATGTCGCCCAGCGAGAGGCCCTGGCTGCCCAGCGCGTACATGTCCTCCGTGTTCTCGCGGAAGAACATCCAGTCGATGCCCAGGCGCGGCACGCGCACCGGGCGCACGTTGGCGAACAGGTCGAGCTCCTTGCGCATGGCGACGTTGGCGCTCTCGATGTTGGGCCATTCGTCGCCCTGCTCCGGGGTGGTGGTGGGGCCCTTGAGCGTGACGTGGTAGTCGCGGATCTCGGCCAGCACGTCGTCGGGGATGGCCTTCTGCTGCGCGGCGCGGTTCTCGATCGTCAGCCCGTCGATCGTGCCGAACTCGACCTTGCCCGACGCCACCTGGGCGGCCAGCAACTCCTCGAGCAAGCGCTGCGCCTCGGCGGCGATCGCGGGGCCGATGCCGTCGCCGCCGATGATGCCGATCTTGATCGTGTCGAGGGCGGCGAAGTCGGTCGGGGGCGGGGCCTCGCGGATCCCGGCCACGCGGGCCGCCTGCTGCTCCAGCAGCGTCCCGAACCGCTCCTGAGCCTCCGCGATGCTGCCGACTTCCGCCACCATGGCGCCCCCCTTTGCTGTCGGTACGGCCGGCGCCGGTGGAAACCAGCGCGCGCGCCGCGGCGGGCGTCGATTCGGCGAACTCCCCCAAGAGCGCCGTCGCCCGGCCCATCGGAGTGTGCTGCAAGAGCGGGCGCGGCGCAATCGCGCCGGCCTCACTCGCATGCTCAGGAGGGAGCCTCGGGATCGAGCCCCAGATCGCGCAGGAACGCCGCCGGCGACGGCTCGCGGCCCAGGAAGTCGCGCACCAGCGCGTCGCCGTCGCGGGTGCCCCCGGGCTCCAGGATGCCCCGCCGGTAGGCGCGGCCCACCTCCGGCGCGGGCAGCCCCGCCTCGGCGAAGCGGGTGAACATGTCGTCGCCGGAAACCTTCGACCAGAGGTAGCCGTAGTAGCCGGCGTCGTAGCCGAAGAGGTGCCCGAAGCCGGCCTGGAAGTGCGTCTCCTCGGGGAAGGGGAAGCCGGTGATGGGGTGCAACTCCCGCGCCACGGCGTCGGTGTCCAGGGCCGCCCCGTCGCCGGCGGCGCGGGGACCGTGGTAGGCCATGTCGAGCCGCGAGAAGTAGATCTGCCGTAGCGTCGCGATGCCGCTGCCGGCGTTCTTGGCCGCGACCATGCGCCGCACGAGCGCCTCCGGGATCGGGTCGCCCGTGCGGTGATGGCGGGTGAAGCCGCGCAGCACCTCGGGCTGCCAGCACCAGTGCTCCAGCATCTGCGACGGCGCCTCGACGAAGTCCCGCTCGACGCTGGTGCCCGAGAAGCGCAGGTAGCGGGCGCGGGTCAGCGTCTGGTGCAGGATGTGGCCGAACTCGTGGAAGAGCGTGACGACCTCGGAGTGCTGCAGCAGCGACGGCGCCGCCGGCGTGGGCTTGGTGAAGTTGGCGACGATGGCGCTCACGGGGCGCTGGTAGCCCTCGCCGCCGGGCGCCGCCCGGCCGCCCTGCAGGGTGAACGCGGCCGCGTGGCCGAACTCGCCGGGGCGGGGATGCAGGTCCATGTAGAAGTGCCCCACGACCTCGCCGCTCGCCTGGTCTTCGATGTCGAAGAAGCGCACGTCGGGGTGCCACGCGCCGGCCTGGGGATGCGGCAGGAAGCGCACGCCGGTCAGCCCCTCGTAGACGGCGAAGAGTCCCTCCAGCACCGCGTCGAGGGGGAAGTACTCCGCCACCTCGAAGGCGTCGACGTCGTACTGTTCGCGGCGCAGCCGCTGCGTCAGGTAGCGCCAGTCCCAGATGTCGCATTCGCCGCCGTTGAGCGCGCGCAGGGCGGCCAGGTCCGACTCGGCCTTGGGGCGCACGCGCGCCTCGAGGTCGGTCAGGAAGTCCAGCACGAAGCCCGGCGAGCGGGCCACCCGGACCTCCGTGCGGTAGTCGGCCCACGAGGGGTAGTCGAGGATCGACGCGATCTCCGCGCGCAGTCCGATCGCCTCCTCCAGGATCGGCACGTTCGCCTCGGCGGCCTTGTTGTGGTTCTTGCGGAAGAGTTCCTCGCGCAGGGCGCCGTCGTGGGCGTTCTCCAGGAAGGGGATCAGGTCGGGGTAGTCCAGCGAGACGCGGTAGCGGGCCTCGCCCTCTCCGGGCTCCGTGCTCAGCCCGTCGATGTAGGCGTCCGGCAGCCCGTCCAGCCGGGCGCGCGAGACGACGATCGCGTCCTCGTACTCGTCGATGTTGCGGCGGAAGGCGATCCCCAGCCGCACCAGGCGCTCCTTGAGGTCCTGCAGGCGGCTCCGCTCGGGCTTCCCCAGCCGCATGCCGTTGCGGCGGAAGTCACGCAACTCGAAGTCGAGGAAGCGGGCCGCCTCCGGTGCCATCGCCCGGTCCTGCGACGCCCCGTCGAGCGCGCGCAGGGCCGTGTCGAGTTCCTCGCGGAAGCCGAGGCCGGTCGCGAAGGTGTCGAGCTTCTCCTCGCCCGCGTGGGCGGCCTCGCGCAGGGCGGCGTCGGCGGCGACCTGCGAGAGGAAGCCGTAGCGCCCGCCCGCCTGCGTCAGCAGGTCGCTGATCTCGTCGAGCGGGTGCAGCGTGTTCTCGACGCCGCGGCCGGCGTCGGGCACGGCGGCGATCTCCCCGACCAGCGCTTCCGCGCGGGCGATGGCGGAGTCGACCCCGGCCTCGACATCGCCGGCGCTGACCGACGCGTAGTCGAAGGGGACGGCGTGTTCGGGGTCCATCGCGTTCCTCTCTCGCGTGCGCCGGGCGTGGGCGTCCAGCGGGCAGGTTAACAGCGGAGTCCCCGTCGCTGTGCCCACGGGCCGCGCGCGTGCGACCATGGGGGCGCCGCGCCGGGGAGTCGCGCCGCGCGGCGCAGGACGGGAGGCTGCCGGCATGGAGATCGCGGTGGGGGTCCTCGTGGCGCTGGTGGTCGTGCTGGCGGCGGGGCTGCTGATGCAGCGCCGCGCCGCGGCCCGGCGCGACGAGGCGCAGTCGGCCGCGGCCGCCGACCTGCTGGCGACGCTGCGGCCGGAGCTGGCCTCGTTGCAGCAGCAGGCGCTGCAGCAGAACAACGAGCAGTTCATGGCCCTGGCCAAGACGCAGCTGGGCGCCGAAACGGCCCGAGGCGAGGAGCAGTTGCGCGCGCGCGGCGAGGCCATCGAGAAGGGCCTGACCCGCGTCGGCGAGACGCTCGACTCGATGAAGAAGTTCGTGCAGGAGGTGGACTCGAAGCGGGCCGAGAGCATCACGCAACTGACGGCGCTGACCGAGGCCGGCCAGCGCACGATGCAGAACCTGGGGGCCGAGACCGCCCGCCTGCAACGGACCTTGAGCGGCGGTCAGACGCGGGGCCAGTGGGGCGAGCGGATGGCGGAGGACGTGCTGCGCGTGGCGGGGATGCTGGAGGGACTCAACTACCGCAAGAACCGCCAACTCGAAGGCGGAAGCGGCCGGCCCGACTACACGTTCCTGCTGCCGCAGGATCGAGTGCTGCACATGGACGTGAAGTTCCCGCTGGCCGGCTACCTGCGGTACCTGGAGGCCGGTAGCGAGGCGGACCGGGAGACGGCGACGAGTGACTTCCTGCGCGACGTCCGCCAGCGCGTCCGCGAGGTGACCACGCGCGACTACATCGATCCCACGGCGGGCACGCTCGACTACGTGCTGGTCTTCATCCCCAACGAGCAGGTGTACGGCTTCATCCACCAGCACGACGCGACGATCGCGGACTCGGCGCTGGAGAAGCGGGTGGTGCTGTGCTCGCCGCTGACGCTGTTCGCGGTGCTGGCGGTGATCCGGCAGTCGGTGGAATCGGTCCGGCTGGAGGAGCACGCGCACGAGATCCTGGCGGCGCTCGATGCGTTCCAGCGCGAGTGGGGCAAGTACCAGGACGCGGTCGAGACGGTCGGCCGGCGGATCACGTCGGCCCAGAACGCCTACGGCGACCTCAGCGGCACGCGCACGCGCCAACTGGAGCGCCAACTCGATAAGGTGAAGCAGCTGCGCGAGCAGACCGGCATCGACGCGGGCGCGGGGCTGGAGAGCGGAGACGCTCCGGAGGAACTTCCGGCTCGCGTCGATCCGTAGCGGCTATCCTCCGAGGGACGCTATCAGGAAGAGTGGACCCCAGTGACCGACGACGACCTCAACTTCGCTTCGATCAGACAACTCGCGGAGTTGGTGCGGGAGAAGCAGATCTCCCCGCTGGAGCTGATGGACCACACGCTGGCCCGCATCGAGGCGCTCAACCCACAGTTGAACGCGGTCGTCCAACTCGACGCGGAGGCGGCGCGGGCGGAAGCGGCCGCGCAGACGGCGCGGCTCGCCGCCGGGGAGGATCTCGGGCCGCTGGGCGGCGTGCCCGCCGGGATCAAGGACCTGGAGAACGCCAAGGGCTTCATCACGACGTTTGGGTCGCCGCTGCACGCGCACGACGCGCCAGCGGACTTCGACGACGTGCACATCGAGCGGCTCAAGGCGGCGGGCGCGATCGTGGTGGGCAAGACCAACACACCCGAGTTCGGCATGTTCGCCTTCACCAACAACGAGGTCTTCGGGGTGACGCGCAACCCCTGGAACCTGGAGCGCACGGCCGGCGGATCGAGCGGCGGCTCCTCGGCCGCCCTCGCGTCGGGGATGCTGGCCCTGGCCACGGCATCGGACGGGGGCGGCTCGATCCGGATTCCGGCCTGCTACACGGGGCTGTACGGGCTCAAGCCGTCCTTCGGGCGCGTGCCGATCGCGCCGCGCCGGCACGACTTCTGGCTTGACACCAGCGTCTACGGCCCGTTGACGCGGACCGTGGCCGACGCCGTGCTGCTGATGGACGTCATGGCGGGCCCGGACGACCGCGACCGCAACACGCTGCCGGCAGAGCCGCGCTCGTACGGGGAGCGGGTGACGGAGGCGCTGCCGCCGCTGCGCATCGCCTTCAACCGCACCCTGGGCGTCACGCGGCTGCAGACCGACGTCGAGCGGGAGGTCGAGGCGGCGGTGGCGGTCTTCCGGGAGCTGGGGCACGAGGTGGAGGAGAACGACGACGCGATCCCGGAGACGGGCCGCTTCTGGAACGACGTGATGGGGTGGACCAACGTCGCGATGCACTGGCAGGACTACACGACGCGCCACAGCGAGTACGGGGAGGCGGTCGTGCAGATCCTCGACCACGGCCTGGGCCTCGACCCGGAGCGGATGGGGCGCTTCATGGAGCTGCGGCAGACGATCACGGCCTGGACGGCGGAGTTGTTCGGCGCCTACGACCTGCTGCTGACGCCCACCCTGCCGACGGAGGCCTTCGCCGCGTCGGGGCCGGTCCCGCTCACGCTGTACGGCGAGAAGTTCGTCCCCATCGCGATGACCTACCCGTTCAACTTCAGCGGCCACCCGGCGGCCAGCGTGCCCGCGGGCCTGACCGACGCGGGCCTGCCCTGCGGCCTGCAGATCGTGGGGCCGCGCTTCGGCGACGCCCTCGTGCTGCGGGCGTCGCTGGCGTACGAGGAGGCGCGGCCCTGGGACCGCTGGCCGCGCCACTGAGGGCCGATCGCCGGCGCAGGCGTCGATATACTCGATGCTCGCCGGCCCACGGCACGCGCACGCACACCTTGGGGGCTCAATGATCAGCCACGACGACCCCACGGGTCCGAACGTCCTGACGCAGGAGGAGGCCGCCGCTCGAGCGGCCGTGATCCACGGCGTCGAATACGACCTAGCCCTCTCGCTGCGAGCCGGCGCGCCCGGCTACGACGGCGACGTCACGATCCGCTTCGAGCACCGCGACCCGTCGGCGGGCGTCTTCCTCGACTGCACGGGCGAAGAGATCGTCCGCCTCGACGTCAACGACGCCGACGCGCTGGAGTCGGAGGGGGTGCGCTGGTCGCGCAACCGGCTGGAGTTGCCCGGGGCGCTGCTGCGCGAGGCGAACATCGTGCGGATCGTGTACCGCAACGCCTACGACCACAGCGGCGTGGGGCTGCATCAGTTCCGCGACCCGGAGGACGGCGCGGAGTACCTCTACACCCAGTTCGAGCCCTACGAAGCGCACCGCATGCTGCCCTGCTTCGACCAGCCCGACATCAAGGCGCGCTACCGGCTGCGTGTCGCGGCGCCCAGCGAGTGGGTGGTGGTGTCGAACGCGCCCGAGACGGGCGCCGCGCCCGCGCCCGGCCCCTCCGATGACGCCGACGGCGAGCCGGCGCGCACCCTGCACGAGTTCGCCCAGACGCAACTCTTCAGCCCCTACCTGCTGGCGCTGATCGCGGGGCCGTACCACGTCTTCACCGACAGCCACGCCGGCGATGGGAACGGCGAGACACCGCTGGGCATCTACTGCCGCAAGTCGCTGGCGGACTACATGGACCCGGAGGAGTTCTTCGAGATCACGAAGCAGGGGCTGACCTTCTTCGCCGACTTCTTCGACTGGCCCTACCCGTTCGAGAAGTACGACCAACTCTTCGTGCCGGAGTTCAACTTCGGCGCGATGGAGAACGTGGGCGCGATCACGTTCAGCGAGCGCATGGTCTTCCGCGACCCGCCCACCGACCTGCAGCGCCTCAATCGCGCCGAGGTCGTGCTGCACGAGATGGCGCACATGTGGTTCGGCGACCTGGTGACGATGCGCTGGTGGAACGACCTCTGGCTGAACGAGAGCTTCGCGACGTACATGTCGTACCTGGCGATGGAGGAGGCGACGCGCTTCCGCGGCGGCGCCTGGCCGGCCTTCCACGCGCGCATGAAGGCCTGGGCCTACGAGCAGGACCAACTGGTCACGACGCACCCGATCTCGGGCGAGGTGCCCGACACCGACGCGACCTTCCTCAACTTCGACGGCATCACCTACGGCAAGGGGGCGTCGGTGCTGAAGCAGCTCGTCGCGGCGATCGGGCCGGCCGGCTTCCGCGAGGGCATGCGCCACTACTTCCGCACGCACGCCTGGGGCAGCACGACGCTGTCCGAGTTCCTGGCGGCGCTGTCGCACGGGGCCGGGCGGGAACTGGAGGGGTGGTCGCAGTCGTGGCTCGAGCAGGCGGGGCTGAACACGCTGCGCGCCGAGTGGGAGGCCCCGGACGGACGCCTGCCGGGGCTGGCCGTGGTCCAGGACGCGCCCGAGGACCATCCGACGCTGCGCCCGCACCGGGTCGAGATCGCCCTGTTCGACGCGGACGCCGACGGCGCGCCGTCCTTGCGGACGGCCGTCCCGGCCGACGTCGAGGGCGAGCGCACGGTGATCGAGGCGCTCGCGGGGGCAGACGCGCCGGCGGCGGTCTTCCCCAACTACGACGACCACGGCTACGCGAAGATCGCGCTCGACCCGGTCTCGCTCGACTTCGTGCGGGAGCGGCTGGAGCGCTTCGAGGATCCGCTGCTGCGGCTGCAGCTCTGGCAGTCGCTGTGGGAGATGGTGCGCGACCGGCAGTTCCGCTCGACCGACTGGCTGGCGATGGTGCGCGCCAAGCTGCCGCACGAGCCGGCGCTGGAGCTGGTCTCGACGACGCTGGCGCACGCGCAGCACGCGGTCGGCAGCTACGTGCCGGAGCCGCGCCGGCTGGAGGAGGCGCGCGCGCTGTTCGAGCTGGCGGGGGAGCAGCTGCCTCGGGCCGCGAGCCAGGACCTGCGCATCACCTGGGCGCGCAACCTCGTGGCGGCGGCGGCGGAGCCCGACACGGTGGCCGCCGCCTGGCGGCTCGTCGATGAGGGCAGCGGCGTCGAGGGCTTCGAGCTGGACCAGGACATGCGCTGGTCGCTGGCGATCCGGTCGGCCGCGTACAGCCTGCCCGACGCGGAGGCGCGCCTGGCGGGCGAGCGGGAGCGGGACGGCAGCGACCGCGGGCAGCGGTCGCTGGAGACGGCGGCGGTGGCGCGCCCGGAGCGAAGCGTGAAGGCCGCCGCCTGGACCCGCTTCCGCGAGGACCGCGAGTCGTCGCTGCACATCATCCGCTCGGCGATGGGCGGCTTCTGGTCGAACCGGACCTGGTGGCTGGAGGAGGAAGTGCTGCAGCGCCAGTACGTGACGCGCTTCTTTTCGGAGATCCGGGCCATCTTCGAGGGCCGCGACAAGGACTTCGCGGTCAACTATTTCCGGCAGCTCTACCCGTCGCACATCCCGACGGAGGACACGATCAGCCGCACGCGCGCGGTGCTCGAGGCGCTGAACCCGGACGAGGTGCTGCTGCGCCGCAACCTGCGCGAGGCGCTCGACGAGGCAGAGCGCGCCGAGGCCTGCCGCACGTTCGCGGCGTCCCCCGCCGCTGAGTAGCGGGCGGGCGGCGGCGGGAGAGCGGGGCGAGGCATGGACCGCTTCCCGGACCGCGCCTGGGACCCCGGCCGTCCCGACATCGCGCGGCTGCTGCGCGAGTCCGCGGTCACCGACTCCGGCCTGATCCCTTCGGCGTCGAACTACGTCTTCGTGCTGGCGCTGGCCCCGCCCGGCGACGCGGACGGCGACCCCGGTCCCGGCGCCGCCGTCTACAAGCCCGCCCGAGGCGAGACGCCGCTGTGGGACTTCCCGCCCGACCTCTACCGGCGGGAGGTCGCCAGCTACGTCGTCTGCGAGGCGATCGGCTGGCGGCTGGTCCCGCCGACGATCGTGCGGGACGACGGCCTGCCGCACGGGCCGGGGTCGCTGCAGGCCTTCATCCCCAGCGACCGCGACGCCACCTACTTCGACCTGCGCGCCGACCACCCAGACGCGATGCGCCGCATGGCGACCTTCGACTGGCTGACGAACAACGCCGACCGCAAGGGCGGCCACGTCCTGCGCGGCGAGGACGGCACGATCTGGGGGATCGACAACGCGCTGTCGTTCCACGTCGAGGACAAGCTGCGCACCGTGATCTGGGACTACGCCGGCGAGCCGGTGCCGCCTGCCCTGCTGGCCGACGTGGAGGCGTTCCTGGGCCGCTTCCAGCCGGAATCCCCGCTGTGGGCGTCGCTGTCGGAGTACTTGGAGGCGGAGGAGTGCGAGGCGCTGCGCGCCCGGGCCGGGCAGATCCTGGAGTCGCGCGTCTTCCCGCAGCCGCCGGACTGGCGTCGCCCCTACCCCTGGCCGCTGATCTAGCGCGGGCCGCGGGCTCAGGCGTCGTGGGCGTTGCGGACGAGGATGCTGCCCGCTCCGCCGTCGATGGGGATCGTCTTGACGGCCAGGGCGACGCGGTTGTCCGCGTCGAGGGCGGCCCAGTAGGTCGCGAGCACGTGGCCGGCGCCGCCCGCCAGCGGCAGCCAGAGGGGGTCGCCGCGGAACGGCGGCAGCGGATCGCCGTCGCCGGCGTAGGTCGTGATGCCGAGGCCCAGGCCGGGCGGCGGCAGCGCCGGGCGGGTCGTCACGCGGTCCGAGCGCGCGGGGTCGGCGTCGGCGGCGCGCAGGATGCTGATCGCGACGCGCGGCTCCACGCCGTGCATGTGCCCCCGCAGGTCGAGCAGGCCGCTGATGCGGGGCGTGTAGTTGGGGGCGTCGTCCTCGCGCTCGCGGGTGGCGAGCGCGTCCTCGAAGGTCCCGCCCGCCGCCAGCCCCTCGACGATGGTGCGCGTCTGGTCGCCGTTCGAGACGACGTAGAGGTCGGGCAGCTCCAGCATCGCCTCGTAGATCACGTTGGTCGGGTCGCTGAGCTTGGCCGGGTCGACGGCCTCCGTGCGCATCGACGCCCCGTCGGCGACGAAGCGCCTGTTTCGGCTGTTCTCGCTGCGGCCCATGATCCAGTAGACCTGCAGCCAGGCGGCCCCGTCGGCGCTGCGGCCGATGACGAGCCCGCGGCCCGGATAGGGGTTCTCGCGCAGGTGGCGCTGCAGGTTGCCCTCGGCGGCGGCGGCCAGATCGGCGGCGGGCATCAGTGCCGGAACAATCGCAGGCCCGAGAGGGCCATCGTCATGCCGTACTCGTCGGCGGCGGCGGTGACGCCCGCGTCGGCGATGCTGCCGCCGGGCTGCAGCACGTAGCGCACGGCGCTGGCCTGGGCGCGGTCGATGTTGTCGCGGAAGGGCATGAAGGCGTCGTGGCTCAGCGCGGTGCGGAAGCCGCCGATCCACTCGCGGCGCTCGGCATCGGAGAGCGGCTCGACGGGGGCGCTGAACTGGGCCCGCAGGTGCTCCCGCTCGGGCTCCGACAACTCCGCCCAGGCGATGAACTGCTCCCGCGCGGTGAAGCGCTCGGGGCGCTTGATGCCGGACGCGAACGGCAGCGCCAGCACGCGGGGGTGCTGCTGCAACATCCAGCGGTCGGCCTTGCCGCAGGCGATGCGCGAGCAGTGGATGCGCGACTGCTGCCCCGCGCCCAACCCGATCACCTGGCCGTCGGCGGCGAGACAGACGGAGTTCGACTGGGTGTAGCGCAGGGCGATCGTCGCGACCATGAGGTCGCGGACGGCGTCGGGCGGGAACTCCCGCTTCCGCGTGACCACGTTGTCCAGCAGATCGGGCGTGATGGGGGCGGTGTCGGCGGGCGCCTCCATCGTCAGCCCGAAGGCCGAGCGGCGCTCCAGCGCCGGGGGATGGAAATCGGGGTCGGCCTGGATGACGAGGTACTTGCCGCCCTTCTTGGCCCGCAGGACCTCCAAGGCGTCATCGTCGAAGGCGGGGGCGACGATGGCGTCCGACACCTCGCGCTTCAGCACCATGGCGAGGGAGAGGTCGACCCGGTCGCTGACGGCCGCGACATCGCCGTAGGAGGAGACGAGGTCGCCGCCGCGGGCGCTCACATAGGCGGTCGCGACGGGGGAGAGTTCCCGATCGCCGACCTGGTAGGCCGCGCGCAGGGCGTCGGAGAGCGGCAGACCGATGGCGGCCCCGGCGGGGCTGACGTGCTTGAAGCTGGCCCCGGCGGGCTCGCCCAGGGCCGCGCGCAGCTCGCGCACCAACTGCCAGGCGGAGATCGCGTCGAGCAGGTTGATGTAGCCGGGGGCCCCATTGAGGACGCGGAACGGGCCCGGCCCGTCCCCCTCGATGACGGCGCGGGCGGGCGTCTGATGCGGGTTCAGCCCGTAGCGCAGCGCGATCTCGCGATCCATGCCTCAGCTTCCTCCGCGGTGCGCGCTCGCTGCCTCGTCCGTCAACCGACGAGGTCGCGCAGCGCCCCGCCGATCTCGGGGTGGCGGAACGTGTAGCCCGACTCCAGCGCTCGATCGGCGCTCACCCGCTGGCTGGCCGTCAGCACGCCGGCGCGCTCGCCGAGCAGCAGCCGCAGGGCGAGGGGCGGCATCGGCATGAGGGCGGGACGCCGCAGCGCCGCGCCCAGCGCCTTGCTGAAGACGGCGTTAGTCACCGGCTCGGGGGCGACGCCGTTCAGCGCGCCCTCCAAGCCCGGCGTGTCGATCGCGTGGAGGATCAGCCCCACGATGTCGTCGCGATGGATCCAGGCCATCTGCTGCCGCCCGCGGCCGATGGGTCCGCCCGCGCCCAGCTTGAACGGCGGCAGCAGCTTCGCCAGCGCGCCGCCCTCTCTCGCCAGCACGACGCCGGTGCGCAGGATCCCCGTACGCACGCCCGCGCCCTGCGCGGCCGCCTCCCAATCGACGCAGAGCCGCGCCAGGAAGTCGTCGCCGGGCGCGCTCTCCTCGGTCAGCAGCTCGTCGCCGCGCGACCCGTAGATGCCGACGGCCGAGCCGGAGACGAAGACCGCCGGCTTGTCGTCCGCGGCCTGGATGGCGGCGACGATCCGCCGGGCGGTGTCGACGCGGCTCTCCCGCATCTCCCGCTTGCGCGCGGCCGACCAGCGCTTGTCGGCGACGCCCGCCCCGGCCAGGTGCACCACCGCGTCCGACCCGGCGACGGCGGCCGCGAGGTCGTCCCAGGACCGCCAGTCGACGCCGGCGGCGGCGGGCTGGCCCGCGGGCGACCGGCTGATGCCGATCACCGTGTCGCCGCGGTCGCGCAGCGCCCGCGCCAGCGCCCCGCCGATCGTCCCGCTCGCGCCGGTCACGACAACACGCATCGTCTGTCCCTTCGCTCGCCGAACCGGCGCTACCGCGGCGCCGCCGCGGGCGGGGGCTCGGCCTCATCGTCTTCAGCGTCGGCGCCCGCGTCGGCGCCGGCGTCGTCGAGCGGTGGGTCGGGTGGGAGGGGCGGCCAGTCGGGCCGCTCGCCGGGCGGGACGTCGAGGCCCAGCGCCTTCGAGAGTTGCTCGGCCGTCGCGTCGTCGAGGCCGCCCAACTCCTGAAGCTGGCGGGTCAGGTCCTGCAGTTGGTCCTGCGTGACGCCCATGCTGCGCATGGTCTCGCGCACCAGCCGGCGGACCTCCTCCGTGTCGCCGCGGATCAGCGCGTCGGCGAGTTCCAGTTGCGTCTCCACGGCGCGGAAGCCGGCCCGGCGCTCGGTCTCGTTCTCGGTCGCGAGGAGGGTCGAGGCGAGCCGCGTGAACAGGGTGACCGTGCGGGCGATGCGCATCCGGTCGTCGGGGTGGGCCGGGAACTCCCCCGTGACGGAGACCTCGACCCCGGTGCGCTTGTCGGACGCGACGTACTGATCGGGCATGCCGCCAGCATATCGGGGCGGGCATCCACCCGCGCGTCGTGCGGGCCGCTATCATGCGCGATGGTGCACACCCGCGGCGCGATGCCCTAGTATTGCCGCGAGAGGGAGACCCACCATGACCACTCAAACCCCGCCCAACGCCCCGGCCCCAGCCCTCGACCTGTCCTGGCTGAACCTGGACGACCAGTTCGACACGCAGGCCACGCCCGGCCGCCACGGGCTGACCCTGGACGGCATGAACCAGGCCGCCTTCCCGCCCGACGCCCCGCAGGCCGGCAACCACACGATGCGCCTGCGCGGCGCCGCCCCGCGCGAGGGCGCGCAGCGCTTCGGCTACGCCTACGTCGGCAAGGCGGAGAGCTGGTCGGAAGCCGTGCCGAAGCTCTACGAGGAGGCCGTCCAGCGACAGTGGTCGTCGGCGACGGACATCCCCTGGGACACGGTCGAGCCGCTGCCCGACGCGGTCGAGCGCGCGATGTGCCAGTTCTGCACCCTCCTCAACGAGGTCGAGTTCATCGCCGCCGACGTTCCCGGGCAGTGGCTGCCGCGGCTCTCGCCCGAGTACTACGAGGTCGGCCTGTTCCTGATGACGCAGATCATGGACGAGGCGCGCCACATGGACGTCTTCCGCAAGCGCGCCCTGGTCAACGGCGGCGGCCTGCTCAAGCAGGGGCCGGGCAGCGGCCTGCGCCTGGTCATCGAGGCGCGCGACTTCACCGAGATGTCGGCGGTCCTGCACGTGCAGGGCGAGGGCGCCGTGCAGTCGCTCTTCCGCATGGGCGAGCTGATCGGCCAGAACGAGGCCGAGAAGACGATCTTCCGGCTCTGCGCCCAGGACGAGTCGCGGCACCTGGCCTTCGGCGTGATGCACCTCAAGCACATCCTGGAGAGCGAGCCCGAGCGGCGCGAGGAGATCCACTCCTACCTCGACCGCGCCGACCGCATCAACGGCGGCGCGGGCGCGCTGGACCGGCAGCTCACGGAGTCGATCATCGTGCTGCTGGGCGGCGGCACGTCGCCGGAGCAGCTCGACGAGGGCTGGCGTCTGCAGCAGTTCATCCAGCGCAAGCAGTTCAGCGAGTACTACCACCGCCTCAAGGTCGCGGGCTTGGGCGAGCGCCTCGAGCGCATGCCCGAGTCGGTGCAGCAGATGATCAAGAGCAACTAGGGCGGCCGGCTAGACGCGGGCGGCGTCGAGCGCCGTCAGGAACGGCTGCACGGCCGCCAGGAAGCCGGGCGTGTTCTGCGAGTGCACGTTGTGCCCGCAGTCGGGCACGGTGACCAGCCGCCCGTCCGGCAGCGCCGCGACGAAGCGCTCCGCCCCCTCCGCCTCCAGCACGTTCGACTGCGCGCCGCGCACGACCAGCGTGGGCGTGTCGATCGCCCGCACGTCGTCCATGCCCAGG
This sequence comes from Chloroflexota bacterium, assembly GCA_026707335.1. Lineage (GTDB taxonomy): Bacteria > Chloroflexota > Dehalococcoidia > Bin125 > Bin125 > TK10-74A. Next base: position 18,808 of record JAPOXB010000076.1, read on the forward strand.
CGCGGCGCGTGCTCGTAGCGGGCGCGGCGGAAGCCCTCGTCGTGCAGGATGCGATCCGACTTGCTGATGTACTTGCCGTCGATGCGGCGGATGAGGTTGTAGCGCGCCGTGCGCTCCATGTGCGCCCGCGTGCGGAAGGGGTCGTACTTGACGACCCGCTCCACGAACTCGTCGATCGAGTCGAACTCCCGGTTCTTGCTGACGAAGTTGCCGATGATGCGGGTGCCCGCCTCGGAGACCTGGGGGCCCATGTCGACGATGACGAGGCCCCGCGCGACGCCGGGATGGCTGAGCGCCAGATTCAGCGTGACCATGCCGCCCATGCTGTGGCCGAACACGATCGGGTCGCGGAGGCCCTCGCCGGCGATGAAGGCGGCGGCGTCGGCGGCCATGGCGGGCGACGAGTAGTCGGCGTCGCGCACCCACTCCGTGTCGCCGTGCCCCCGCTGGTCGAGCGCGTAGACGTGGTAGCGATCGGCCAGGTGCAGGCTGACGAGGTCCCAGGAGTGCGCCGATTGGTTGCCGCCGTGCAGCAGCACCACCGGCGGCGCCGACGGGTCGCCCCACTCCAGCAGGTGCAGCCGCAGGTGATTGACGACGACGTTGCGGGAGACGTAGCGCACGAACCCCGGATGCGGGATGCCCAGTTCGGCGGCGCTGCGCTGCAGGCTGGCGAACTCGTCGAACGTGGTCATGTCCAGCGGGCCGGCGTCGGCGGCGAATTCGTTCAGGTGCATGGCTCTCCCGGACCGCGTCGGCGCCGTCGCGCGGCGCCCGACCGGCACGCTGGGGAATATATCAGCCGCCGCCGTCCCGGCCGGGCCGACGGCGGCGCGCGCATTCGCTAGCCTGCCGCTTGGCCGTCGCGGGACGGCGCGCGCATGGAGGGCGCCATGGCACGGCTCGACGGCAAGGTGGCGGTCATCACGGGCGGCGCCTCCGGCATCGGGGAGAGCGCGGTGCGCCTGTTCGTGGCCGAGGGGGCGCGCGTCGTCATCGGCGACGTGCAGGAGGAGCGCGCACGGGCGCTCGCCGCCGAGTTGGGGTCGGCGACGCGGGCCGTCGTCGCGGACGTGCGCGAGGACCGCGCCGTCGCGGGGCTGGTGGCGACGGCGGTCGAGGAGTTCGGCGCGCTGGACGTGATGTACAACAACGCCGGCGTGGGCATGGTGGAGGGCGAGATCGCGGACGCGCCGGAGGAGACGTTCGACTTCGTTACGGCGATCAACCTCAAGGGCGTCTGGCTGGGCATCAAGCACGCGGCGCGGCGGATGCGGGAGCACGGCGGCGGCGCGATCATCTCCACCGCCTCGGTCGCCGGGTTGCACGGCTTCGAGCGCCAGGCGGTCTACGCGATGACGAAGGCCGGCGTGATCTCGCTCACGAGCAGCGCCGCCGCCGAGGGCGGGCCCCACGGCATCCGCGTCAACTGCATCTGCCCTGGCGGGATCGTCACGCCGCTCTCGGCGCCGTCCCCGCGGGCGGAGGAGATCGTCGCGGAGCGCTTCGCCGACATCCATCCGCTGGGGCGCGCGGGGCAGCCGCTCGACATCGCGCAGGCGGCGCTGTGGCTGGCCAGCGACGAGTCGAGCCTCGTCACCGGGCAGGCGATCGTCGTGGACGGGGGCTGGAGCAGCGTCGACGCCCGCTGGCAGCGCCTGATCGGGCAGATGAGCGATCGCAATCGGGCCGGCGTGCGGCCGGGCGGCGCGCCGCTCGACGCCGAGTGACCGGCCGGGCTAAGCGCCGCCGCGCGTACCGGCGAGGTCGGCCATGAGTTCCAGCGCCTCCGGCTGGCGGGCCGTGACGGTGATCCCCGTGATGCCGCAGTCCTCCCAAGCCTTGTAGCGCTCGCGAATGCGGTCGGCGGGGCCGATCAGCGCCATCTCGTCGATGAACTCGTCGGGCACGGCCTCCATCGCCTCCGCCCGCCGGCCCGACAGGTAGAGGTCCTGCACGGTCTCCGCGGCCTCGCCGTAGCCGTAGCGGACCATGACGTCGTTGTGGAAGTTCTTCGAGCGCGCACCCATGCCGCCCATGTACAGCGCCACGTTGGGCCGCATCTGGCGGATGCACTCGCCCACGTCGTCGTTGACGATGACGGTGCAGGCGGCCTGGATCTCGAAGTCGTCCAGCGCCTTGGGCGCGTCGCTCGCCGTGCCGCGCTGCATGCCCTCGTCGAGCCAGGGCTGATACTGCTCCATGCGGTAGGGCGAGAACCACATCGGCAGCCAGCCGTCGGCCAGCTCGGCGGTGGCCTTGACGTTCGCCGGGCCCAGGGAGGCGACGTAGATCGGCAGTTGCTGCATGTGCAGGATCGACTTGAGCGGCTTGCCGAGGCCGCTCGACCCGGGGCCCTGATAGGGCAGTTGGTACTCCGACCCCTCGTAGGTGACCGGCTCCTCGCGGGCGAGGATCTTGCGCAGCACCTCGATGTACTCCCGCACGCGCGTGGCCGGCTTGCCCCAGGGCTGCCCGTGCCAGCCCTCGACGACCTGCGGGCCGGAGAGGCCCAGCCCGACGATCACGCGGCCGCCGCCGGCCAGTTGATCGAGCGTCGCCATGGTCATCGCCGTCATCGCGGGCGTGCGCGCGGGGATCTGCAGGATGCCCGTGCCCAGCTTGATCCGCTCCGTGTGCGCGGCGATGAAGGCCAGCGGCGTGACCGCGTCGGAGCCGTAGGCCTCCGCCGTCCAGACCGAGTCGTAGCCCAACGCCTCGACGCGCTGGATGAGATCGAGGTCGAGCTGGTACCGCGGGCCGAACGCCCCCGCGCTGAATCCGAGTTTCATGCGTGGTCCCCCTCACCAAGCCCGGCCCGGATGGAGCGGGCGCGTACGCCGGTCAGGTTAGCCGCACGACACCGTTCGGTGTGTCCAACGTGGCCAGGAGTGCGGCGGGCCCCTCCTCGACCGGCAGCGCCAGGCCGAGCGCCGCGAGGGCGGCCTCCACCTCGGCCGGGCGCGGGTGGCGCCCGGCGAGGGCCGTGAGGCGGCAGCCGATCGGCGCGGTCGCCGCGGGGTGGGGCGCGTCGCCCCAGTCGATCAGGAAGGGAACCAGGCCGCCCGCCGCCGGCCCGCCGCGCGTGAGCGTCCAGACCAGTTCGACGCCGTCCGGCCGGCGACGGCGCATGGTGCGCGCCTCTCCCGGATCGAAGCCGCGCGCCCGCGCCGCGGCCACGCGCGCCTCGAGGTTGGTCGCCTTCGCCGCCCAGCCGGCCAGCCGCGGCGCATCGAGGTCGTCGAGCCCGAAGGGGCGCCGCCGTCCGACCGGGTCGGGCTGACCGGGGTCCGGCGCGATGATCTCCAGGTAGGCGCCGTCGCCCAGATCGAGCAGGGCGTTGTGCGACCCCGCGCCCGGGTGACTGCCGCCGTAGGCCGGGCGCACCCCCAGCCGCGCCTCCAGATCGGCGACGGCGGCGTCCAGGTCGGGCGCGGCGTAGACGACGTGATCCACGATCTGGTCGGGCGTCGGCGCGGCGGCGCTCACGGCGCGGCCCCCGTCCCGGCGTCGAAGTCGGCCCGCGCGCGGCTGCGCAGGCCGGCGTCGGTGAGTAGGTCGAGGGCCGTAATCGCCATCGCCTTGGCCGCGACGATCATCGCGTCGTGGGCGGCCGGGGTCGCCGCGGCCTCGGCGAACTCGGGCGTATGGTTCCCGGCCGCGGCGGGGATGCCGAAGACGGGGTGGATCGACGGCACGACGTAGCTGACGTTGCCCATGTCGGTGCTGAAGGCGCTGAAGCCCGCCGGATCCTCACGGGGCGGCGCGCCCAGGGCGCACAGGTTGTCGGCGTAGCGCGCGACGATGGGCTCGCAGTGCCGCATGTCGAGGTACTCGGGGCCGTTCTCCCCCACCTCCAGGGTGCAACCGGCCGACTCGGCGCCGGCCCGGAAGCAGGCGAGGACGCGCTCCTTGACCTCGGCCAGCATCGCCCGCTCGCGCGCGCGCACGATGAACTCGGCCCGAGTCAGGCTGGGGATGATGTTGGGCTTGTCGCCGCCGTGCGTGATGACGCCGTGCACCAGCGCGCCGGGCGGCAACTGCTGCCGCAGGGCCGAGATCGCGCTGTAGGCGACCACCATCGCGTCGAGCGCGTTGCGGCCCTCCCAGGGCGCGCCGGCCGCGTGGGCGTTGCGCCCCCGGTAGACCACGTCGAGCTGCTGCAGCGCGCTGACCGCCGGTCGCAGGAGGTCGGTGGGGGCGGGGTGCGCCATCAGGGCCGCGTCGGCGTCGGCGAAGGCGCCCCGTTCGATCAGCGCGATCTTGCCGCCGCCGCCCTCCTCGGCGGGCGTGCCCAGCACGACGACCCGGCCCGGCCCGCCCGACGCCGCCAGTCCGGCGGCCGCGCCGATGCCGGCACCCAGCCCCGCCGCCGCAATCAGGTTGTGCCCGCAGGCGTGGCCGATCTCCGGCAGCGCGTCGTACTCGCAGCAGATGACGACGCGGGGGCCGTCGCCGCCGGCGCTCGCGCTGAACGCAGTGGGAAGATCGAACGCGCCGCGCCGCACCGACAGCCCCGCGGCCTCGGCGGCGTCGGTCAGCACGTCGTGCGCGTGGCGCTCCTCGAAGTTGAGCTCCGGCCGGCCGTGGATCCGCGCGCTGACCCGGCGCAGTTCCGGCGCGGCGGCGTCGATCGCGGCGATGGCGCGGGCGTGCAGCGCCTCGCGCCCGGACGCGGATGCGGACTGCGGCATGGGCCCTCCAGTTGTCGCCATCGCTGTGAGCAGGATAGGGGGCCGCCGGGGCTGGGCGCCCCGCGCGCCGGCGCCGCCGCGAACGTAACCGCCACGTAACGCTGCAAAGGTCGCAACGGAAGGTGGCTGCGTGCGATGATCGCGCTGCTACGATGCAAATGGGTGTGAACGGGTGCGTCCGCACGGGAGGCGACGCAAGAGTGAGACACCTCATGGACCGGCCGGCCGAGCGGGTGACGACGCGCCCGAAGATCGCAATGATCGGGGCGCGCGACAAGGCAGGGAGGGCCAGCACACGTGGCTGAGTCGCCCACGCCCGGATCGTACTCACGGGCGCCGATCGCCGAGCGCGAGCGGGCCACCATCCGTTTCGCGGGCGATTCCGGCGACGGGATGCAACTGGCGGGCAACCGCTTCACCGACGCCACCGCCCTGTTCGGTAACGACTTCAGCACGCTGCCCGATTTCCCGGCCGAGATCCGCGCGCCCGCCGGCTCCCTGGCGGGCGTGAGTTCGTTCCAGATCAGCTTCTCCCGCAACACGATCCACACGCCCGGCGACGCGCCCGACGCGCTGGTCGCGATGAACCCGGCGGCGCTGCGCGTGCACGCCAAGGAACTGGTCCGCGGCGGGCTGCTGATCGTCAACGCCGACGCGTTCACGGGCGCCAACCTGCGCAAGGCCGGCTACACGAGCAACCCGCTCAAGGACGGTTCCTTGGCCGACTACCGCCTGCTCGAGGTCCCGATCACGAAGCTCGCAACGACAGCGGCGGCCGAGGCGGGCGTCAGCGGCCAGAACGCCGAGCGCACGAAGAACTTCTTCGCGCTGGGCATGATCTACTGGCTCTACGACCGCGACCTCGCGCCGAGCATCGCCTGGATCGAGGAGAAGTTCGCCCGGCGTCCGGCCATCGTCGAGGCGAACACGGCGGCGCTCAAGGCCGGCCACGCCTACGCCGAGACGGCCGAGCTCGCCGACGCGCACGTCGCGGTGCCGCCGGCCGCGCTCGCGCCCGGCACCTACCGCACGGTCACCGGCAACGAGGCGACCGCCATCGGACTGGTGGCCGCGCAGGAGTTGAGCGGGCTGCAGCTCTTCTACGGCAGCTACCCCATCACGCCGGCCAGCGACATCCTGCATTCGCTGGCCTCGTACCAGCGCTTCGGCGTCAAGACGTTCCAGGCGGAGGATGAGATCGCGGCGGTGGGGGCGGCCATCGGGGCGGCCTTCGGCGGTTCCATCGGCGTGACCGGCACCAGCGGGCCCGGCCTGGCGCTGAAGAGCGAGGCGATCGGCCTGGCCGTGATGACCGAGCTGCCGATCATCGTGCTCGACATCCAGCGCGGCGGGCCCAGCACCGGCCTGCCCACGAAGACCGAGCAGGCCGACCTGCTGCAGGCGATGTTCGGCCGCAACGGCGAGAGCCCCGTCTGCGTCGTCGCGCCGCGCAGCCCCGGCGACTGCTTCTACATGGTGATGGAGGCCGTGCGCCTGGCCTTCGCCGCGATGACCCCGGTCGTCTTCCTGTCGGACGGCTACCTGGCCAACACGGCCGAGCCCTGGCCGGTGCCCGACGTGGCCGAGCTGCCCCGCATCGAGGTGCGATTCCACGAGGACCCGCGCACCTTCGCGCCCTACTCCCGCGACCCGGAGACGCTGGCGCGGCAGTACGCGGTGCCCGGCACGACCGGCCTGCAGCACCGCATCGGCGGGCTGGAGAAGGCCGACGGCTCGGGCGACGTGTCGTACGACCCGGCCAACCACCAGCAGATGGTCGCCCTGCGAGCCGAGAAGATCGCGCGCATCGCGCGGATGATCCCGGCGCAAGAGGTGGAGGGGCCGCCGTCGGGCGACGTGCTGGTGCTCTCCTGGGGCAGCACCTACGGCCCGGCGGTCACGGCCGTCGAGGAGGCGCGCGCGCAGGGCGCCGACGTTTCGCTCGCGCACCTGCGCTACCTCAACCCCTTCCCGGCCAACCTGGGCGACGTGCTGCGCGGCTTCCGCACGGTGCTGATCCCCGAGAACAACGCCGGCCAGTTGCGCATGCTGGTGCGCGCGAAGTTCCTAGTCGACGCCCGCGGCCTCAACAAGGTCTCCGGGCAGCCGTTCAGCGCCGGTGAGATCACGGACCAGATCATGGCGCTGCGCAGCGCGCGACCGTCGGCCGTGCGCGCGTCGTAGCGGGAACGCGAGAGCGACGAGAGAGCGAGGAGACGCGGAGATGGTGACCATCGACCGGGAGCCGGCGCCGACGGAGCCCGTGCGCCTCGCGAAGAAGGACTTCGCCTCCGACCAGGACACCCGCTGGTGCCCCGGCTGCGGCGACTACTCGATCCTCGCGCAGATGCAGCGCATGCTGCCCAACCTCGGCCGGCGCCGGGAGGACATCGTCTTCATCTCCGGGATCGGCTGCTCCAGCCGCTTCCCCTACTACATGAACACCTACGGCTTCCACTCGATCCACGGCCGCGCGCCGACGCTGGCGACGGGCCTGAAGCTGACCCGGCCCGACCTGCTGCTGTTCGTGATCACCGGCGACGGCGACGGGCTCAGCATCGGCGGCAACCACCTGCTGCACGCCCTGCGCCGCAACCAGGACCTCAACATCCTGCTGTTCAACAACCGCATCTACGGCCTGACGAAGGGGCAGTACTCGCCGACCTCCGAGGTGGGAAAGGTGACCAAGTCGTCGCCGATGGGCTCGATCGAGAACCCGCTCAACCCGATCGCGGTGGCGCTGGCCGCCGAGGCGACGTTCGTGGCGCGGACCTTCGACACGGACCCCCACCACCTCGTCAGCACCATCGAGGCGGCGGCGCGGCACAAGGGCGCGACGTTCGTGGAGATCTACCAGAACTGCAACATCTTCAACGACGGCGCCTTCCGCGACTTCACCGACAAGCCGGTGCGGGGCGAGCGCCTGCTCTACATGGAGCCGGGCGAGCCGCTGCTGTTCGGCGACGAGAAGCAGCGCGGCGTCGCGATGAACGGGACCGTGCCCGAGCTGGTGGAGGTCAACGGCGACCGCTCCCGCATCCTGGTGCACGACCCGGCCGAGCCGACGCCGATCACGGCCAACATGCTGGCGCGCTTCCAGTACCCGGAGCAACCGGTGCCGATGGGCATCTTCCGCCAGGTGCAGAAGCCGACCTACGGCGAGCGCCTGGGCCATCAGGTCGACGAGGCGCGGGCGGGGGTCGGCGCCGGCGACCTGGCGGCGCTCATCGCGGGCGACAACACCTGGGTCGTCGAGTAGCAACCAGCCCAGCCGGCGGAGCTACGCGGGCGTCGCCGCACGCTCGTGCACGGCCGGCAGCACGTCCTCGATCAGGCGCTGCGTTTGGGCCCGCATCTCGGCGTCGCCGTCGGCGATGGGGCGCAGGACGAACTTCGACGCCCCCGCCGCGACGTACTCGGCGATGCGCTCCCGGATGCGCCCGGCGTCGCCCACGGCGAAGTAGCCGTCCGGGTCGACGTCGGGCAGGCGGCGGCGGAAGCCGGCCGCCAGCCGTTGCACCGCCGCATCGTCGGGGCTGCCGAAGCGGTAGGCGAAGGCCGCCCCGTAGTGGTCTTCGTCGATCGTGCGCCCGGCCGCCGCGGCCGCCGCCTTGATCGCCGGGACCACGCGCGCCACCTGGGCCGGGCTGTGCAGGCCGCCCAGCCAGCCGCTGCCGATGGTCGCCGTGCGGCGGATCGCGGCCTTGCTGTCGCCGCCGATCCAGAGCGGCAGCGGCTGCTGCACGGGCAGCGGCGCGATGACGGCGTCGCGGTAGTCGTAGTGCTCGCCCGCGCAGGTGACGGCCTCGCCCGCCCACAGGCGCGCCATCAGGCGCAGGGCCTCGTCGGCCAACCCGCCGCGCCCCGCCATGGGACGGCTCGTGGCGCGGAACTCCGGCGCGACCGCCCCGCCCACGCCGAAGGCCGGCAGCAGCCGCCCGTCGCTGAGGAAGTCGATCGTGGCGCACTCCTTGGCGAGCACCAGCGGGTCGCGGAACGGCACCACGACCACGTTCATGCCGAACTTGAGCCGCTCCGTCGCTCCGGCCAGGGCCGCCATCGTGGACATTGATTCGAGGAAGGGCTGCGCGCCGATGAGGCGGTCGGTCTGCCAGATGGAGTCGACGTCGCCAGCCTCGCACTGCTCCACCCAGCGCCAGAAGCCGCGCGGCTCCTCGAAGGGGAAGTTGGCGATCCCCAGGCCGATGCGCACGCTCATCGGTTCCCCCTACTCCGCCGCCGCGGCGGCCTCGTCGCCGTACTTGCTGCCGGCGGCGTAGTAGCGACGATGCCAGATGCCGCTGCGCGGCTCGTCGCCCATGGGTATGCGCCAGCTTCGGATGCGCGCCGACGCGAGGGGGAGCGCGCAGAGCGCGCGCGGCTGGTCGATCGTGTTGCCGATGTAGGCCGCGGCGGCGGCCGGCGGGATGTATCGCTCCGCGATGCGGCGGTAGAGGTCGCGCCAGACGTCGTCCGCGCCGAGGTCGTGGACGATCTCCGCCTCGCCCTCCACGACGAGCTTGCGCGCCGGCGGGACCGTCTCGTCGATCGCGCAGGAGATGCGGGGATGCGCGCGGATGTGCGCCAGCCAATCCGACATCGCGCGCGGGGTGAACCAGAGGCGCCCCTCCTCGTGCAGGAACCAGATCGGGGCGACGTGCGGGTCGCCGTCCGCGTCGACGGTGGCGATGCGCATCAGCACCCCGGGGGCGTCGAGGAAGGCGTCGCGTTCGGCGGGGGTCAGGGGCGGCATGGGGTCCTCGTTTCGGTGCAGTGGCGGCGCTACGCCGGAGGCAGCCCGGCCAGCCAGTCGAGCAGGATGCGGTTCAGTTCGTCGGGGCGTTCCTGCTGCGTCCAGTGGCCGCACGCCTCGATGTGGCCGCGCTGCAGCTGCGGGATGACACGCTCCATCCCCTCGGAGAGCTTGGGCGTGAGGACCGGGTCCTTGCCGGCCGTGACCATCAGCGCCGGGCAGGTGATGCGCGCCTCCTTGCTCTCCTCGCCCCACTCCCAGTTCCGGCGGTCGTTGCGGTACCAGTTGAGCGGCCCGCGGAAGCCGGTCGCGCGGAACGCCTCCACGAAGACGGCCAGGTCCTCGGCGCTGAGCATGATGCTGCGCGACGGCCGCTCCGGCAGACCCACCAGCATGCCGCCGCGCTCGCGGACGCTCAGCGTCCCTTGCAAGGCGTCGATCCGATCGGCCGGGTCGCTGCTGCGCAGGAGCAGCGACATCGTGCGCTCCGGGTCCGCCTCCAGCTCGGCCTCGGCGACGCCGGGCTCCTGGAAGTAGAACTGGTAGTCCCACACGCCGGGGCGCCCCTTGACCATCTCCAGCATCGGCGCGGGCGGCTGGCCGCGGTAGGGCGTGTTGATCCCCGCGACGGCCCGCACCCGCTCCGGGTGATGCAGCGCCATGGCCCAGACGATCGCGCCGCCCCAGTCGTGGCCCACGAAGACGGCCTGCTCCAGCGACAGCGCATCGAGCAGTGCGACCAGGTCGTCGCAGACCAGGCGGTGGGCGTAGTCCTCGACGTTGGGGGGCGCGCTGGTCCGGCCGTAGCCGCGCATGTCGGGCGCGATGGCGCGAAGGCCCGCCGCCGCCAGGGCCGGCAACTGGTGCCGCCACGAGTACCACAGCTCGGGGAAGCCGTGCACGAAGACGACGGCCGGTCCGTCGCCTTGCTCCGCGATGTGCATGGAGATGCCGGTCGGCAGTTCAATCTGCTGTTGCTCGACTGTCACGCTCGCCTCCCTCCGGCGGCCGTGGCGGTGGCGGCCACGGCCCGACGGTGAGGCTAGCGCAGGGGCAGGCCCAACTGCTGCACGGGAGGCGTCACGGCACGGGGCAGAACGGGCCGATCCGGGACGCCGGCGGCCTCCTTCAACTCCTGCACGCGCGCGGCGACGCGGTCGCGGTAGCGCTTGGGGGCGTACTTCTCACCGTAGAGCCGGCGGTAGCCGTCGAGGAGGGCCGGGTACTCCGCCGCCAGGAAGCCGAAGTAGTAGTCGCGCAGCTCGGGGCTCAGGTTGAGCAGGCCCGATCCGACGAAGCGCGCGCCGTGATCGGCGGAGGCGCGCACCGTCCGCTCGACCTGCGCCCGGTCGGCGGACAACCCGGGCAGCAGCGGGGCCATCAGCACGCCGGCGCTGATGCCCGCGTCGACGAGGCGGCGCATCGCCGCGAGGCGCTGCCGGGGCGGCGCCGTGCCCGGCTCCGTGCGGCGCCAAATCTCCCGATCGACCGTCGGGACGCTGAAGGCGACGCTGAGCCCCGCGCGGGTCTCGACCTCCCGCAGCACGTCGAGGTCGCGCACGATGAGCGGATTCTTGGTGAGCAGCGAGACGGGGCTGCGAAAGCGGGCGAACTGCTCGATCGCCGCCCGCGTCAGGCGGTAGCGACCCTCGGCGGGCTGGTAGGGGTCGGTCGCGGTGCCCAGCGCGACCTGCTCCCGCCGCCAGCCGGGGCGCGACAACTCCCCGGCCAGCACCGCGGCCAAGTTCCGCTTGACGTAGATGATGCCCGTGAAGTCGTCGCCGATGCCCAACTCGAAGAAGCGATGAGTGGGACGCGCAAAGCAGTAGTGGCAGGCGTGCGCGCAGCCCCGGTACGGGTTGAGCGACCAGGCGAAGGGCATCCCCCGCACCCGGTTGAGCGCCGACTTGCACTCGATCTCGCGGTACTCGACCACGCCATCCGCCCTTCCCGCCCGGACAAGAGTAGAACACGTGTGCTACCTGTTGTCAAGGGCGCGGCCGCTAGCGCAGCGTGCCGGCGGCCTCGCCGGCGGCGACCTCCTCGGCGGACGTGCCCAGCCAGTCGGCGAGCACGGCGGCGGTGTCCGCCCCGGTCAGGCGCGAGGCGGCGTAGGTCTCGACCGGCGTCGCCGAGAAGCGCAGCGGCAGCCGATCGATCTGCTGCGCGCCGATCGTGGCGTGTTCCTCGTCGGCGGTGGTGAAGAAGCCGGTCGCGGCCAACTGTGGGTCGCGCTGCGTGAGGTCGACGCCCGACTGCACCACGCCCGCCGGCACGCCGGCCGCCTGGCAGCGCTCCATGACGGCCTCCGCGTCCTGCGTGCTGGTCCAGGCCGCCATCTCGCGATCGATCGCCTCCATCGCCGCCACGCGGCCCGCCGCGCTATCAAGGGCGGGGTCGCGGGCCCAGGCTGGCTCGCCCAGCAGCGCGCGCAGGGCCCGCCACTGGCCGTCGCTCATGACGGCGATCGCGACCCAGCGCTCCTCCTCGCCGGGGACCGCGCCGGCCAGCGGCCGGCACGGATAGCAGCCGTGCGGGGCGGCGGCGTCGTAGGGCAGACGGTTGCCGGTGGCCTCCGCCCGGCCCCCGTTGACGGCCAGGTCGAGCAGGGTGGGACCCAGGAAGTTGACGCCCGTCTCGAACTGCGCGACCTCGATCCGCTGGCCGCGCCCGTCGCGGCGGCGCGCCTCGAGCGCGGCCAGCACCGCCAGCGCCGCGTGCAGCCCGGCGGCGTGGTCGTTGTAGGAGAAGCCGATGCCGATGTCGTCGCGGCCGGGCACGCCGGTCAGGGCGGTCAGGCCCGAGAGCGCATGGATCGTGGGGGCGTAGGTGACGTAACCGGACCAGGGACCGCCGGGGCCCATGCCCGACATGCCGACGGCGATCAGGCCGGGATTGGCCGCGCGCAGCACGGACTCGCCCAGCCCCCAGCGATCGAGCACGCCCGGCGAGAAGTTGTCGATCAGCACATCGGCGCGGGTCGCGAGGTCCAGCGCGATGCGCCGCGCCTCGTCCGTCGCCATGTCGAGCGCCAGCGCGCGCTTGTTGCGGTTCCACATGGCGAAGTAGGGCTGCGCCGGGTCGGACCCCACGCCCTGGGAGCGGCCGGCCGTGGACACCTTGACCACGTCGGCGCCCAGATCGCCGAGGACGCGCGTCCCGAAGGGCCCCGCGAGCACGTGCGTGAAGTCGAGCACGCGCACGCCGTCGAGGGGGCGGGGGCCGCTACGCGAGTCCATGCTGCTCCAGGAACGCCAGCATCAGCGCGGCGCACTCGCCGGGATTCTCCAGCTGGAGGAAGTGCGTCGTATCGGGCACGAAGTCGTAGTTGAGGCCGGTCAGCCCGGCGAGATCCAGGCGCGGCAGGAAGGAGAACGGCATCGTCGGGTCGCAGCCGATGACCTTGACCGGGCAGCGGAACGCGGCGGGCTCGGGCTCCTGGTTGTAGGCGAACGCGTACTCGAGCACCTGCGCCTCATACTCGGCCGGGCAGCGCAGTTCGTACCCCGTCTCATCGGTCGTGGGCCGCAGCGTGGCCCGCGCGATGAGGTCCGGCACGCCCGGCAGCAGGCGCGCGTACGCGGGCGCGCGCGCGATGCGTTCGGCCAGCTGCTCGCGCGTCTCGAACCGCTCCCGCCGCGACCGGGTGGCGCCCGCGAGTTGCCGCCACTGCTTGTCGGCCTGGAGCAGGTCGCCGCCGGGCAGGTGGATGGCCGGATCGAACAGCACCAGCGCCGCGAAGCCCTCGCCGGGCGGATCCTGGAGGATCGCGGTCGTCGCCGACAGGGAGTGGAACACGCCGACCTTCGATTTCGCTCCGAAGTGGCGGTCGATGCCCCGGAAGACGAGTTGGTTGTCCTCGACGAAGGTGGCGATGGTATGGCTGCGAACGTCGCTGCGACCGCTCCAGCCGTGGTTGCGGAAGTCGTACAGCACGAGGTCGAAG
>JAPOXB010000177.1 GCA_026707335.1 Chloroflexota bacterium
CCTCCAGCGCAGCGGCAAGGGCGGCGCTGGGGGCCTATGGCATCGAGCCCGACGAGTCGCTGCTTATCTCCCGCGAGGTCATCGTCGACGGGGTGGCGCGCTCGGTGGCGCGCGTCAACGGACGCGCCGTGCCGGTGCGAGCCCTCGTGGAGCTCGGCCCGCGCCTGATTGACATCCACGGGCAGGTTGAGCACCAGTCGCTCTTTCGCGCCGCGCGTCAGCTCGAGTACCTGGACCGCTATGGCGGTCTTGCCGGCCGGCGCCAGGCGGTCGCGCAGTTCGTCGACCGTTGGCGCGCCGTCAAGGATGAAGAGGCGACGCTGCGGCGGGACGCCCGCGAGACCGCGCGTCTGATCGACCTGCTGTCCTTTCAGGTAAATGAAATCGACGGCGCGGGCCTGTCGGTGGACGAAGACGAGGAGTTGCGCGTCGAGCGCCAGGTATTGGCCAACGCGCAGCGCCTGCGCGAGCTGGCCGGTGTCTCGGAGCGCCTCCTGACGGGCGACGATGCCGGGGCGGCTGTGGATCGCCTGGGCGAGGCGATGGCCGCCCTCGCCGAGATCGCCGACCTCGATCCGGCGGTCAAGCCCGCGGCGGATCAGATCGGCGAGGCGCAGGCCGTGATTTCGGACGCGGCGCAGTCCATTGCCGCCTATGCCGCCGACATCCAATCCGATCCGGCCCGGCTGGAGGAAATCAACGCGCGGCTCGACGTGCTCGACACGCTCAAACGCAAGTACGGCGACTCGCTGGCCGATGTGCTGGCGTTTGCCGACGACGCCCGGCGCCAGCTGTCCGACCTGGGGGCTTCCGACGACCGGCGGCGTGAGCTTGCCGTCGAGCAAGCTGCCCTCGAATCCGACCTCGCGCGCGCCGCGATGGATCTTCGGACACACCGCTTGGCCGCCGCCAAACGACTCACGCGCGTGATCGCCGCCGAGCTGGCCGACCTGAACCTCCCCGAGGCCGCCGTGGAGTTCCCGCTGGACACGCGACCCGACGCCGCCGGGCTGGTGATCGACGCCGGTGAGGAGCCGGTGGCCTTCGATCGATCGGGCGTGGATGCGGGGGAGATGCAACTGAGCGTGAACCGCGGGCAGCCGGTGCGGCCGCTGGCCGCGGTTGCCTCGGGCGGGGAAATGTCGCGCATTCTGCTGGGAATGAAGTCGGCCCTTGCCGCCGCCGACGAGACGCCGACGCTCATCTTCGACGAGATCGACGTTGGCGTGGGCGGACGCAGCGGCGACGTCGTGGGGCAAAAGCTGGCCCGGCTGGCGCAGGCCCACCAAGTGTTGTGCGTGACCCACCTGCCCTCCGTCGCCGCCTTCGCCGACACGCACTTCGTGGTGGAGAAGCACGAGGAGTCGGCGGGAACCATCACCAACGTGCGACGGCTCGACCGTGACGCCGTCGTCGAGGAAATCGCGGCCATGGGCGGCAGCCGCACGGCCGCCGGCCGCCGCGTGGCGCGCGATCTGTTGGCCGACGCGGCGGCCTGGAAGGACGACGGCCAAGCCGACCGATCCGATGGATATACCACGGAGGCGGCGGTGCGCCGATGCTAGGCTCCCTGCTACCTGCCCCGCCGGGGCAGGCCGTGTGTCCCGCGTGCGCGGCAGCGGATGTCCGCAGCGCGCCGCACGCCCGGCATCGACCGGAGCTCGAATGATCAACGCCAGCGCTCGCCGGGCGGCCTGGTCGACCATCGTGCTGCCACGGCCCAGCTTTCGCGGGACGGCCTATGGCCGGAAGGCGCTCGGCCTTCGGCTGCTGCAGTTGGCGCGCCGCCGACAACGTGCCCGCGCGCTGGCCCTGGCGCCGCGCCTGGTCACGCTGGTCATCGCCGGCGCGCTCGTCATCGCCGTGCCGGCCGCGTGGCTTGGCGGCCCCGACCTTCTGGTCCCGTCCGGCATTGCCCTCGCCGCGGCCGGTGTGGCCGTCCTGGGCGCCGTCACGCTTCATGTGCCGGCGCCCCACGACGTCGCGCTGGCCTACGACCACCGCGCGGGCCTGCAGGAGCGTCTGTCGACGGCCATCGCCGAGCTTCGCAACGTCGATTCCGACGTGCGCGAGCTGCAGCATGCCGACGCGTTGGAGGCGGCAGACCGTCTCAATCCCGGTCGCGCCATGCCCTACGGCGTCGCCAGACGCGACCTCCTGGTCCTGGCGCTGGCGGCCGCCGCCCTCGCCGGATGGGTGGCGGTGCTCGCGCTCAGCCCGTTCTGGCGCGCGATCAATCCGCCCCTGGCCTTCGAGTCGGGGAGCGCCGAACTCTCGGATGACGCGGCTCTTGCGCCAGCGACGCCGGGGGGTTCGGCGACCGCGATCGATCCGGCCACCGCCGCCGAGATCGAGCGCATGCAGGCCGCCATCGACGAGTTGCGCGCCCAGATGGATCCCGAAACCGGTGCGGCGGAGCAAGCCCTCAATGAAGCCTCACAGCACCTGCGACTGTCGGACGAGGGACGGCGGCTCGGCCGCGAGCTTGGCAATCGTGAGTACGCCGCCGCCGCGGCGGAGCTCCGGCAGCTCGCCGCCGAACTCTCGCAGATGAGCGCGGCCCAGCGCGAAGAGCTTGCCGAGCGCTTCGGCGAATCCGCTGCCGCTGCTGCCGCGGACCCGCGCCTGGCCGAGCCCCTTCAGAGCCTGGCCGACGCCCTGGAGAGCGGTCGCCTCAGCGACGCCCGATCCAGCTTCGAGGAGTTGGCCAGCATGCTCGAAGCCGTTGAGGAATCGGTGGCCGGCAACACGGCCATGCAGCA
>JAPOXB010000178.1 GCA_026707335.1 Chloroflexota bacterium
AGGCCACGCCGATGGCGACGATGGCCAGCCCGATCGGCAGCAGGGCGGCCACGACGGCGCCGAAGAGCGTCAGCAGGATCAGCAGCGCGACCGGGGCGCCGAACCGCTCCCCCTGCTCCAGGTCTCTCGCGCTCAGTTCATTGTTCTCGAAGGCGACGCTGGCGTCCCCGCCGATGAGCACGCGGAAGTCATCCTCGGCATCGGCTTCCTCGACGACATGAATGACGTCCTCGACGTTCTGCGTCGCCTCCTCCAGGTCGCCGGTGAGGAAGAACAGCATCGCCGTGGCTCTGCCGTCGGCGGACTTGAGGGACTCGCGAGGCACCGGAAGGGGGACGCCGGTCACGTAGTAGTGCTGTCCGCCCTGCACTATGCCGGGCCCGAGGCCGATGATCCGCGCGAACACCGACTCGACCTTCGCCTGGAAGGCGGGATCCTCGACCGTGAGAGACGGGGACTGGACGATGACCATCTCGCCCGGCGGGCTGGGGCGGGAGGGATCCCCGATCTCGGAGCGCTCCTCCATCAGGGCGCCCGCGCGCTCCGACTCGAACCTGCCGGCCAGCCGGAACTCCGTGGTCGTGCCCGGGTCGAGCACGTCCGTCACCGGCTTGATCGCGACGACCATTTCGGCGTCCGCGGCGAGCCCGCCCGCGATCAGCGCCGCCAGCGCCCAGATCGCGATGACCAGCCGCGGGCGGCGTGCGCTGATGCGGGCCAGTGCCTCGGTCACGACCTCACCCCCGCCATGCCGCGGTGGACGCCAAGCTCAGCCCGCTCAGTCCCCGCGGCCGGACCCCTACTATCGCCTTGCCCGGTTGCTCGGACAAGGGCGGCTATGGGGGCCCGGAGGCCCGCTGGCGCCCGCGGAACGGGGCTGCGACGGCGGCGGCCCAGCGCTCGCAACGCTTCCGCCCGCCGCGTGCCTGCGACGCTGTACCCTTGTCGATGCAGCGGAAGGGGACGCCCGTGCAGGTCTATCTCGCCGCGCCGCGCGGCTTCTGCGCCGGGGTCGACCGGGCGATCGACGTGGTCGAACTCGCGCTCGAACGGTACGGCCCGCCCGTGTACCTGAAGCACGAGATCGTGCACAACTCCACCGTCGTCAAGTCGCTGGAGGCTCGCGGGGCGGTCACCGTCGAGGACGTCCGGGAGATTCCCGAGGGCGCGAACGTGGTGTTCTCGGCGCACGGCTCCGGGCCGGAGGACTTCCGGGCGGCGCAGGAGCGGAACCTGCACGTGATCGACGCGACCTGCCCGCTGGTGACCAAGGTCCACAACGAAGCCCGCAAGTACAGCCGGGAGGGGCGCAAGATCCTCCTGGTCGGCCACCGCGGTCATCAGGAGGTCAAGGGCACCATGGGTCAGGCGCCGATGAACCTCGTCGACGACCGGGAGGATCTCGACCTGCCGGAGTGGGACGACGCGACCGAAGTGGCGGTGCTCACCCAGACCACCCTCTCGGTCGAGGACACGCGCCGGTCGGTCGAATCGATCCGGGAGCGCTTCCCCAACGTCGTCGTCCGCAACGACCTCTGCTACGCGACGACGAATCGCCAAGCGGCGGTGAAGGAGCTCTGCGAGCGGGTCGATCTGGTGCTGGTGATCGGCGCCGCCAACAGCTCGAACTGCCGGCGCCTGCGGGAGGTGGCCGAGGCGCACGGTCGTCCGGCCCACCTTATCGACGGCCCCGACGAGTTGAACGCCGATTGGCTGATCGGCGTCGATTCGGTCGGAGTCACGTCGGGCGCGTCGACGCCCGAAGGGCTGGTGCACCAGGTCGTGGAAGCGCTGGAGCCGGACGAGGTTCTCCACATCCAAAGCATCGAAGAGGACGTGAGCTTCGTCCTGCCGCCCGAGTTCCGCTAGGGACGCGGTTCGTCGACGGCCGGGGGCCAGAGCCGTGGGTCGTCTGAGCGTCGCATCCAACCCGAGTTCGGCGCCCGTGGCGGCGCTGCTCCTGGGCGCGCTGACGGTGCTCTTCGGGCTCCAACTCCTGCGCATCCTCTTCGTGGGCATGGCGGTCTACCTGAGCCAGGTCCAGGACGTGAGCCCGATGCTCGTCGGCGGCATGGGCCTGGTGGTGTTCCTGGGCGGGTTCCTCGCGCCCGTCGTCCACCGCACGCTGGGGCCCAGGAACGCCCTGCCGGTGGTCGTCGGCGGCCTGGCCCTCGTCTGGCTGGCCGAGAAGCTCGTCTCATCCCTCGCCGCCGACCTGGGACTGTCGATCGCCGGCGCGCTGTTATTCCTGTGGTCTCTGCCGTTGCTCTTTCGTTCGCTGCGGCCCGGCGGGGGACACGCCGGCGCCGCCCACGCGGTCGTCGCGGTCCTGCTGGGCCTCGCCGCCGATACGGCCGTCAAGGGCGTCTTCGGCACGATGGAACTCTCGTGGGCGCGGGGGGCGGCGGCGTCCGCCGTCGTCTGGTGCCTGCTGGTCGGTCACGGCGTTCTTCTCTGGCGGCTCTCGCGCGAACGAGGCCAGGGGCCGGAAGGGGCGCTCCCCGGCTCGGCCGTGCCCTACTTGGCCTTCGGCCCGGCGCTGGCGCTGCAGATGCTGCTCTTCCAGAACGTCGCCCAGCAGACGGTGCTCATCGGCTGGCCGCAGCCCGCCGTCTACGCCTGGATGCTCGCCTCCAACCTCGTCGCCATCGCCGTCGCCGTGGAACTGACGAGGCGCGACCGGCGCGTGCCCCGCCGGGTCCTGGCGCTGCTGGGGGCACTGCTCGTGGCGATCGTCGCGTCGGAGTGGTCGGGCCT
>JAPOXB010000187.1 GCA_026707335.1 Chloroflexota bacterium
CTCGGCGGCGGCGCTCGAGTCGCCGGCCGCGGCGGCGGCATCGGCGGCGGCGGCAGCGCCCCCGTCGCCGGCGGCGGCGGCGGAGTCATCGTCGTCGTCGTCGCCGCAGCCCACCAACGCGATGCCGGCCGCGCCGACACCCGCCTTGGCGGTCGCTCCCAACATGGTGCGACGGCTGATCTTGCGCTGTCGCAGGTTGGTCCAGTAATTGCTCATGGGAAGACTCCTTCAGAGATATGCAGACACCCCCCACCGGTTGGGGGGCTCGCGCGATGTGAGCGCGGGCAATATGGCACTCCCGCGCCGTGTTGTCAAGATTTAGGACGAAGGAGTGTGGATGAGGACGTCGCGCGGGCCGCGGCGCCGCGCCGGTTGTGACGGCGGACGGTCGAGCCCCGCCATCACTCCTGGGTGTAGCCGTCCACCCCCTCGCGGATGACGATCGTGGCGTTCGCGGGGACGTCCTCCAGCACGGTACGCATCCCGCTGGCGGGCCACGTGACGGTGACGCGCGCGACGTCCGGCGCCGCCTCCGCCGCGGCCCGCAGTCCGAAGTGCAGCGTGGCCTCGCTCTGGCCGAGGAAGTGCGTCGCGACGCCGGCCTCCCGCAGCTGCGCGACGCCCTCCGCGTCCACCTCCACCTCGACGCGTGCGCCGATCGCGTCCCGGTTCGAGGCCGTGCCGAGCAGGCGGATGCGCAGCCAGGCGAGCTGATTGCCGCCGTCGTTGCGGTAGAGCGTGGGCTGGCCGGCGTTGTTGACGACGAACACGTCGAGGTCGCCGTCGCGGTCGTAGTCGAAGGTCAGCAGGCCCTTGCCCGCGTCGGTCGAGAGAACGCCGGCGTCGGCGGACCGCTCGGCCATGGCGCCCGCGCCGTCGTTCTCCCAGAGGCGCATCGGGTCGTCGTTGAAGACCTCCTCGTGCTCGGTGAGCACGAAGCCGTTGGTCATAACCAGGTCCTGGTCGCCGTCGTTGTCGGCGTCGAAGAAGGCGGCGCCCCAGCCCCAGAAGCCGTCACGCACGTCGGCGGCGTCCGTCTGGTCCGAGAAGCGCCGGCCGCCCTCGTAGGCGAAGAGGCGGTTGCCGGTGGGGCGCCACTCGCACATCCCGGTGAGATACGACGGTCCTCCCAGGCAGGGGAACGAGCTGGCGATGGCGGTCACGAACCAGTCCAGATCGCCGTCCCCGTCCACGTCGCCGAAGGTGGAGCCCATGCCGTTCTCGTCCGTGCCGACGCCCGCCGCGACGGTGCCGTCGCTGAAGGTGCCGTCGCCGTTGTTCCAGAACAGGCGCGAGCGGCCGTAGTCGCCCGCGACGGCCAGGTCCGGCCAGCCGTCGGCGTCGAGATCGACGAAGGCCGTGCCGAACGAGAAGTCGCCGTGGAGCCCCGACTTCGTCAGCGATTCGGCGCCGGTCATCGAGACCCCGGCGGCCTCGGTCACGTCCTCGAAGAAGCCGGGCCGCTCGGCGCCCAGGTTGCGCAGCAGGCGCGCGTGCTCGTTGGCGGGCTCATCGCGCTCGATGAACTGGGCCAGGCGCCACTCCGTGGTGTGGATGTCCAGCCAGCCGTCGCGATCGAAGTCCCCCATGGCGACGCTCATGCCGGCGCGGGCGGCGGCGTCGGCGACGGCCGCCCCCCGCTCGACGGCCTCCTCGCGGAACGACCCGGCGCCGTCGTTGATGAACAGCAGGAAGCGCGGCGCCGCGATCGTGGTGATGAAGAGGTCCTGGTCGCCGTCGTTGTCGATGTCGCCCCACCAGGCGCCGTTGTTCGGGTAGGAGAAATCCGCCAGGCCGGCGGTGTCCGTCACGTCCGCGAACGTCCCGTCGCCCTGGTTGCGGAAGAGCAGGCCGGGGCCGTCGAGGCGGGTGACGAAGAGGTCGACCCAGCCGTCGCCGTCGTAGTCGGCGGCGGCGGCGCCGCCGGTGGCGCGCTCGACCAGGCAGCCCGTCGCGCCCTTCGGCTCACCGGCGAAGATGCAGTCCGGAATGTCCCGGAACTCGTGCTGGATATAGGAGAGGCCCGACTCCGCCGTGACGTCGGTGAACAGCAAGAGCGGAGGCGGCGGCGGCTCGGCAGCGCCCCCGCAGGCCGCGGCCAGCAGCGCGATGGCGACACCCCCCAGCGCAACCGCCGCTCGCGCACGAGTGCACCCCAACGCCCGGCGGACGAGCGCGGTGCGCCGGATCGCCGGGGGGACGGGCGGCATGGGATCCCCCTCAGGGCCGCCAGGAGGGGCCGTTCGTGGGCCCCAGTTGCGTCCGCAGGATGGGCTGGGCGAGCTCGGCGAACTCGCAGAGCAGCGAGCGCGTGTCGCGGGGGTCGATGAGGTCGAGGCCGCTGGCCTCGGCGGTGCGGAAGGGCGAGGAGTACTTGCGGAAGTCGTTCTCCAGCTCGAGCCGCTTGGCCTCGGGGTCGGGCGCCGATTCGATCACGCGGCGGAAGGCGGCCGAGGTGCCGCCCTCGATGTGCATCGAGCCCCAGTGCCCCGAGGGCCAGGCGTAGCGCCGGAAGAGATGCGGCCCCGGCCGGTACTGCAAGCTGCCCGCCAGCCCGTACGACTGCCGGCAGACGAACGAGAGCCAGGGCATGCGGCTGTGGATGATCGCGTACATGAAGCGCGCGCCCGCCCGCTCGATGCCCTGCTTCTCGGACTCGGGCCCCACGAGGAAGCCGGGGTCGTCCATCAGCACGACCATGGGCAGGTGGAAGGTGTCGCAGAGCTGGACGAGGCGGG
>JAPOXB010000232.1 GCA_026707335.1 Chloroflexota bacterium
CGGCAGTCGGGGCAGACGACCCCGCCGGCCCCGACGGCGAAGGCCGCGCCCTCGGCCGGCGGCGCGGCGTCACAGCGCACGCAGCGGCCGAGTTGGGGCCG
Organism: Chloroflexota bacterium; assembly: GCA_026707335.1. Lineage (GTDB taxonomy): Bacteria > Chloroflexota > Dehalococcoidia > Bin125 > Bin125 > TK10-74A. The sequence continues at coordinate 102 of JAPOXB010000232.1, forward strand.
GTAGCCCTGATCGTCGAGCAGGCGCAGCTCGAACCAGCGCAGGGCGAGGGCGGGGGCGGGGCCGCTCTCCAGGCGGCCCAGGGTGTCGAGCAGCAGGCGGTAGAGGGCGCCGACGTCGGCGGCGGTGTCGGTGAACCGGTCGACGAGTTCGGCGGCGCAGAGCGCGAGGCCGAGGCGGTCGAGCTCGGCGTGCAGGACCGGGAAGGCGTCGACGGTCTCGGCCTGCGTGATGATGTCCAGCGAGCGGGTGCGGGCGATGAGGAAGCGGCTGCGGGTGAGCGGCTCGACGTGCCCGGCCAGCCGGCTGCGCGATCGCCGCACGCCCTTGGCGACGGCCTCGATGCGGCCGTGCAGGGGCGTGAACAGCACGCAGACCTTGTCGGCCTCGGCGAGGGGGCGCTGCCGCAGGACGATCGCCTCGGTGCGGTAGACGCGGGGCTGGGCCATGGGTCGAGTTTAGCCGTCGGGCGGAAGGGAGTAGACTCACTCCACAGGGATCAACCAGAAGGGGCCCACGATGCCAGGCGGAAAGTTCAAGGTGCTGGAGACTCACTCGGAGCGATCGAGCACCATCGTGGTCGTCGAAGTGGAGATGCCGTTGTTGAAGGAAAAGCCGACGTGGACTGCCGATTCGCCTTCCTCTGCCTCGAAGCCGAACCAAACGGCAGACAGGTCGACGCCGTAGGCATCGGCATTGAGGAGGCCCTCGCTGAGCGGCTCCCCGTTCTGATCCCCCTCACCTTCGTCGTCTCGGTGAGCTACTCCCGGTTCGAGGCTGGACAGAAGTCCCTGGTCGTTGGCTGTATGGGCGAGGATGGGGAGCCCGTCGTTGAGCCGATGGGGGGCCCGATGGACTTCCCGATCCCTGAATCGGGGATCGACGGAACCCAGACGTTCGTGTTCGAGATGCCGGACGCGACGTTCCCGGCCTATGGGCGCTACACGTTCTACCTCACCGTGGATGGGCTTCAGATGGCGCGCGCATCATTCGCGGTGAGTCCGCTGTCCAACTGACCAAGCCGCGACGCACCGCAGCGGGCCGAGGTTAGCCGTCGGGCGGGGGGGCGGGGGCGGACTCCGCCATGGAGACGCGGTGTTCGAGCGCCTGGTGCAGGGTGCGTTCGTCGGCGTACTCGACGTCGGAGCCGATGGGCAGGCCGTGCGCGATGCGGGTCACCCGCACGCCGAGCGGGGCGAGCAGCCGCGCCAGGTAGGCGGCGGTCGCCTCGCCCTCCAGGTTGGGGTTGGTGGCGAGGATGACCTCCTCGACCGGGGGCGCGCCGTCGGCTGCACCGAGGCGGGCGAGCAGCTGCTGCACCTTGAGTTGCTCCGGCCCGATGCCGTCCATCGGGCTGAGGTGGCCGTGCAGGACGTGGTAGCGGCCGCGGAACGCCCCCGCCCGCTCGACCGCCAGCACGTCGAGCGGCTCCTCGACGACGCAGACGGTGGCCGGGTCGCGGGCGGGGTCGGCGCAGACGGCGCAGGGGTCGCTCTCGGTCAGGTTCTGGCAGACGGCGCACAAGCGGATGCGCTGCTTGACGTCGAGCAGGGCGTCGGCGAGGTCTTGCGCCTCCGCCTCGGGCGCGCGCAGCACGTGGTAGGCCAGCCGCTGGGCCGACTTCGGGCCGATGCCGGGCAGCCGGTGGAAGGCGTCGATCAGGCGCGCGAGCGGGGCGGCGGTGACGGCGCCGCGGGGACGGGAGCCGCGGTCGTCCACGCCGCGCCCGCCGATCAGCCCAGCCCGGGCAGGCCCAGGCCGCCGGTGAGCCCCGACATGCGCTCCTGCTGGAGCGCCTCGAGCTTGTCGGTGGCCTCGTTCACGGCGGCCATGACGAGGTCCTCGACCAGTTCGTGGTCTTCGGGGTCGAGGGCGTCGGGGTCGATCGAGACGCGCTGCAGCTTGCGGTCGCCGCCCATCTCGACGGTGATCACGCCGCCGCCGGCCGATCCCTCGACGGTCGCCTGTTGCAGCTCCTCCTGCGCCTCCTGGAGCTGGGCCTGCAGGGCCTGGGCCTGCTTGAGCATGTTGGGATTCATGCCGCCGCCCACGGCCGCGCCCTGGCCGCGGGACCGCTTGGGCTGCCGGAACATTCCGCCGCGTTTGGCCATCGATCTTCCGGTGCGCGCGACGGCGTAGGTCGCGCGGCGCTCCTCTCCTCAGTGGTCGTCGCCGCCCGCGGGGCGACGCTCTGCCCAGGGTACCGCGCCGCTCAGCCCGGGCGGGAGCGGACGCGCTCGAGCCCTTCGGACTCGGCTGCTTCGACGAGTTTGCTGCCCTTGGCCGGCGCCTCGTCGCCGGCGGTCGTGGCGACCGTGACATCGCGTCCGGCGGCGGCCCCGGCGGCCGCCGTGACGGAGGCGATCCCCTCGTCGATGAACTGCTTGTGGATGTCCTGGAAGTTGGGCCGGAACACGAGCGTGAGCGCGTCGCCGTCCTGGCGCAGGTCGCAGGAGCCGCGCAGGTAGGCGGCGTGCTTCTTGGTCGCGCGGTCGGCGTCGAGCTTGGCGATGATGCCGGCCAGCAGCTGCTCCTCCGGCGTGCGCTCGCGAGCGGGCGGGCGGGGAGTGGCGGGCTGCCGGGGCGCGGCGGGGGCCGGGGCGGCGCGGGGCATAGGCGGCGCCGGGGGAGGGGTA
>JAPOXB010000109.1 GCA_026707335.1 Chloroflexota bacterium
CAGGTCGACCTCCGCGCCCAGCCGGCCACTGGCGACGAACGCCCCGTCGGCGACCGGGAGCTGGCCGGAGACGTAGAGCAGGTTGCCCGTTCGCACGGCAGCCTTGTAGAGCCCCACCGGCGCGGCGACCGGCGGCAGGCGGATCCCGAGTTCTTGCAGGCGGTCGTCGATGGGCATGGCGGCTCCTTCGGTGCGGCGCTGGACGCCGAGGCGCTAGATGGTGAGGTGTGCGGGCGGTGGTGGGGGCATCTCCGCCCCAGCCGCCAACCGGGCGGCCAGGTCGTGCAGCTGCTCGTCGTCGTACCAGCGGATCTCCAGCGTGCCGCCCCTGGCCCCGCGGCGCAGGCGCACCTGGGTTCCCAGGGCCCGCTCGAGGTCCGCCGTGAGACGGCCGCCCTGTCCATCATGATGATACTTAGTATCATCACTCCCAGGGTCGGATGCGGTGCTCTGGCCGGCCGCGGCGGCGCGGGCCGCTCGCTCGGTCTGACGCACGTTGAGGCCCTCGGCGACCACGCGACGCCAGAGCCGCTCGCGCCCGGCCGGGTCGGCGACGGACAGCAGGGCGCGGGCGTGCCCCTCGCTGATCTCGCCGCGGGCGAGGCTGTCGCGGATGGGAGCGGGCAGGCCCAGCAGCCGCAGCGAATTGGCGATCGTGCTGCGGCTCTTGCCGACGCGCTCGGCGATCCGCGCCTGGCTCTCGCCGGTCGCGGCGAGCAGCCGGGCATAGGCGCCGGCCTCCTCCAGGGGTCCCAGGTCCTCGCGCTGCACGTTCTCGACCAGGGCCGCCGCCAGCAGCTCGTCGCCGGCCAGGCTCGTGACGACGACCGGCACCTCCGTCAGGCCCGCCAGCCGCGCCGCGCGCCAGCGCCGCTCGCCCGCGACCAGCGTGAAGCGATCACCGGCCGCCGGCGTCACGAGGATCGGCTGCAGAATGCCCACCGAGCGGACGCTGGCGGCGAGCTCCTCCAGGGCGGCCGGGTCGACGGCGGTCCGCGGCTGCTCTGGATTGGGGTCGATCCGGTCGATCGCGACGCGGCGCGGCGCGGGCTCGTCGCGGGGCTCGTGCGAGCGCGCGATCAGCGCGTCGAGGCCGCGGCCGAGGATCGGTCGGGCGGTGGTCATGCTGCACCTCCTGTCGCCGCGACGAGGCCGTCGCGGGGGGAATCGGCTGGGACACCGTTGGATGGCGCCCGGGCCGCCGGCGTGGTTAGGGCGCGCTCCTCGCGTGCCAGGAACTCCCGTGCGAGGGCGCGATAGGCGTCGGCCCCGGGCGAGGCGGGCGCGTGCTCGAAGACGGTGCGGCCGAAGCTGGGCGCCTCGCCCAGGCGCACCGAGCGCGGGATCACGGTGGTGTAGGTCTGCGGGAAGTGCGCGCGCACCTGCCGCACGACCTCCTGCGAGAGGTTCGTGCGCGGGTCGAACATCGTCAGCAGGACGCCGCCCACCTCCAGCGAGGGGTTGAGCCACTCCGCCACGCGGCCGATCGTGTCGGCCAGGTGCCCCAGTCCCTCCAGGGCGAGGTACTCGCACTGCACCGGGATGAGCACGCGGTCGGCGGCGGTGAGGGCGTTGAGCGTCAGCAGCCCCAGCGAGGGCGCGCAGTCGATCAGGATGAAGTCGTAGCCGGAGCGCAGCATCGCGATCGACGCCCCCAGGCGGCGCTCGCGATCGGGCGACTCCGCGAGTTCCACCTCGGCGCCGGCGAGGTCGCGGGAGGCGGGCAGGAGAGAGAGTCCCGGCTCATCGGTCGGCCGGACACAATCCGCGGCGGGCGCGCCGCCCAGGACGTCGTAGATCGTGCCGGGCGCGCCGGGCGCCAAGCCCAGCCCGCTGGTCGCGTTGGATTGCGGATCGCCGTCGATGAGGAGGATGCGGCGCCCGGAGCGGGCGAGCGCGGCGCCGAGGTTGATGGCGGTCGTCGTCTTGCCGACGCCGCCCTTCTGGTTCGCGACCGCAACAACCGGCACGGCTCCCGCCTTCGTAGCAGAGCCGACCCCAGCTAGTCGTCACGGTAGAGGATCTGCACCCTGCGCGCAGCGCCCGCGCCGGTGCTCTCCGTCTCGATGCCCTCCTGCTCCGACAGGTTCAGATGAATGATGCGGCGCTCGGCCGGCGGCATGGGCTGGAGTTCGACCGTGGCGCGCGTCTCGCGGGCCTCGGCGGCGGCGTCCTCGGCCAGCGCGATGAGCTCCTGCTCGCGGCGCCGCTTGTAGCCCTCGATGTCGACCGTGAAGGCGTGGCGGCCCTCCAGGGCGCGGTTGACGATCAGGTTGACCATGTACTGCAGCGCCGCCAGGTGCTCGCCCTGGTGGCCGATCAAGGCGTCGAGCCCGGCGCCGCCGTACTCGCCTTCAGGCGGGACGTCCGATTGGGTGTCGCTGGGGGTGATATCGAGCACGGCCACGGCGTGGTTGAGGCCGTCCATCGGCGTCTCCGGCGGCCGCGGCGTGACGACGGCCTCCAGGCGCATGAGGTGCAGCAGGTCGGTGAGCACCGCCGCCGCGAAGGCGATCGGATCCTGGTCGTCCTCCGGCTCGAACTCGGGGTCGGCGAGCAGTTCGAAGGGGAGCGGGTCGGGCCGCATGATCGGATCCCGGTCGCGGCCGCCCCGCCCGCGACCGCCGTAGCGGCCCCGATCGCGATCGCGGTCGCGCCCGGAATCACGACGGGGCGGCGGGCCGGATCGTGACGGGCGATCGCGCGGCGGCC
>JAPOXB010000118.1 GCA_026707335.1 Chloroflexota bacterium
CCTCGCGGTGGACCAATTCGCGATGGGCACGGGCCCCTACCGCTTCGTCAGCCACGAAGACGACACGGACTTCGTCTTCGAGCGCTTCGAGGACCACTTCCGCCCGGTCGACCACCCCCTCGTGGTGCCGCACTACGCCCACAACAAACACCTGAAGGTCGTGATACGGCCCGAGATCCAGACGCGGCTCGCCGGCCTGGAGGCCGGTGAGATCGACATGGTGGCGGAACTGGGCCCCAATATCGTCGCGCCGTACGTGGACGACCCCGACTTCGCCGTGCAGTTCCAGCCCGCCGGACCGTGGGCCATCCAGGTCCTCTATCCCAACCTGTTCCCCGAGACGATGCCGGACGGCAGCCCGAACCCGTTCCTGGACCTCCGCGTCCGCCAAGCCGCGAACCACGCGATCAACCGCCAATCCCTCATCGACAACCTCCTGCTCGGCCAGGGCACGTATCCACTCTTCGCGTTCAGCGGCGTCAACGGCTATCCCACCCCGGAGCAGAAGAAGGAAGTCCAGTACGACTACGACCCCGAGCGGGCCAAGCAACTGCTGGCGGAGGCGGGCTACGCGGACGGCTTCGACATCCCTCTGTACTGGACGACCGACTGGGGCGGCGCGTACCTGGCGGACATGGTGCTGGCGGTGGTGCAGGACCTGGCCGCGGTCGGCATCCGCGCGCACGAAGAGTCGACCCTCCTGGGCGAGTTATTGACCCACGCTTACGTGAGGGGCGGCCCCGACCTCCCGCCGGGCCTCTACTGGTTCTGGGCCAACAACAACCGCGACGTCGGATCGATGTGGACTTGCTGCGCCTCGGGCGAATCCGACTTCATGAGGCTCAACGGCGAGGGGGTCCAGGATCCGGCCCTGCAAGAGCTGTACCTCGCGCAGCGGGTCGAGCAAGATCAGGCGCGGCGCCTGGAGATGATCACGGAGCTGTTCCTGGAATACGCGCGCCAAGCGTTGTTGATTTTCATCGTCGAGGCCCCGGACGCCGTGCTGACCCGCGGCGACGTCAACTGGCCCAAGGGCGGGCAGGCCGGATATCTGTTTGGGGGCAGCACCTACGCCGTGCAGCGGCACATCTAACGCGCGACGTCCCGGAACCTCCCGCGACTTTCGGAAAGGAAGACCCGATCATGGACATCGCCGCTCTGCAAGCCTCCCCCGCCGCCGACGCCGCCGTCAGCGAGATCGCCCGCTACGGCCTGCAGCAGAACGTCGTCGAGCTCGACGCCTACGGCTTCACCGTCATCCCGCCGGAGAAGACCGCGGCCGCGCCCGGCTTCGTGGAGCGCCTGCGCGACGCCATCCTGCGCACGCACGGCGCCCGCAACGATGATCCGATCGACGACTACCGCACGGCCGAGCTCAAGGCGGGGTTCCGGAACAGTTGGTGGCTGCTCGAGGAGGACGAGATCTTCGTCGAAGCCATGCTCAACCCGGTGGCCCTGGCGATCGCCCGCTGGATGTGCGGCCAGAGCGCGGTCATGACCGGCGCCACCTGGCTGCTCAAGGGGAGCAACAAGGCTCCCGGGATCGGCGGCAAGGACGACCAGACGAAGCCCCTCACCCTCCACGTCGACGCCCTCGCCGTGCCGCCACCCATGTGCCAGTACGCCCACTTCTGCAACACCTCCTGGGTGCTGAGTGACTACAGCACTGAGGAGGACGGCCCCACGGTCTACGTGCCGGGCAGCCACCGCTTCGGTCGCGCCCCCTTCCTCCACGAGCAGGACTTCACGCGGGAGGACAACCCCTACCGCGTCGTGCCGCTGCGCGCGCGCGAGGGCTCCCTGGTCGTCTGGCACGGCGCGACTTGGCACGGTGCGCTGCCCCGCACCACGCCCGGCCTGCGCGTCACCCTGGCTCTGATGTGGATGCGCGCGTACATGAAGCCGATCCAGGATTGGCGGGAGAGCGACCCCGATCTCCTCGACCGCCACCCCGAGTTGCCGCGCCTCTTGGGCCTCGAGCACATCTACCCGTTCAAGTACGAGGAAGAGGCGGGGTACACCGCGGCACTCGAGGTCGCCGGCCGCGACCAGTTCGCGTAGGCGGCCCCCGCCGACCGCGCCCCTGTCGGATGCGCCCACCGGGATCGGAGCCGGCGAGACATTGCGGGCGCCGGCGCCCGCGGCACACGCCCCCGGGACCGCCGGCGCGTGATCGGCAAGGGACCTGATGCAGTTCTGGCACTATTTTGCGATCCGGCTCACGCAGGCCTTCTTCGTCGTCTTCCTCGTCGTGACGATCGTCTTCTTCGTCTCGCGCCTCGTGGGGGATCCCCTGGCGACCCTGTTGCCGACCGAGTCGCGGCGAGCTGCCGACGTCGAGCACTTGAAGGAGACCCTGGGGCTGAACGACCCGCTGTTCGTCCAGTACGGCAATTTCCTCTGGGACCTGGCGCAAGGCGACTTGGGGACCTCGTTTCGGGGCGGGGGCAAATCGGCGATCGACGTGATCGGCGACCGGGCGCTGAGCACGTTGAAGCTGGGGGCGGCGGGCATGGTGTTCGCGATCGCGCTGGGGGCGCCGTTGGGGATCGTGGCGGCGTTGCGGCGGGGCCGGGCCGTCGACTGGCTGGCGCGCTTCGTGGCCGTGATCGGGCAGGCCACGCCCAGCTTCTGGCTGGGCCTGATGATGATCTTCTTCTTCTCCGTGCAACTCGGCTGGT
>JAPOXB010000117.1 GCA_026707335.1 Chloroflexota bacterium
AGGGCCTCTCCTCGCTGCTGCAAGCCAAGATCCTGGTGCCGCTGTACCGACGCTGGCGCGATCCACGACTACCGGACGGCTCGCCGGTGCCGCACCAGCGCTTCCCGCTGCCCTTGCTGGCGTCGCCACTGCACTACCACTGGGAGATCGTTGGCTTGAACCGGCGAAAGATCGTGCTGGGATTCTGGGCGGCGACGGCGATAACCGCCGGGCTCTGCGCCATAGCCACCGGCCTTTCGGAAACGGCGTGGGCGGCGCTGGCGATTGCCATCGCCGTGGCGGCCGGCGCGGGGTTCTGGGCCGCCGCCACGTGGACCCGACCGGCATTCGTCGCCGCCGACGGCGACTTCTTGCTGTTGTTTCACGGCCGGCCCGTCACGCTGCTTGGACGACTGCTGGCGCGGCGGCGACGCGTGGTGGGCGACGCGGATGCGGTGCAACCAGCCTCGGAACGGGGCATTCTCAACCGGCCCATGAACGCCCACCTGCTCAACGCGACCCTCGACGAGCTGCTGGCCGATGGGAAGCGACCGGGATCGTGAACGAGGACCTGCGCACCGGACTGAGCGCGATTCTGCCGGCTAGCGGCGAGGGCGGCCCGTGGTCCTGGCACGCCATTGCCGCCGACGCGCGTCACGAAATCTGGCGTCTTCGCGCCGGGGCCGCGTCGCTGATCGTCAAGGTGTACCGGCCGGGGGCCGATCGCTATTTCCACCACCGCTGGCGGCGCGAGGAGCGGGCATTGGATCTGCTCAGCCGCCAGGCTCCCGGACTGGTTCCCCGCCCGCACGGGGCCCTTGTGGCCCCCAACGCCTTTGCCGCCGTGGCCATGGAGGATCTGGGTGCCGAGTCGTTGGCCGAGCGACTGGAAACCGCCGACGCTGCCGAGCGCGCCGGCCTGCTGGAGCGTGCCGTGGAGACGGCGGCCGCGTTCCACGACGTCGCGTCGCGCCACCAGGGCATGCTCCGGGCCCTGGCGTACCAGAGCGATCTGGACCGAATCACGCGGGACACGCTCCGGCGACGGCTTGCCATCGCCGCGTCCCGGCTGGGCAATCCATCGACCGCCCCGGAGCCGGACGCCGCACCTCGGGCGCTGGCGCCCGATCTCCCCTGGCGAGACCTAGAGGCCGGCATCGTCAGGCCGCTCGTCCGCGCCCGGCGGCGGGTGGTCCACAACGGATTCTCGCCGCTGAATCTCATGCCGCGTCCCGACGGCCGGCTGGCGGTCATCGACTGGGAGACGCTGGCGGTGGCGTCGCCGGCGCTGGACGCGGCGGACCTCCTCACGTTTCCGAGTCTCGCCCTCTCCGCGGACGCCGTCGAGGAACAGGCGACCCGGCTCGCCGACAATCCGGGCGACGACGGATCGATGGCCGTGTTCTGGGCCGCCGCGGCGGAGCGCAGCCTGACCTACGCCGCCACCGCCGCAGTGCGGCAGGGCCGCCGGCAGGCCGCGTTGGCAACGGACCGTGCGTCGACCTATGCGGCGCGACGGCGGTGGTATCTCCGCGTACTCGACGACGCCATCGAGCGTCTCGATCTGGGCGCTGGCGCGCGACGGCGCATCCAGGACGCGGTGTCAGGCCTCAACGGCTGATGTTCACCCTTGCCGACGTGGCCACAGCCGCCGAGCAGCCGGTCCCACGCGGCGCCGACGACCTCGCCATGGCCGCAGCGCACTTCGACAGCCGCCGCATCCAGCCCGGCATGCTCTTCGTGGCGCTGCCCGGCGCCCGCGTGGACGGCCACGACTTCATCGGCGACGCCTTCGCCCGCGGCGCCGCGGCGGTCCTCTGCGCGCGTCCCGATCCGGATCAACCATCGGATCGGCAGGTCGTCACCGCCGAGCCGCAGGCCGCATTCGAGCGCTTGGCGCGTGCGCTGCGCGACCGCTCGTCGGCGACGTTCGTGGGCGTCACGGGCAGCAACGGCAAGACCACCACGAAGGAATCCCTGGCGGCGGCACTCGGCGCCGCAGGCCCCACCCTCGCCACCGAGCGCAGCGAGAATGCCGAAGTGGGCGTGCCGGCCACCCTGTCGCGGTTGACGCCCACGCACCGCTACGCGGTCGTCGAGATCGGCGCACAGGTCGTCGGCGAGATCGCCCGTTACTGCAGCTATGCAAAGCCCGACGTCGGCGTCATCACCTCCATTGCCGGGGCGCACCTGGGGCTGTTCGGCTCGATGGAGGCGATTGCCACGGCCAAGGGGGAGCTCTTCGAAGCACTGCCGGAGCATGGCCCGGCCATCGTGAACGCTGACGATCCCTGGTCCGACGAGCTGCGGCGCCGCGCGCCGGGGCCGGTGGTGTCGTTTGGCCGGTCGGATGCGGCCGACGTGCGGGTAGACGGCGAACTGCTGGCCAACCCACCGGGGACGCGCGTTCACATCCAGGCCGGCAGCTTCAGCGACAGCGTTGACGTTCCGGGCACTGCGGGCGCCATTGATTTGGCCTTCGGCGCCGCGTTCGCGGCAACGCAGGCCCTGGGCGTGGACCCCGCCACTGCCTGCGACGGCCTGCGCGCCTTTCAGCCCGCGCCTCACCGCATGCGGCTCGAAGCGCTGCCCGGCGGCGGCCTGCTGCTGGACGACACCTACAACGCCAACGCCGCGTCGATGGCGGTGGCCCTGGACTCGCTGCGAGACGTATCCGTCCCGGGGCGCCGCATC
>JAPOXB010000134.1 GCA_026707335.1 Chloroflexota bacterium
AGTGCAACAACGTCTTCGTGACGCTGGCCAACGTGCAGACGCCGAAGTTCTGCCTGATCCTGCGCAAGGCCTACGGCCTCGCGGCGCAGGCGATGCAGACGGGCAGCGCCCGCGCGCCCCTGTGGACGCTGTCCTGGCCGACGACCGAGATCGGCGGCATGAACCTGGAGGCCGCGGTGCGGCTGGGCGACCGCGCGGAACTGGCCGCGATCGAGGACATCGAGGAGCGCGCCGCCCGCTACGAGGAACTCGTCGCCGAGGCGTACCGGCGGGGCAAGGGCGTGAACGCGTCCTCCGTGCTCGAGAACGACGGCGTCATCGACCCGGCCGACACGCGCCGCATCTTCGTGCGCAGCCTCATGGCCTGCGAGAACCCCCACCCCATCCGGCGCGGGCGGCGGCCCAACATCGACACCTGGTAGGGCGTCGCCGGATGCGACCGCGGGGCGCGCCACTGGCGGGCCGCGGCGCAAACGGTCTACCATGCGCCGGACGCGGCGAGCCGCACCGCCTGCCGGGAAGGGGCGCCCCCGCCCATGCAGTTCTGGAACTTCCTCGCCATCCGGCTGTTGCAGGCGTTTTTCGTCGTCTTCATCGTCGTGAGCATCGTCTTCTTCGTCTCGCGCACGGTGGGCAGCCCCGAGACGTTCCTGCTCCCCTTCGACGCGTCGAACGCGGATATCGAGGCCCTGCGCGAGAACCTGGGCCTCAACGATCCGCAGATCGTCCAGTACGGCAACTTCCTCTGGGACGTGCTGCAGCTCGACTTCGGTAACTCCTACCGCGGCGGCGGCACCTCGACGATCGGCGCCATCGGCGACCGGGCGGTGAACACCTTCAAGCTGGGCGTCGCCGCCCTCGTTGTCTCCCTGGTGGGGTCGATCCCGCTGGGCATCATCGCGGCGCTGCGGCGCGGCAAGCCCATCGACTGGGTCGCGCGGCTGCTCGCCGTGATCGGTCAGGCCACTCCCAGCTTCTGGCTGGGGCTGATGATGATCTTCTTCTTCGCCGTGCAGCTGGGCTGGTTCCCGACGGGCGGCGCCGACGGGTTCAAGTCGCTGATCCTGCCGGCGGTTTCCTTGGGCTTGCTGGAGATGGCCGCCATCATGCGGCTGACGCGCTCGGGCATGATCGAAGTCATGGACACCGACTTCATCCGCACGGCGCGGGCCAAGGGCTTGAACGAGCGCGTCGTGATCTTCCGCCACGCGATCCGGCACGCCTTGCTGCCCGTCGTCACGATCCTCGGCATCGGCCTGGGCCGCCTCATCGCCGGCTCCGTGATCATTGAGGTCGTCTTCGCCTGGCCCGGCGTCGGCCGCCTGATCATCGACTCCATCATCCAGAACGACTTCCCCATGGTGCAGACGGCGATCATCGTGCTGGCGGCCTCCATCTCGCTCGCCAACGTCCTGGTCGACGTGTCCTACCGCGTGATCGATCCGCGCATCCGGTCGGGAGCGCTCTGATGGCCCAGCACGCCCAGGCCGCGCCGGTGGAGCTGAAGGAGACGCCAGGCGGGATCCGCTGGCGCCGCTGGCTGGGGCTGTCGATCCCCGGGGCGATCGCGCTGGTGCTCCTGGTGGCGGGCATCTTCGCCGATATCCTCGCGACGCACGACCCGGACTTCATCGACCTGCTCTCCCGCCTGCAGCCCCCCGTCTTCGACGGCGGCACCTGGACGCACCCGCTCGGCACCGACGAGCTGGGCCGCGACATCTACAGCCGTTTGCTGCACGGCGCGCGCGTCTCGCTGATCGTGGTGGCGATCGTCGTGCCGGGGGCGGCCATCATCGGCAGTCTCATCGGCATGGTGTCGGGCTGGATCGGCGGCTTCACCGGGCAGGTGCTGATGCGCATCGTCGATGTCCAGCTGGCGCTGCCGTCCATCCTCTTCGCCGTCCTCATGGCCAGCGTCTTCGGGCCCAGCCTGCGCAACGTCATCATCATCCTGCTGGTCTGGACCTGGTCCGCCTACGCGCGGCTGGTCCGCGCCGACGTGCTGTCGCTGCGGGAGCGCGACTTCGTCACGGCGTCCCGCGCGACCGGGGCGAGCGGCTGGTGGATCATGCGCAAGCACCTGCTGCCCAACGTGGCCAACACGATCGTCATCATCATGACGCTGGAGGTCGCGATCGTGATCCTGGCCGAGGCGGCGCTGAGCTTCCTGGGCGTCGGCGTCCCGCCCGGCACCGCCTCCTGGGGGCGCATGATCACCGAGGGCCGAGAGGTGATGATCATCGCGTGGTGGCCCATCTGGCTGCCCGGCCTGGCCCTGCTGATCATCTCGCTGACGGGGAACATCATGGGCGATTGGCTGCGCGACGAACTCGACCCGCGCCTGCGCAACGTGCGCTAGCCGACGGGCCTCCTTCCGCCTCATTATTTTTCCGCGCCGAAATCCACCGATCCGGTTGACATTCGCACCCCATGCGCGTATCAATACACCGCGCTCGCGCATCCCTGCGCGACGATTTTCCGCGACCCTGGATCGCGAGAGGAGATTCCCATGCGTGAGATGAACTACTGGACCAGCCTGCACCGGCGGCGCTTCAGCCGTCGCACGATGCTGGGCGCCAGCGCCAAGGCCGGCGTCGGCGCGGCCGGCCTCGCCTTGGTCGGCTGCGGCGACGACGACGATG
>JAPOXB010000229.1 GCA_026707335.1 Chloroflexota bacterium
GGCCGGTGGTGGCCCGCCTCGACGGGCGCGCCTTCGGCGGCGGGGCCTGGCCGGAGCGCGCCTTCCGGGCCGAGCTGGGCGAGAACCGCGTCGCGCGCTATTTCGTGCTGGGCGAGGCCGACGCGCCGCCGATGGGCTACGTCGGCTGCTGGGTGCTGCCCGACGGGGTGCACATCGTCACGCTGGGCGTCGACCCCGAGCACCGGCGGCAGGGGCTGGGCGCGATCCTTGTGATGCGCGCGGTCGAGCTGGCGCTCGAGGTGCGGGCGCCCGCGCTGCGGCTCGAGTGCCGGGCCTCCAACGTCGCGGCGCAGGCGCTCTACCGCGGCTTCGGCTTCGAGGTCGTGGGGCGGCGGCGGCGCTACTACCGCGACAACAAGGAGGACGCGCTGCTCATGGTGCTGCCCGAGGTCGGCTCGCCGGCCGCGCGGGCCCGGCTCGACGCGCAGCGCGCCCGGCTGGACCGCGAGGGCGGCATCGGCCTCACCCACGCCGACGGGTGAGCGCGCCGCTGGACCGCCGCCCGGCGACGCCCGATACTCGGGCCATGAACCGCGAGGACGTCATCCGCGCCCAGATCGACGAGGCCGCGCGCCTGCGAGCCGCCGGCCCGCCCACCGACGCCTACCTGCGCTGGCGCGACCGCTGCGCCGAGTTGCTGCGCGACCTCGTGGGCCCGGCGCACCCGCTGCACGCGGCCTTCCAGGCCGCCGTCGGCCCGATCGACCCGCTCGACTCCGAGGGACTGCAGATCGAGGGGGCGCACGGCATGGCGGTGCGCATCGAGGGCGGCGCGGCGGTGCTGCGGCAGGTGCTGGGCGAGAACGGCTAGGCGCGCGCCCCGGCGGCGACGCGGAACTTCGACTCGGCGGCGGCGCAGGCGATGGCGGCGGCGTCCTCGTAGCTGATGCTCGTCGTGTTGATCACCACGTCGTAGAGGCGCGGATCCCACACGTCGGCGCGCCAGAACTTCTTGTGGAACGCCGCCCGGTGGCGGTTGAAGTCGCGCGCCCGCCGCCGCGCCTCGTCGCGGTCGAGCGACTCCCACTGCATCACCCGCTCGACGCGCGTGTCCTCGTCGGCGACGAGCTGGACGTGCAGCGCGTCGGCGCGGTCGCGCAGGATCATCTGGCCGCCGCGGCCGATGAAGAGCACGTCGCCGCGCTGGGCCAGGTCCTCCAGGATGGCGGTCACCGTCTCCAGGTAGGTGCGGTCGTCGATGAAGGCGGGCACGCCCGACTCGACGACGTCCTGGTACGACTGCGCCAGCATCAACTCCAGGTTGCCCGCTCCCATCAGCGGGTCGACGTTGCCGCCGGCCGCGGAGCGCTCGAGGGCGCGCTGCAGGAAGTGCCCCAGCCGCTGGCGGAAGGAGTCGGTGCGCTCGTCGTGCTTGGCGACGCTCTTCACCGTCACGCCGAGTTGCCGGGCCGCATCGACCAGGACCGCCTGGTCGACGTACTGGAGCACGAGTTGGTCGGCGATGAGGCGCCCCACCTGGCGCGCGCCGGCGCCGAACTGGCTGGAGACGGTGACCACGGACATGCGACGCTCCCTGCTCCGGGCGGTCGGCGGGGTCGCAGCGCCCGGCGCCGCGATCTTAGCGCGCCCGCCGGGCATGGGCCTCAGGCGGTGGAGAGCATCGAGCCCAGCGGGGCGCTGTGGAGGATCGTCCAGCCGCCGTCGTCGTCCGCCTCGAGCATGCCCACCTCGGTGATGACGCAGAAGTAGGACTTGCCGGCGAGCTGTTTCGCGGCGGCGGCGGCCTCGTCGGCGCGGGCGAACCGCCCCACGGTCAGCGCCGGGCGCTGCAAGGGGGAGCCGGCCGGATCGTCGGGGCGGTGGTGGTGGAAGATATCGCGATAGAGCGCCTCCGACAGCCGCTGCGACTCCTCGCCCCCCTTCGTCGCGACGAACTGGAGCAGCTGATCGTCGCCGTCGAAGAACGCTTCCGGCGCGCCCAGTTGCAGCATGAACGGCGGGTGCACGGCCACGATCAACCCCACCATCTCCAGCAGATCCGCGGTCGGCGTGTTCTCCTCGAAAGAGGCGACGACGGGCACGTGCGGCGGCGCGCGGTCGACGCGGTCGCGGTCGTACAGCGCGCGCAGCAGGTCGATGTCGCCGCCGGTGGCGTCGTCGAAGAGCAGGGCGATGCTGCGGGCGGCCATCGGTCCAGCCTGCGGCCGGGGCGCAGCGCGCGTCAAGCCCGACCGCACCGTGTTCGCCGGAACCTCACCCCCTGTCCCCCTCTCCATCTGGACGACGGAGAGGGGATCGGAGTTCCCGCGCTCCATTGCTCTGCAACGGAGAGGGGGCTAAGGAGTGAGGTGATTCCATCAAGCCTGAAGAACCAACCCTCTCCGAACGCCTGGATTGCCCCCCCCCCGTATGACGTCGGTTGACAAGGATCAGCCTCTGCGTCATCCTGCCCACGCTCTGGCTGCGCGAGCCCGGCCCCGGGTGGCCGGCGCGCGCTGCACGGAAAGGAATATGGCCATGAGTTCCTACTGGACCCGATTGCGACACCGCAAGATCTCGCGTCGCACGATGTTGGGCGCCAGCGCCAAGGCGGGCGTGGGCGCGGCCGGCCTCGCCTTGGTCGGCTGCGGCGACGACGACGATGACG
>JAPOXB010000222.1 GCA_026707335.1 Chloroflexota bacterium
GCGCCATGCGGTTCGCCGCCCTGCTCGAGGAATTCTGCGCCGCGGTCAAGGCGGGAGATGGGCAGCGCTTCGCCCGCCTCTTCACCGAGCACGCCGTCTACCACGACGTCTTCTACGGCCCGCACGCCGGGCGCGACGCGATCGCGGAGATGCTGGAGGAGCGCTTCCACCGCGACGCCCGCAACTTCGAGTGGCAGATGATCGCCCCCGTCGACGACGGCCGCGTCGGCTACGCGCGTTGGCTGTTCAGCTTCGACGGCGCGACGCCCCATACGGAGGGCAAGCGCATCCTGATGGAAGGCGTGGGCCTGTTCGAGTTGCTGGACGGACTGATCGACCGCTACGAGGACTTCGTCAAGAACGGCGAGGTGCTGTTGCGGATGGGCTTCCCGCCCGACAAGCTCTATCGCGTGCTGGAGCGCAACGTCGCGCAGCAGGACGCTCGGCCCGAGGTGCGCGCCCACCTGGAGCGCTAGTCAGGGAGCGCGAGAGGGGATCAGGCCGGCGCGGCGCTCCCCCGCGCCGCCCCGAGCGGCGTGCGCAGATCGATCGCCAGGATGCGGTCGGGCCGCAGCGTCGCGCGGAAGCGCGTCGTCTCGCGCGGGGTGTAGGCCACGAAGCGCAGGAACGACGACCCCGACAGCACCCAGCTGCGCTCGGCCTTGCGGCGCCGCGGCCGGTACGGGCCGTCCTTGTGCAGCCGGAAGCCCACCTGGTTGGGCGTCTCGTCGTCGTAGAGCAGCTCCAGCGCCGGCGGCGAGACCGCCTGCGCCGGGTCCAGCGCGCCGTCGCCGGCGAGGGCCGCGATCGCCGGCCCGTTCAGGGCGATCGTCCCGTCGCCGTGGATCGTGACCGTGGGGAAGGCGAACTCGCTCTTCGACCCCTTGCGTTGGAACGTGCGCCAACTCATCGGTTGCCCCAGCGGTGAAACGACCGCGGGGCCGGGATCGATGCGGGCGATCCCGGCCCCGCCGGCCCACGGGAGGTGATCGGCGGTCGCCGGCTAGACGGCCGCCGGTCCCCGTTCCTTGGTGCGCACGCGCACGGCGTCGCTGACCGGTGTCACGAAGATCTTGCCGTCGCCGATCTGCCCCGTTTGGGCGTTCTCCACGATGGCGTCGATGACGGCGTCGAGCGGCGTCGTGTTGATCACCAGCTCGACTTTCACCTTCGGCAGGTAATCCACCGACACCGGCTGTCCGCGGTACTCCTGCGTCACGCCCTTCTGGGCGCCCCGCCCGCGCACCTCGGTGATCGTCATGCTCACGATGCCGATCTCCTCCAGCGCCCGCCGGACCAGGTCCAGCCGCTCCGGGCGAATGATGGCGGTAACCATATCCATGACCAGTCTCTCCCTTCTCCCGCGCCCTTCTCGGGCGCGATGCGAGCGTACGGGGGGCCGCTAGTCGCCGGACACCCCGTGCTCGACCGCGGTCCCCGGCGTCACCGTCCCGAACTCCGGGTAGGCGCCGATGCCGTGTTCCTGCACGTCGAGGCCAACCAACTCCTCGGCCTCGCTGACGCGCAGCCCGATCGTGTGCTTGATGACGAGGAACAGGATCCCCGACGTGACGATGGTCCACGCGGCGACGGCCAGGATGCCGACGATCTGCACGCCCAGTTGCTGGATGCCGCCGCCGACGAGCAGCCCGTAGGTGTCGCCGCCGACCAGTCGCTCGGTCGCGAACAGGCCGACCGCGAGCGTGCCCCAGACGCCGACCACGCCGTGCACGGAGATCGCGCCGACGGGGTCGTCGATGCGCAGCTTGTCGAACATCGCCACCGCGAAGACCACGATGACGCCGCCGATCAGGCCGATGATCAGGGCCGCGTAGGGGTCGACGAAGCCGCAGCCGGCGGTGATCGCCACTAGGCCGGCCAGGGCGCCGTTGATCGTCAGGCCCAGGTCGGCCTTGCCGTAGCGGACCTTCGCCACCGCCACGGCGGCGACGGCGCCGGCGCCCGCGGCGAGGGTCGTGTTGACCGCGACGAACGCGGCCAGCCCCGCGCCCCCGTTGCTGAGGGCCAGCGTGCTGCCCGGGTTGAAGCCGTACCAGCCGAACCAGAGGATGAACATCCCCAGCGCGGCCAGGGGCATGCTGTGGCCGGGGATCGCCCGCGTGGAGCCGTCGGGCGAGAACTTGCCGATTCGGGCGCCCACGATGATCGCGCCCATCAGGCCGGCCCAGGCGCCCACGCTGTGCACGACGGTGGAGCCCGCGAAGTCGAGGAAGCCGTTGTCGCCCACCTCGGACAGCCAGCCGCCGCCCCACACCCAGTGCGAGACGATGGGGTAGATGATGCCCGTGATGAAGATCGTGTAGAAGATGTAGGCCCCGAACTTGGTGCGTTCGGCCATGGCGCCGGAAACGATCGTCGCGGCCGTCGCGGCGAAGGCCCACTGGAAGATGAAGCTGGCGAACAGCGGCACGTCGCCGAAGACGCCGAAGGCGCTCATGCCGGTGCCCAGGTCGCTGTCGGCGGTGACGAAGAACTTGTCGAACCCGGCGAAGCTGCCGGCCGTGCCGTAGGCCAGCCCGAAGCCGATCGCCCAGTACACCATGACGCCCAGCGAGGCATCGAGTGCGTTCCTCATCAGGATGTTGGTCGTGTT
>JAPOXB010000033.1 GCA_026707335.1 Chloroflexota bacterium
TGGTCGCCGCCGGCGTCGGCGGCGCCGCCGCGCAGGCGGGCGCCGCCGTGGATGCGCAGCCCGTCGGGCCGCTCGTCGGCGTCGGCGCCGAAGCCGCGCAGCAGGCCGGCCGTCGCCGCGATGCGGTCGGACTCCTTGACGCGCAACTCGCCAGCGCCGCGGATCTCGGTGGGGCCGTCGGCCACGGCGGCGGCGACGGCCAGCACCGGCAGCTCGTCGATGGCGCGCGGCACGACGTCGCCCTCGATCGTCGCGCCGCGCAGGGGGCCGCCGCGCACCCGCAGGTCGGCGACGGGCTCGCCGCCGGCGCGGCGCCGGTTCGACTCGTCGATCCGGGCGCCCATCGCGCGCAGCACGTCGAACGCTCCGGTGCGGGTCGGGTTGACGCCGACGCCGGGCAGCGTGACGTCGGAGCCGGGCGTGATCGCCGCGGCGACGAGCCAGAAGGCGGCGGCGCTGGGGTCGCCGGGCACGTCGATGTCGACCGGGTGGAGCGGGGCGGTCGGGTCGAGCCGGACGCGGGGGCCGTCGCTCTCGATTGCGGCGCCCATCGCGCCCAGCATGATCTCCGTGTGGTCGCGCGTGGGGGCGATCTCCTCGACGGCGCTGGGCCCGTCGGCCGCCAGGGCGGCCAGCAGGATGGCGCTCTTGACCTGGGCGCTGGGCACCGTCATGCGGCCGCGGAAGGGGCGCAGCGCCCCGCCGCCGACCGTGATCGGCGCACGCATGTCGGGGCCGTCGCCGGCGACCTCGGCTCCCATCCCGGCCAACGGGCGCAGCACGCGGCCCATGGGCCGGCGGCGCAGCGAGGCGTCGCCGTCGAGCGTGGAGCGGCCGTCGAGGCCGGCCAGCAGCCCCGCCAGCAGCCGCATCGAGGTGCCGCTGTTGCCGCAGTCGAGCACGGCGCCCACCGGACGCAGGGCGGCGCGGCCGGGACTCGATACGAGCAGGCCGTCGCCGTCCTCGTCGCTGATGCGCGCGCCCAGTTGCTTGAGGATGGCCCGCGTGCGGCGGCAGTCGTCCGCGTCCAGGAAGCCGCGCACGCGGGCCTCGCCGTCGGCCAGGGCGTTGCAGATCAGCGCCCGGTGCGAGATCGACTTGTCGCCGGGGACCTCGATCACGCCGCGCAAGGGCCCGGTGGCGCGCAGCCGTTGCCTCACGACGCCTCCCTCGCGCGCGACCGAGGCCGCCGCCGCGCCGCTAGCGCCGGCGGCGCGACCTCTCGATGGTCTCGTCGGAGTGCTTCATCATCTCGCGCATCTTGTCGTAGAGCTTCGGGCTCAGCATCAGCCCGCCGATGACCGCGCCCTTGTCGGGCATCTCGGGCACGGGCGGCACGTCGTCGAGGTCGTCGCCCTGCAGGAAGCGGAAGCGCTGCAGGTTCGCGTCGAAGAAGGCGTTGAAGATCGTCTCCTCGTCCTCGTCGAGCAGGTCGCGGTAGCGGTTGAGCTCCAGGATGTAGCGGTCGAGCCAGTACTGGATGCGCTCCTTGTTGGTGAGCGCGATCTCGGCCGACATCTGCGGGTCGCCGTCGACCAGGCGGGTGAGGTCGCGGTAGGCCGGGCCGGCCATCTTGCCGAAGTCGGCCCAGCTCTCGGTGCCGCGCAGCATCGTGAAGAGCGCGTTCGAGGCCAGGATCGGCATGTGGCTGACGGCGCCGACGAGGTCGTCGTGCTCGTCCGCCGCCATGAAGCGGGCTGTCGCGCCGATCGTTTCGACCATGCCCAGCACGGACCGGACCGCGGTCTCGGAGGCATCGGTGGTGGGCACCACGGCGTAGGGGGCGCCCTTGAAGAGTCCCGCCTCCGCGTTCTCGATGCCCTGGTCGGTCTTGCCCGCCATCGGGTGCCCGCCGACGAAGGAGCAGTAGCGGGGCAGGAACTCGTCGGCCCACTGCAGGACGAGCCGCTTGCTGGAGGCGACGTCGGTGACGGCCGCGCCCTCGCTGAGGTGGGGGCCCACCTCCTTGAAGACGTCGATGATCTGCACCGGCGGCACGGCGACGATGACGAGACCCGCGCCGTCCACCGCCTTGGCGACGTTGCCCTCGACGTCGTCGACGGCGCCGCGCTTCTTGGCCTCGCGGCGGACACGGCCGGAGTAGTCGTAGCCGACCAGTTCGACGTCTTTGTGCCCCGCGGCCTTGATGGCGAGGCCCAGCGACCCGCCGATCAGTCCCAGCCCGATGATCGTAATTCGTGACATGTGGCTCTCCCGGGGGTGATTCTACCAAGCGCCGGCGCGCCGCCCGCTAGGGTCGATGGTAGAGTCCGGCGCGGCGTGGTGGGGCGACGGGCGCAGGAGCGCGCATGCGTCTCTCGCGGTGGCGCCGGTTGCCACGGATTCGGCGACGCTTCCAGGCGCTGGCGGCGGCGGCCGCGCTGGCCGCGGCGGCGCTGGCGCTGGGCGTGATCGCGCCGCCCGCCTCGTCGGGGTCGGGCGACGCCCGCTTCGCCGGCGGCCCCCACTTGCTCGTCTCCATCTACGCCAACGCCGAGAGCACGCTGTGGCTCATCGACCCGGCCGACCCGTCGCGGCGGCAGGCGCTGTTCCCGCTGGCGCACGCGCCGGGCTGGGCGGTGGAGGGGACCGTCTCGCCGGCGGGCGGG
>JAPOXB010000059.1 GCA_026707335.1 Chloroflexota bacterium
TGACCCCCCCGCCGGACCTCCCTACCCCGGTACCCCCCCTCCCGGCGGACGGACGGTTCCGGGCTGCGGCCCGGCGGCGCTATCCTGGATCGGACTGCGTGCGCCGGCCCGGACGGGCCCCCGTCACGCGGCGGGACGAGCAATGAGCCTCCTCAATCGAGCAAAAAATTTGATGGGCGATTCCAACAGCCGCGAGCTGAAGCGGCTGCAGCCCATCGTGCGCGAGGTCGCGGCCTGGGAGGACGAGTTCGCCGCCCTGACCGACGCCGGTCTGCGCGACAAGACGGCCGAGTTCCGCACCCGCCTGGAGGACGGCGCCGCGCTGGACGACATCCTGCCGGAGGCCTTCGCCGTGGTGCGCGAGGCCGGCCGGCGCTGGCTGGAGATGCGCCACTACGATGTGCAGATCGTCGGCGGCGTGGTGCTGCACCAGGGCAAGATCGCCGAGATGCGCACCGGCGAGGGCAAGACCCTGGTCGCGACGCTGCCGATCTACCTCAACGCGCTGGAGGGCGACGGCGTCCACCTGGTCACGGTCAACGACTACCTGGCCAAGCGCGACGCCCGCTGGATGGCGGCCGTCTATCACGGTTTGGGGCTCAGCGTCGGCGTGCTGCAGCACCGCGCCTCCTTCGAGTACGACCCCGCCTACGACCCCACCGCCGTCCCGGAGGGCGAGGAGGTCGACGCCGAGGAGCGCGTGCGCCGGGCCGGCCTCGGCGACCTGCGCCACCTGCGCCCCTGCTCGCGCGCCCGCGCCTACCAGTGCGACATCACCTACGGCACGAACAACGAATTCGGCTTCGACTTCCTGCGCGACAACATGGCGACCACGCTGGAGGCGCGCGTGCAGCGCCCCCTGGCCTACGCGATCGTCGACGAGGTCGACAACATCCTCATCGACGAGGCGCGCACGCCGCTGATCATCAGCGGCCAGGCCTCCGAGCCGCTCGACACCTACCACACCTTCGCGCGCATCGTGCGCACGCTCGACGAGGGCGAGCATTTCACCACCGACCCGAAGTCGCGCACGGTTGCGCTGACCGAGCCGGGCATCGAGAAGGTCGAGCGCAGCCTGGGCATCGACAACCTGTTCGAAGGCGAGGACGCCCGCCTGACGCGCTTCCTCGAGGCGGCCCTGCGGGCGGAGTTCATGTACCGCCGCGACCAGGAGTACATGGTGCGCGGCGGCCGGGTGGTCATCGTGGACGAGTTCACGGGCCGCGTGATGGAGGGCCGCCGTTACTCGGAGGGGCTGCACCAGGCGATCGAGGCCAAGGAGGGCGTCCCCGTCGAGCGGGAGACCGTCACCCTGGCCACGATCACCTATCAGAACTACTTCCGCATGTACGGCAAGCTGGCCGGCATGACCGGCACGGCCGAGACCGAGGCGGAGGAGCTGAACAAGATCTACTCCCTCGACGTGGTGGTGATCCCCACCAACGTGCCCATGTGCCGCGACGACCAGCCCGACCTGATCTTCCGCAACGAGACGGCCAAGTTCCGCGCCGCCGTGGACGAGATCGCGAGCGCCCGCGACGGGGGGCAGCCGGTCCTGGTGGGCACCGCCTCGGTGGAGTCGTCGGAACGGCTGTCGGGCATGCTGACCCGCCGCGGCGTGGCCCACAACGTGCTCAACGCCAAGAACCACGAGCGCGAGGCGGGCATCGTGGCCGAGGCGGGCCGGCCGGGCGCCGTCACCATCGCCACGAACATGGCCGGCCGCGGCACCGACATCAAGCTGGGCCCCGGCGTGCAGGAGGCCGGCGGCCTGCTCGTGCTGGGCACCGAGCGGCACGAGTCGCGCCGCATCGACAATCAGCTGCGCGGGCGCTCGGGCCGCCAGGGCGACCCCGGCATGTCGCGCTTCTTCGTCTCCTTCGAGGACACGATCATGCGCCGCTTCCCCAGCGAACGCGTGACGGGAATGATGGGCAAGCTCGGCTGGGACGACGACACGCCCATGGAGTCGGGCATGGTCGGCTGGGCGATCGAGCAGACGCAGCAGAAGGTCGAGGCGCACCACTTCGACATCCGCAAGCACCTGGTCGAGTACGACGACGTGATCAACCGCCAGCGCGAGGTGATCTACGGCGAGCGCGACCGGGTGCTCTCCGACGAGGACATCCACGCCATCGTCCGGGCGATGATCGAGGATGAGGCGCGGGCGCAGGTCGAGGAGTTCAGCGCCGGCGGCTCGCTGGCCGCCGGCGACGCCGACGCCTTCTGGGCCGAGTTGGGCGGCGTCATCCCGCTGGACGGCTTCGACACGGAGGCCGTGGCGGGCGCGAGCAACGACGCGGTCATCGAGGCGCTGAGCGCGCACGCCCTCGGCCTCTACGAGGCGAAGCGCGCGGAGTTGGGCGACGCCGTGCTCGAGGAGGCGGAGCGGCAGATCGTGCTGCGCATCATCGACCGCGCCTGGGTCGCCCACCTCACCGAGATGGACTCCTTCCGCCAGGGCGTCGGCCTGCAGGCCTACGGGCAGCAGGACCCCCTGGTGACCTACAAGCGCGAAGCGTTCGACATGTTCGACCAGCTGACCGCCACCATCCGCCGCGAGGTGGCGCGGGCGGTGCTGCGCGTGCGTCACGCCGCGGCCCCCGCC
>JAPOXB010000002.1 GCA_026707335.1 Chloroflexota bacterium
CGGGCAGGGGAGCTTCTTCTCGCCGAGCGGCGTGTTCGAGCTGACGGCCGGCCAGCTGACCGCCCGCAACCACACCATCGCGATCATCATCGCCGTCCTGCTGG
Source organism: Chloroflexota bacterium (assembly GCA_026707335.1). GTDB lineage: Bacteria > Chloroflexota > Dehalococcoidia > Bin125 > Bin125 > TK10-74A. Next base: position 105 of record JAPOXB010000002.1, read on the forward strand.
CGCTGTTCTTCGTGCCCATGCTGGTGCGCGCGCTGTCGGAGGGGACCGGAGCCGAGCGGGCGCGGAACATGGGCGCCGGACTGGCGCTGGGCGGGCTGGGCCTGGCGGTCGCCCTGCTGATCGTTCGGGGCCTGCTGCGGGGCGTCCTCGGCTCCGACGACGCCTTCTCCGACGCGCTGCTCGACGTCGGCCTCGACGCCGCCGGGCTGCCGCTCCGCAACGGGCTGATCTTCGGCGCGCTGGGCGGGGTCGTGCTGGCGGCCTCGCTGGCGTTCGAGACGTTGCTCTGGCGCTGGGCCGGCCGCCGGGCCTGGGCGGAGGGCATGTGACTCGATGACCACCGACGACCGCAGCCGCTGCGACTGGGGCGGCGCTTGGGACGACCCGCTGATGCTCACCTACCACGATGAGGAGTGGGGCGTGCCCGTGCACGACGAGCGCCACCTGTTCGAGCTGCTCACCCTGGAGGGAGCGCAGGCCGGCGTGTCCTGGCGGACCGTGCTGCACCGGCGCGAGGGATACCGGCGGGCGTTCGCCGGCTTCGCGATCGACGCCGTGGCGCGCTTCACGGCCGGGCAGGTCGAGCGTCTGCTGCAGGACCCGGGCATCATCCGCAACCGGGCGAAGGTGGAGTCGACGGTGCGCAACGCCGGAGCCGTGCTGGCGCTGCGGGCCGACGGGGGCTCGCTCGACGCGTTCCTCTGGGACTTCGTCGGCGGGACGCCGAAGCGGAACCAGTTCGAGGCCGCCGCGGAGGTTCCGGCGCAGACGGCGGAGTCGAAGGCCATGAGCCGGGCGCTCAAACGGCGGGGATTCAGCTTCGTGGGACCAACCATCTGCTACGCGCTGATGCAGTCGGCGGGCATGGTCAACGACCACCTGGTCTCGTGCTTCCGCCACGCGGAACTGGACGCGTAGCGCGGCTCAGGACGCCGTCCCGGCGCTGAACACGCGCTCGCCCGCGACCCAGGTCTCGGCGACGGTGGGCGGCGCGTCCGCATCCAGCTCGCCGCTCAGAATGACCAGGTCGGCGCGCTTGCCGGCGGCGAGGCTGCCGCGCTCGTCCTCCTGGCCGCCGGCGCGGGCGGCGCCGATGGTGGCGGCGTGCAGCCACGTCTCGTAGTCGAGCGACTGCTCGGCGTCGAGGTCGTAGCCGTTCAACCCCCGCCGCGTGACGCCGAAGGCGCAATCGGTCAGGGGACGCGCGTCGGTGCAGGGGGCGTCGGAGGACGCCGCGAGGGGCACGCCGGCGTCGGCGAGGCTGCGGAAGGGCGCGAAGTCGAGGTCGTCGAAGACGAAGCCGCCCGCCGCCGCGCCGGCGAACATGTCGACGAAGGACGGCTGCACGACCGCGTGGGCCCCGGCCGCGGCGATGGCGCGCTCCTGCCCCGGCGCCAGCACGACGCAGTGCTCCAGGCGGGGCGCCGCCGAGAGATCGGCGCCCCGCAGCGCCGCGAGCGCGGCCTCGACTCCGAGGCTGCCGTTGGTGTGGATCGCGACGGGCCAGCCGCGGGCCGCGACGGCGCGCACGCCCTCGGCGAGGCCGGGGCTGAGCGTGCCCATCTCGATGGGCTTGCCGTCGCGATGGCCGCGCACGGCCGGCTGCGAGCCGCTGTCGGCGAAGAACTTCACCGGGCCCAGGCGGAACCACGCGTCGCCGTCGCCGGGCGTCAGACCGTCCACGAGGCCGGCGTCGGGATTGACCAGCATCGCCGTGGAGTGCGGCATGGCGAGGACGGAGATGGGCAGCGCGCCGCTCGTGGCCAGGCGGCGGTAGGCGGCGATCGCGCCGGGCGACGCGGCGGCGTCGTGAATGGCGGTGATGCCTTCGGCCAGCAGGGCGCGCGCACTGGCGGCGATGCGGTCGGGCCAGCCGTCGCGCGTGTAGTCGGCGACGGACGCCGCGTGCGCCGCGCTCCAGGCGATCTCGATCAGCCGCCCGGTCGCCGCGCCCTGCCCGTCGCGCAGGATGTGGCCGCCGGGCGGATCGGCGGTCCCGGCGTCGATGCCGAGCGCCTCCAGCCCCGCGGAGTCGACCAGGCACTGATGCATCGTCCAGTGGGCGAGGACGATGGGGCGGCCGAGTTGCAGATCGTCGAGGTCCTGCCGGGTCACCTTGGCGCCGGCCGTCGGCCGCCAGTTGAAGGCCCGGATCCAGGCGGCGGACGGCTCGCGGGCGGCCTGGTCGCGCAGCGCCGCGAAGACGTCCTCAGGGGAGCCCGCGTGGGTGAGGTCGGCCCAGCGCGGTTGCAGCGCGGCGACGGACAGGTGGTGGTGGGCGTCGATGAGGCCGGGGATGAGATAGCGCCCCCGCAGGTCGGCGCGGGCCGCGCCGGGGTGGGCGTCGAGCAGGCTGTGATCGCCGACGGCCTGGATGCGATCGCCGTCGACCACGACGACGTCCGGCGGCGGGCCGGGCTCCATCGTGCGGATACGGCCTCCGAAGAATGCGGTCGGAATGGCGGCCCCTCCCCGTCGTGCGCCGGCGG
>JAPOXB010000238.1 GCA_026707335.1 Chloroflexota bacterium
CCCCCGGCGCGGGCGAACTGCGCACCCTCAACGTGGCGCTCCCCTGGCAGCGCCGCGGTGTTGGCCGCGCCCTGCTTGCCCATCTGACCGGCGCCTTGGAGGACCTGGGCTACGACTCGGCGATCCTCTGGACCTTCCGCGACAACCCCGCCGCCCGCGCCTTCTACGAAGCCAACAGTTGGACACTCGACCGCTACGGCGACTTCGATCTCCACGGTCCTCGACCGATGTCCACGCCGGCCGTTCGATTCGCACGCAGTCTGAACGCGGCGCCATGATCCACCTGCCGAATCGCACCCCTCGCGCATTCACTCGATGCGCCTGGGCAATCGTCGCGCTCGCGCTAGTGCACACCCTGGCCGCGTGCGGACCGCCAGCACAGGAAGACCCGTTGTCGGCCCCCTGCACGTCCGACGGGCGGGCGCTTCACGTCGGCTTCTACGCCTTCTTCGAGCCCGTCAGCTACAGCGCCGATCCCGACCCGGGCGCTGCGGGCTTCCAGCAGCACCGCGGGTACGAGGCCGATCTGCTGACCGCCCTGGAAGCCCTGGATGGCGCCGGGTTGTCCTTCATCCGCTACCCCATTCAGCCCTGGGACGACATCTGGCTCACCCCCACCGGTGACGACCTCGATATGGTTGGCGGCGGTATCACCATCCTGGACTCACGGACCAGAAACGCGGCTGGCGCTCAGGTCGTGCGTTTCACGTCCGGACACATCACTTTTCGCCAATCGCTCCTGGTGCGCGCTGGCCAGGCCGACCGATTCTCCAGCTACGACCGCCTGACCAGCCGGCATCGAGTCGGCGCCCTGGCTGGTACCACGGGAGAAGCACGCCTGTTGGAGCTGACGGGCTTGGTCGACTCAGCCGGGGTCTTGGCCGCTGGAACTCGCGTGCACACACGGTCTGGGGTGGTGGTCGCCGACGGTAGCGCGGCCTACGTCATCACGGCGGCCAACGTCTCGCCGGACCTGGAAGGCCGTCAGCGTCTGGAGCCGCAGGCGCCGGACATGCCGCAGGTCGTCTACCTGGGCGACGAGAGCGGGGAAGCGGAATTGCTGCAGGCGCTGCGCGACGGCGGTATTGACGCCCTGGCGCGCGGCGAGATTGGCAATCGTGACGCCGTGCATGCCTCGGGCCACGCATTCGAAGTCGCGGCGCTCGACACCGAGGTGGAGTACGGCGGTTTCGCGCTCGCCGCGGATGCGGAGGAACTGGCGGCCTGTATCGACGCGAAAATCAACTGGCTGACCGACAACCGGCGCATCGGCTACGCCGAGTGGCGCAACGACCCTAGCGTCTTCCTGCGCCGTGCCGAAACCTGGCGCCAATAGGCCGCTGAGGGACGCCAAGAGCCGTGACGACCAACCCCACGAAGCACTGGACGGTACGGCCTGCCACCCCCGGCGATGCCGAGGCCATCGAGAGCGTCCGCATCGCCACCTGGAAAGCCTGCTACCGCGGGATCGTTCCGGACGCGTACCTCGACGCGCTCAGCGTCCAATCGTCCAGGGTCGACCGAATTCGAAGGGGCATCGACCGCGCTAACGCACGCGCGAGCCTGGTGGCAGTGGCTGGTGCCCGCGTCATCGGCATGGGCTTCGCCGGACCGCCCGAAGACGATCAGTTACCTGAGGGAACGGGCGAGGTCCTTGCTGTCTACGTGCTCTCCGAATGGCAAGGCCGTGGCGTCGGCCGGGCACTGCTTGAGCGCCTGACCTCCGGCCTTCGCGCCCTCGGCTACCGCAGCGCCATCCTCTGGACCCTCCGCGACCGCCTTCCAACCCGCCGCTTCTACGAAGCCAATGGCTGGGAGTTGGACGGCGCGGAAGACAGCCTCGACCTGCAAGGACCAGTGCATCTGGTCCGCTACGCACGCAGGCTGAGCGCATCACCGTGACCCGCGCACGCCCCTGGACGGTCCGTCGCGCCACCTTCGACGACGTCGAAGCCTTCGAGGCCGTCCGCATCGCCACCTGGAAGGCGTGCTTCCGCGGCATCGTCTCGGACCAGTTCCTCGACGATCTCGCGCTCCCGCCTCACCGAATCCAGCGCTGCCGCAACGCGATCCTGGACGTCGAACGCTCGTCGGTAATGGTCGCCTGCGCCGGCGACGACATCGTCGGAGTGGGCATGGCCGAGCCCGCGCGGGACGAGGATTTGGCGGCCGACGTGGGCGAGGTCCGCGCACTCTATGTCCACCCTGACTGGCAGAGTCGCGGTGTGGGACGTGCGTTGCTCGCCGCCCTGACCACGGCCCTCGGCGCCTGCGGCTATCGCGCCGGCGTTCTCTGGGCCCTGCGCGAGCTGCCTTCGACCCGCCGGTTCTACGAGGCCAACGGCTGGGCGTTTGACGGCGCCGAGGACGCCCACGACTGGCACGGCCTGGTCCACCTGGTGCGCTACGCCCGCGACCTGGGCGACCAGACATGAGCCGCCCGCGCTGCCCCTGGGCCGGCGACGACCCCCTGATGCTGACCTACCACGACCGCGAGTGGGGCGTCCCCCTCCACGACGACCGCGCCCTCTTCGAGCTCCTCACCCTGGAAGGCGCCCAGGCCGGCGTCTCCT
>JAPOXB010000216.1 GCA_026707335.1 Chloroflexota bacterium
GCGGGGCGGGCGCGGGCGCGCGGGTCGGGCGGGGCCGAGTCGGCGTCGTCCCAGGTGAGCCAGCGGTTGCGGGCCGGCCGCACGTCGGGGCTGAGCGGGCCGGGGGCCGACGAGCCGGCGCGGCCGCGGCGGTCGATCGCATCGGGCGGCAAGTCGGCCAGGTAGCGCGAGGGCGGGTTGTGCCCGGCCCGCCCGGCCAGCGCGCGGCGGAAGGCGTAGCCGCAGTAGAGCCAGCGCTGGGCGCGGGTCATGCCCACGTAGCAGAGCCGGCGCTCCTCCTCGAGCGCCGACGGGTCGTCGAAGGAGCGCACGTGCGGCAGGATGTTCTCCTCCATGCCGATGAGGAAGACGGCGGGGAACTCGAGGCCCTTGGCGGCGTGCAGGGTGATGAGCGTGACGGCGGCCGGGCCCTCCTCAAGGTTGTCGACGTCGGCGACGAGGGCGACGTCGGCCAGGAAGGTGGCGAGCGCCGAGGCGGGTGCGGCGGCCTCGTCGCCGGGGGCGTCGGGCAGGGCCTCGCTCGGCGCCGGGGCGAGGGCGTCGTAGTTGGCCGCGACGGTGCGCAGCTCCTGCACGTTGTTCCAGCGGTCCTCGCCGTCGTCGAAGGTGCGGTAGAGGTAGTCCTGGTAGCCGGTCTCGCGCAGCAGCTGGTCGATGACCTGCTCGACGGTGCCCGTGGCGGCGCGCTCGCGGGCGCCCTGCACGACGGCCAGGAACGACTGCAGGGCGGCGCGGGCGCGGGCGGTCACGGCGGGGGGGTCGCCGCCGTCACCGCGGACGGCGGCCAGCGCGGCCTGCGAGAGCGAGGCGTCGCGGCGGTCGGCCCAGTCGAGCAGCAGCGCGCGGGTGCGCTGCCCGACGCCCCGGCCCGGCACGTTGACCATGCGCTCGAAGGCAACATCGTCGTGCGGGTTGAGCGTCAGCCGGCAGAGGGCGAGCAGGTCCTTGATCTCGCGGCGGGCGTAGAAGCGCGTGCCGCCGATCAGCCGGTAGGGGATGCCGCGGCGCAGGAAGGCCTCCTCGACGACGCGCGACTGGGCGTTGGTGCGGTAGCAGACGGCGACGTCGCCGGGGCGCCAGTCGCCGGCGGCCATGCGCGACTCGATCTCGCGGGCCACCTCGTCGGCCTCCTCGGCCTCGGTGTAGGCCTCGAAGACGACGGGGCGGTCGCCCTCGGCGTTGTCGGTCCAGAGCTCCTTGTGGATGCGCTCGGCGGCCTTGTCGATGACGGCGTCGGCGGCGCGGCAGATGGCCTTGGTCGAGCGGTAGTTCTGCTCGAGCCGTACGGTCGTGGCGTCGGGGAAGTCGCGCGCGAAGTGCAGGATGTTGCGGATGTCGGCGGCGCGCCAGGAGTAGATCGACTGGTCGGGGTCGCCCACGACGGTCAGGCTGCCGTGGCCGGCCGCCCAGGCGCGGGCCAGCCGGTACTGCACGATGTTCGTGTCCTGGAACTCGTCGACCAGGACGTGCGCGAAGCGCTCCTGGTAGCGGGCGGCGATGGGCGGCTGCGTCGTGAACAGTTCCAGCGTGCGGCCCAGCAGGTCGTCGAAATCGACCGCCGCGTTCTCGCGCAGCGCCGCCTGGTAGCGCTCGAAGCAGCGCGCCACGACCTCCTGGCGGTAGTCGCCGGCGTGGGCGCTGACCGTCTCGGCGCTCAGCCCCTCGTTCTTGGCGCGCGAGATGGCGCCCAGCACGCGGCGGGCCGGGTGGTAGCGGGTATCGACGGCCAGCTCCTCGAGGGCGCGCTTGACGATGGCGATCTGGTCGTCGTCGTCGTAGATGACGAAGCCGCGCGGCACGCCGACCGCCTCGCCGTCGGCGCGCAGGATGCGGGCGCAGACGGCGTGGAAGGTGCCCAGCCCCATGCCGCGCGTGCCCAGGTCGTCGGGGCCGCCGGGCAGCAGCGCCTCGACGCGGGCGCGCATCTCGCGGGCGGCCTTGTTGGTGAAGGTGACGGCCAGGATGCGCCAGGGCGGCACGCCGGTTTCGCGCACCAGCCAGGCGATGCGATGGGCGATGACGCGCGTCTTGCCCGAGCCCGGTCCGGCCAGGATGAGCAGCGGGCCGGCGGGCCCGGTCACGGCCTCGCGCTGGGCGGGGTTGAGGCCGTCGAGGTCGAGGGTGGGGAGGTCGGGCCGCTGCGAGGTCGGCATGGGGGGAGCGTAGCAGCGGGGCCAGGGTCGGACGCGAAGCGCCCCCGACGGCTCGCGATGTTTCGTCGGGGGCGCGTGTCGGAAACGCGTCCCCGGGGCCAAGTGGCGACCCAGGACGCGCGGCATCGGGAGTTGACTGCCCCCGGCTCCGACCAGGGGAATCCTAGCACGTCGTGGAACGCGAAGCGCCCCCGACGCGAGGCTCGGGGGCTAAGTGAAGCTGAGAATCAGGACCGCAACGGTGAGCATGGCCGCGACGGCGCCGATGACGCGGATCTCGGCCGCGTGCAGGTCATCCCGCGTTGCGAGGGGGCGCACGACGTCGTTGAGCGACTGCATCATGTCCCCACGGTAGCACCCGGCCGGCCTCGTCCATCTGGCGCAGGCGTCCGATCAGTCGGGCGGGATG
>JAPOXB010000026.1:0-23954 GCA_026707335.1 Chloroflexota bacterium
GTAGTCGCGGGCCGACGCGCTCTCCACGCGGTAGCCGCGCAGCGCCTCGGGCACCGCCACCTCGCGGCGCTCCCCGCTCGCCGCCAGCGAGCGCCGCAACGCCAGCTCGTCGAAGCCGCCGTCGTCGAGGCACGCCTCGAGCGCCGCGCGCACGCGCTCCTCGCCGTGCTCGGTGACCGCCCGCAGCAGCCGCGCCAGCGAGCGCGCCGCCTCGTGACCGCCGGGCTCGCGCTCCAGCAGCGCCCAGAGCCGCCCGTAGGGCTCGCCCAGCTCCCGCGGTGAGCTCGGACGCCACCTGCCGCACCGCCTGCGGCTTGCGCGAGAGCTCACGGAGGTAGTGGCGGTACCGCACGCGCCGGCCGCCGAAGCGCTCCTTGGGGTGGCTCACCCGCTCCTCCCCGCGAGCGAGTGTCACCTCCTCCACGCCCACCCAGGCCGTGGCGGAGAGCCCCGCCCAGCGCTCCGGCACCGAGTACCAAGCGCCTTCGATGCGCACCAGCGCGCTGCGGCTCACCGAGACCGGCTGCATCCGGCGCGCCTCGAACGGGACGTCGGGCAGCGGCCCAGCAGCCCCGCCTCCGCCAGGAAGCGCTCCTCCAGCCGCGCCGGGGCGAACCGGTCCACCTCGCGCTGCAGCCACGCCGAGAGCGCGGCCAGCGAGTCCCCGCGCGGGATCGGCGTCAGCACCTGGAGCCAGATGCCCTTCCGGCGGGACTCCACGCCGCCATTGTCGTGTCCCGCGCCGGGCCGCGCGAAGCAGGGCTCGAAGCCGTAGTGGCTGGCCAGCGCCTCGAAGCGCTCGGTGATCTGGCGACGGGGGAAATGCACGTGCCGTACCGCCGGCTTGAGATTGTCGTAGACGATCCGCCGGGGCACCCCGCCGAAGTGGGCGAACGCCCGCACGTGGCCGTCGAGGAAGGCGATCTGATCCTGGCGGTCGTAGAGCCGGACGAAGTCGCGGCCCGAGTGCATCAGCCGCATCAGGAACCGCCAGGCCCGGCGCCGCTCGCCTCCGACCTCGACGGTGACATCGAAGAAGCCGACCTGCGCCTCGTAGCCCTCCTCGCAGAGCTGGCGGTAGAGCCGCGTCGCCGTCAGCCGCTGCTTCGCCGTCGTGAAGGTCGTCGAGGAGATGCTGGAGCGCTGATCCTGTTCAAGCTGCTCCGGCAGTCCTCGGAGTGAGCCTAGGGCCTGTTCACGTTAGGGCGGAGTCGTGGCAGAGTGTGGGGCGGTGTAGGTGGTGGGGCCGAGGGGTTCCATGGAACTGACCGATGCCCAGTACGAGCGGATTGCGCCCCTGCTCCCCAAGCCCCGTGGCAGTCTCACCATTCCCCCCGCCAGATCCTGAACGCGCTGCTGTACGTGGCCAAGGAGGGCTGCACCTGGCGGGGGTTGCCGACGGACTTCGGCAACTGGCACACGATCTACGTGCGGATCAACCGCTGGGCGAAGCGGGGCGTGCTGAAGCGGGTCTGGTGGGAACTCCAGCGCGACCAGGAGGCGGCGCGCCATCTGGAGGTGCTGTCCTTAGACAGCACGATCATCAAGCTGCACGCGGCCGGCAGCGGCGCCCCCCGGAAAAGGGGGGCCAAGCGATCGGCCGCTCGCGCGGCGGGCTGACGACCAAGCTGCACGCGCTGGTCGCGAACGATCGCACGCCCCTCGTGCTGGCGCTCAGCCCCGGCCAGGCGGGCGACGCGCCCTGGGGCCGGACGCTGCTGGACCGCTTCGGCCCGGTGCAGGGGGCGCCCGCGCTGGTGATGGATCGCGCCTACGAGGGGGACGCCACGCGGGCGCGGGCGCGGGCCCTGGGCTACCGGCCCGTCGTGCCGCCGCTGCGCCACCGCGCCCAGCCCTGGGCGTACGACCACATCCTCTACCGCCGGCGCAACGAGGTGGAGCGCTTCTTCTGTCGGCTCAAGCGCTTCCGGCGCATCGCCACCCGTTACGACAAGCTCGACGCCGTTTTCCTCGCCTTCATCTACCTCGCCATCATCTACGACGCCCTCCAGCTAACGTGAACAGGCCCTAGCCTGCCGCCGTCGTTCCAGACACACCCCTCGAGCGGGCGCTTGCGCAGGCAGGCGCTACGTCCACTCGCCCCCCGCTCGGTTCGTTGGGTGTCTGGAACGCAGCCACGGCCTGTCCTGCGAGGGGGCACCTATGTTGGGCGTGCAGGAGTTGATCTTCCTGGCCATCATGTTTCTCTGGATCGCGCCTACCGTGATTCTGGTGGCGATCGCCCATAACAAGGGACGCACTCCCCCTACGCCGGAACGGGCGCCAGCCGCGCGAGGCGCACGAGGTTGGATGCCGCGGCGGTGAGCTCCAGCCAGGCCCGATTGCGCGCGCGGCCCACGTAGCGCAGCTTGCGGCCGCCCCCGACGGTATTCAGCCAGCCGAAGACTTCCTCCACCCGCTTCCGTTGGCGCTGGCTCTGCCGGTAGCCGGGATGCCGCGTGGTGCGCCCGTCGATGGCGCTGCGCCGCCCGCGTGCGTTGCGGGCCACGTGCGGCGTCACCCCGCGGGCGCGCAGCGCCGCCACGAAGGCGCGCGTGTCGTAGGCCCGGTCCGCCCCCAGCGTGGCGCGGCCCGCGACGCTGCGGTCCAGCATCGTCAGGGCGGCCGCCCGCTCGCCGGAGCCGTCCGCCTCCGTCAACTCCACGTCCACCACCAAGCCGTGGCGGTTCTCGGTCAACGCATGGCCCAGATAGCTGAGCGTCGCGGCCTGCCCAGACCCTTTCGTGTAGAGCTGCGCCTCCGCGTCGGTGCGGGAGGCGTGCGTCTCGCGGCGTAGGCGCTGGCCCCGGAAGTCCACCGCGGCGTTGCGCCCGCCCGCCCCCGCCGGCGGCTCCTGTTCGTCCCGCGGCCGGTCGCTCTTGAGTGACGCCCACGCCTCCAGCAGCGTCCCGTCCACGCTGAAGTGCTCGGCCGACATCAGCCGCCGGCGCCGCGCTTCGTCCACGACCTCGGCGAAGAAGGTGCGCGCCACGTCCGCCTCCAGCAGCCGCGCGCGGTTCTTCGAGAAGGTCGTGGCGTTGAAGGGCGCGTCGTCGACGTTCAGGTCGAGGAACCACTTGAAGAGCAGGTTGTAGCGCAGTTGCTCGCAGAACTGGCGCTCGCTGCGCACCGAGAAGAGCGCGATCAGCAGGCTCCACCTTGAGGAGGTGTTCCGGCGGGATGGAGGGCTGGCCGCGCTGGGCGTACATCGCGTCGAAGCGCGACGACGGCCGCGCCAGGCAGTCGTCCACCAGCGGCTTGATCCGCCGCAGCGGGTGGTCCGCCGGGACGAACGCCTCCGGCGTCGCCGTCAGCATGATCTGGGCCTGCCGATCTCGATCACCGCGCATGAGGCACCTCCGTGCCCTCAGGACCGCAGGTCAGGCCTTTTTCAGCGGGACTTATACGCCAAACTTGATACATGCCCTGTCCCTCCGCTAGAATGGGATGAGGGCAAAAGGAGCCTCCGATGAAGCGCGACATGGCCGTGATTCGATGTCTCCTGGAGTACATTGAGGCGCACGACAAGATGTTCCAGCCGATCCACTTCGACGACGACACATTCCGTCTGCCGGCCGAGCGGGTCCAGTACCACCTCCGCCTGATCGAGGATGCGGGATTCGTCCGCACGAAGGGGACGCGGCAGGGATACCTCGTCGTGGAGGAGTTGACCTGGAGTGGGCATGAGTATCTGGCCCAGCTTCGGGCCACCGCGGCCAGCAGCTGAGGGGAGTCACACATGGCGCAGGCAGGACCGGGACGATCCGACCGTGCGGGGCTGAGCTGGTTCGAGATCATGGAGTTGTTCCCCGACGACGCCACGGCGGAGGCGTGGTTCGAGGATCAGCGCTGGCCCGAGGGCCGCTTCTGTCCCGACTGCGGTTCCACGGACACGCACGACGTGCCGAAGCGCAAGCCCATGCCCTACCGCTGCCGCACCTGCCGGGCCTACTTCAGCGTTCGCAAGGGCACCGTCATGCAGTCCTCGAAGCTCGGCTGCCGCCTCTGGGCCGTCGCCATCTACATGATGGTCAGCGGCATCAAGGGCACGGCGAGCATGCAGATGTACCGCGCGCTCAAGATTCGCCAAGCCACCGCCTGGCACCTCCAGCACCGCATCCGCACCGCGATGGCGGAGGGGGACACCCGCCCGCTGCCCGGGCCCGTCGAGGTGGACGAGACGTTCATGGGAGGCAAGGAGAAGAACAAGCACGCCAGCAAGCGCCTCCACCTGGGCCGCAGCGGCGTCGGCAAGGTCGCCGTCGCTGGCGTCAAGGACCGCCCGTCGAAGCGCGTCCGCGCCGTAGTCGTGCCGGCGACGGATCAGGCAACCCTCCAGCCCTTCGTCCGTTCCCACGTCGCTCAGGAGGCCGAGGTCTACACGGACGAGCATGGTGCCTACATCGGCCTGCCGCATCACCAGACGGTCCGGCACAGCGTCGGGGAGTACGTCCGTGGGCAGGCCCACACGCAGGGCATCGAGTCGTTCTGGGCACTGTTGAAGCGGGGCTACTACGGGACCTACCATCGCATGAGCCCCAAGCACCTTCAGCGGTACATCCATGAGTTCGCGGGGCGGCACAACATCCGCGACCTGGACACGATCGCCCAGATGACGGTCGTGGCGCGGGGGATGGTCGGCCGCCGTCTGCGCTACGCGGACCTCATCGCCGAGCCGGAGCACCAGTTGCCGCTGGCCTGATCGCGGTCAGCCAACCCCGCCGTAGAACGCAGCGACACTCTCGTACTCGCGCTCCGTGTTCATCGCCGCGACCCATTCCTCCAGGGCCGCGACGCGCTGGAGCAGTGCGTCGTACTCCTCCCGCGTGACGGGCCTGTGTCGCTGGTGCCTGAAGGTGCGCTTGCGGGATTCCTCTCGCCTGGGCGACATACGATCCCCCTCCCAGAAACGGGCTTGCGCGCGCCACGTCCGAGGGGGTAGGATTGGGACAGACCCCAATACCGCCCGGTGGGACGGGCACTCTGGGGCCAGCCTTCGCTGGCCCTCTGGCTGTTCTGAGTTTACCCGCTATGCGGGAAAAGATCGAGAATCCGCCCCTAGCGCCCGCGGCTCGCCAGCGTCGACACAGGATCGCTGGTGCTGCACACCCGCACCTTGTACTGCGAGACGATGTACTCGACGACGCGCTTCGTGGACCCGTCGCTCGACCGGACCTCGACGTACGACGGTGTGCGTCGTGTGCGCGTCTCCCAGCGGCAGGTGAAGCGGTCCCGCTGCTGCTCCTGGTCCGACCCGTTGACGACTCGGTTGCGGCGGTGTTCTTCCCGGTGCTTGTACCGCTCCGCCTTGATGACGCCTTGCATGAGCCGGATCCCCTTGTAGCAGGCGCCGTAGGCCGGCCCGCAGGCACCCGCCTGGACGGCCGCCTGCCCCGCCTCGGCCGCGTCCCGCTGCAGGCTTTCCTTGTTCTGGTGGTCGTGCTCCGTCCACGTCCCCGAGGGCGGGTGGGCGTGCAGCGCCTCGTGCTGCGTGATGATCACCGCCATCACTGCCAGGACGGCGGCCACGCCGACCGCGATGATGATGCGATCCCGCGCATGCACCGTGATCATCGCCAGCGCCGCGACGGGCAGCGCGAAGCCCACCGCGAGCACCCCGGGCACGCCGGCCACCACGAGGATCGTGATCGCGACGGCGTAGGCCGCGACCCCCGTCATCCAGAAACTGCTGCCGTCCGGCCACGGGCCGGCCGACTGCCGTCCGTTCTTCCGCATCAGAAGCTCCTTTCCTGGATCCGCAGAGAGAGGGCGCGCCCGACTGGGACGAGGGGCGCGCCCCCGCTGCGGCGCAATGAATCATTCCCTCAGGTACACGCACGCCGCAGCGCGCGCAGGATCGAGGGTGGCGGTCGGGTTGTCAACCGGAGGGACGGGCTAGTCGTGCCTACCCGGTCACACTGAAGCACGGCAAGGCTGCCAGGACGGCGTGCAGGCCCGTGAGGGTGAATGTCCCGGTGTAGGTGTCCCTGTAGTAATCTGTGGTGGAGAAGTGGAACGTCGTACTCTGGGTGTAGGCGAACGACAGCCATGTCGCGAACGCGGTCGATTGATCCATGGGACTCAAGCCGGACTGGAGCCCGCCGGCGAGGTCGAAATCCTCATCGCTCCACCAGCGAGCCGTCTGCCACTGGCTCTCCCCCATGCGGTACCGGACGGAGATCCCATCGGCGCCCTGATCGTTGAGTAGGTACTCGTCGGTCGCCACGACCACGAGGATCGGATCCCCATCCCCGCAGCCCAGGAGGATGGCACCTCGACGGTCGTCGTCCCAGAGGCCATACGCCCCGGACTCCGGGAGTCGCACCCAAGCGCCGGTCGAGGAGTCGACCGGCGGAGGCTTCGTCGCTGGCGCCCCCTCCACCGCCGGATCGTTCTCAGCGCTTGGCATGGTGATCTCAATGGTGACGGGCGAGCTGTACCGCCACTGGTCGACGGTCGTGGTGGCGTAGGGGAACTTGTTGACCTGCGGCAGGATCGTCTCCCCCCACTCGTCACCGACACGCTGCTGGAGGCCGAAGGCGACCCGACCGTCCTCCTGGAGTGCTGCGGTGATGCGCACCTCTGCCGAGACGGTGGATTGGGCGTACAGGTAGCCCGCCAGGGGGGCGGAGACCAAGAGCACCAGGGTTAGGGCGACGATGGTAATGATCCGAACCGACATAGGTGCCTCCTCGCAACGCAAGACCCGCTTGCGTCGCAGACACCCGACTCATGCATGCTGCGAGGAGGCGTGAGGCCGTGCCTTGCGGCGCATGCATGGAGTTGGTGTCTGCGACGACGGGCAGGAAGCTAGGCGCGAGATGTGCTATTGTCAGCCCCTATCTGGACGCGGAGAGGAGCACGCGCGAAGCACTCCTGTACGGATGTGGAACCCCCTACACTGTGCAGGACGGAAACGAGACCGCCATGTCTGATGACGCGGAGCTCGTCAGCCGCATCCTGCGGAAGCACCAGGACATCCTGGAGACGCAGGCGCACGCGCTGGCTGGCATCCGGCAGGGGAGCAAGGCGAACGCGAAGGCGATCGCCGCGAACGAACGGTACCTGGATCGCCTCACGGGCGTGCTGGAGAAGCAGCACGCGATGCTCGTTGAGGCGTCCCAGATGCTCTACGACCTCCGAGAGCGGGTGCTGGCATGACTGACGATCCGGCGCCTGTGACGCGGCCCCGTCGCATCCAGCCGCCCCTCCTGCCTCCCGACGCGACGCCGGAGCGGGTCGCCCGCGCGATCTTCGCGGCGGTCGACCCGCCGGACCCGGCGAAGCAGCAGGGGGGTCGTCGCGAACGGAAGGTGCCGTTAGCACGCAACCAGAACCATTCACCATGACCACCGGGGGCGTAGCACTCACATGGACCATTGTGTGTGCGGACGGCGACTACGTGCACCGCGCCAGCATGAAGCTGCGCGACGTGGACGGCCCGGTCGGGACCGCCACACTCGATCTGTCCGTCCAGCCTGACGGCGGTGTCGTGTGGGTCGCACGGATGGATGAGAGTTCCGACACCCCAGAGATTGGCGGGACGCTGGAGAAGTCAGCCTGGAACCACGAGGTGGCCGATGTCATCCGTAACGCCGCGCAGTGGTTCTACGAGATTGCGGAGCCACAGCGGGAGCGATGGCGGAAGGCGGTGCGGACTCAGGAGAAGATTTCGCGCCTGCGTCTGGACTGACCACCTGTCAACTTTCACGTATAATCCCCTTTTCAGCACCCTGCTAGGGGTTCAGCCCGGCCGCGTCGCTGAACCAGACGGGGCGTCCCTCGCCGTTCCCGAAACGCTCACGCAATACCACGACCTGGAACTCGTGCAGTCCCGCGAGGTCTTCCCCGGGGACGCGCACCAGCAGGGTCGATCCCTCCATCCGGATCGGCCCGCCCCACACCTCGCCCTCCATCTCGATGACCCGCGACGCGTCCGCGATCGGTATCAGCGTGAGCGTTTCCGGCGGGCCCGGACAACGTTCGATGAGTAGGAAGATGTCGGCCCCTCGATCGACGTCGGCAGGCAAGCGAACGCTCTCACGCCAGGGAGGAGGATCCCTGAGCAGCCGGGCGAATCCGCAGCCCTCCCAGGGCCAAGCGCGCTCCGTCTCGGCTTCCGGCACCGGCCGAGCAGCCGCCGGGGCTGGCCGCTCACCGACGAAGAGCTTTTTCCCAAGGCCCGTGCCCCCGCGCGGCCCCCCGACTTGGTTATCCGGGACGATCAGCACGTCGAGCCGGTCCCCGGTCGTCGCGGAGATCTCAAGATCGACGAAAGCGATGGACCGAGGCGGGATAAGGCTATCCGTGGGGGCGCTTCCGCAGGAGGTTGGCTTCCCATTCCTCAGACAGAGCAACACTTGCCCCATTGGCCTCGGTCCATAGTTCGCGAGCACCACAGTCTCTCGGACGGAACCGTCGGCGATCGGATAGACCTGATCCTGCGGGGCATCGATGATGAACTGAGCAGATGCGCGCGCATGCTCCGGGATCTCGGCGGGGACTGTGGCAGCAAACCCCGTGACCCATTCGCGCGTTTCCTCGTCCAGCCGACCCAGACCCTCCTCAAAGCTGAACGTCTGGATCGCCACGCCTACCTGTGCTTCTTCGGGGGTGTCGTGTGGCGCTGCCGTAGAGCCATCACGGGATGCGCAAGACAGGGCGAGCAGTCCTAGCACGACCACCACGGGAATCCCCAGCATCCGCTGGGGATTCCCGTGGGCCGAACTCGCCATCATGAGCCCTGGAAGTATTGGTCGATGCAGCCATCGCAGCTTGCATCGATGTGGCCGTTATCCCCGTGATCGTAGTAGTGGCCCGATGCGACTAGCCATAGATCGTCCCCAGCGTCGTGATAGTCATCAGTCTGTCCACCAATTACGTATCCGTCATGCTCAACCACCGGATCGAACTGGTAGACGGTGTCGTAGTCACCACCAGCGCCTACATCCCGCACGAGTGCCCCGTGAACCTCAAGCTCGTGCGCGCCCGTCCCTGAAAGCCGGTCGGTGTACGCGAAGCCGTACTTAATCTTCGACGTGCCGATACGCCAGGACCTCAGCCTGTACTCGACGGACCATCCAGATCCGTTGTCCACCATCAGCGCGAGAGATCCGTCTCCATCGGGGGGCTGGAAGGAGGCCGCCGCCGAGGAATCCACCCCGTAGCACGATGGATGCGCCGCTCGGTCGCACTGGGGGAGTGGCGGGGGCGTTTCGTCCGAACCGGGTCCAGAGGCTCTGGCCACGCTCCCTGCGGTAAGGAGCACCGTGGCAAGAATCATAATCGCAACTGCGCCCGCCAACGATTGCTTCATTCGCTCTGCTGCCATCTTGAACCTCACTCCCCGCCGAACCGTCGGGGGTAGCGCCCCCGGCTCCGCCGGGAGGATAGCGCAGCCGGGGAGCGAGGCTCGGAGCGGAGATGGGGCCGTAGGGCGCGTCCTGGGGCCGCTGCGCCCGGGAGCAGGTCCGACCCTCGCCGGCTGGTAGGGGATCGCCGGTTTGCGGCCGTCAGGGCGTTCCTGGGGGCGCGGGCGGGGCGGCGGGCGTCTCCTGCGGGCGGCCCTCCCTCGATGCACGAGCACGGGCGCGAGCGGCGGCGCGGTGCGCCTCGCAGGAGACGAGGCCCGGCACGGCGTCGGCGGTGCAGTAGATGCAGCCGCCCTCGGCGCGGCGGCGCTCCCGCCAGGCCTGGACGTGCACCGAGATCACCGCCAAGTGTTCGGCGCAGCGCGATTTTCCCGGCAGGGCGGCAGCGGTGCACATGGCGCAGAGGCCTGCGGCGCGGCGGTGGCGCCGCAGAGCACGTTCGCGGGCGCGGTGCGCGGCGAGGCAGTCGTCGCAGTGGGCCTTGCCGGGGGCGGCGGCCTGGGGGCAGCGGAGGTATGGGGCGGCGTTCACGGCCGGGGAGGGTCAGGCGTCCGGGTGGCGGGAGTCGGCCCGGTCGGGGCGTGGCGGCGCAGGTACTCCTTGACGGCCTGCTGGATGACCCAGGAGGCCGACCGGCCGTCGCTCTTGGCCAGGGTGTTGATGGCGGCCCAATCCTCTTCGCTGAGCCGGACGCTGCGGGTGGTAAGCATGGGTGGGTTTCCTCTCGTGGATCGCTGGGGATGGTCAGCCGCGCGTCATGCGTCGTCGTTGTCGATCAGACTGGCGAGGGGCGCCTGCCCGCGCGCGCCGGCCGGGGGCTCGTCCTTGTCGCCCTCGTCGTCGAGCGCATCGGCGAGGACCGCCTGCAGGCGGGCGGACTCGTCGGCGGCGGCGTTGTAGCGCGCCACGGCGCCGTTCTGCGCCGCCGTGGCGCGCAGGTAGCGGGCGACACCGTGGCGGGATTGGCCCAGCGGCCGGCGGTGGTGATGCTGCCGAGGTCCATACCGGCGGCGGCGAGATCCACGGCCATCCCGATGCGAGGTGAGTGGCCGCCGTAGCGCTCGGCCTGCGAGAGGCCGGCGGCGCGCGCGGCGGCGCGGATGCGGCGGTGGATGGCGGGACCGTCGAGGCCGCCGAAGATAGGCGCAGCTGGGTCGGCCGGGTCGGATCGTCGTCGCTCTCGCGCACGCGGAGCAACTGGTAGCCGGTCGTCGAGACGCCGAGCCCGAAGGGCAGGGTTTCGCGCACGGCGCGAAACTCCGAGTGATTGACGCCGGGCAGGCCGGCTAGCTGGGAGAGGCTCAGGTCGTGCGCTTCTTCCGGCGTTGCGCCCGCTGGGGGCGGGCTGGGGGCAGTGCTGGGAATCATGATCTGTCCGCTCGTTCGGCGTGCGGGTGTGTGCGGCGTCGCCCTGCGGCGTGGGGGCTGGGGCGGGAGCGCTCCTCTCGCTGTTCGAGCGGCGGCGCGTGCAGCCCGCCCAGGTACGTTGTAGCACACTGTGCTACGCTCGCAGAATGGGTGCAGGAGAGACCGGGCAGGGCAGGGCCTGCAACTCGTCGGCCGCCCGGGCGCAGCAGGCGGCTAGCTCGTTCGCTGGCGACATCCACCACGCGCTTTGCAGGGGGATGGGCTGGTCGAGGCGCTCCCAGGCGGGGGCGGCCCAGGCCAGCTAGGGCCTGTTCACCTTAGGGCGGAGTCGTGGCAGAGTGTGGGGCGGTGCAGGTGGTGGGGCCGAGGGGTCCCATGGAACTGACCGATGCCCAGTACGAGCGGATTGCGCCCCTGCTCCCCACGCCCCGAGGCAGTCTCACCATTCCCCACCGGCAAGCCCTGAACGCGCTGCTCTACGTGGGCAAGGAGGGGTGTACCTGGCGGGGGCTGCCGCCGCGCTTCGGCAACTGGCACACCGTCTACGTGCGGATCAACCGCTGGGCCAAGCGGGGCGTGCTGGAGCGGGTCTGGCGTGAACTCCAGGGTGACCAGGGCGCGGCACGGCATCTGGAGGCGCTGTCGTTGGACAGCACGATCATCAAGCTGCACGCGGCCGGCAGCGGCGCCCCCCGAAAAAGGGGGGCCAAGCGATCGGCCGCTCGCGGGGCGGGCTGACGACCAAGCTGCACGCGCTGGTCGCGGACGATCGCACGCCGCTCGTGCTGGCGCTCAGCCCCGGCCAGGCGGGCGACGCGCCCTGGGGCCGCGCGCTGCTGGACCGCTTCGGTCCGGTGCAGGGGACGCCGGCGCTGGTGATGGATCGCGCCTACGAGGGCGACGCGACGCGGGCGCGGGCACGGGCCCTGGGCTACCGGCCGGTCGTGCCGCCGCTGCGCCACCGCGCGCAGCCCTGGGCGTACGACCGCGTGCTCTATCGCCGGCGCAACGAGGTGGAGCGCTTCTTCTGCCGGCTCAAGCGCTTCCGGCGCATCGCCACCCGCTACGACAAGCTCGACGCCGTCTTCCTCGCGTTCATCCACCTCGCCGTCATCTACGACGCCCTGCAACTAACGTGAACAGGCCCTAGGCGGCGGCGGATTCGACTAGATGGGCGATGGGGGTGAGCGGCGGGCCGTAGCCGGGCCGAGCGCAGGGGAACGCCAGGGCGACGCCGGTGGCGGCGCGACTGGTGCAGCCGTAGACGCCGCCCCGCTGGGCGAGGGTGTGCGAGGGGTTGCGCAGGGTGCCGGGCATGGTCGCTCCAGCGGGGGCGAGCCGGAGCCCGCGCCGTCGTGCTAGCTGGCGGCGGCGCGTTCGAGGCGCGCGAGACGCTTGCGCGTCTTGCTGATCTGGCCGCCCAGGTTTGAGAGTGCGTAGCTGGGATAGCCCCGGAACGGGGCGGGGTCGAGGCGGGCGGCGTTGAGTAGGTCGCGGTGTCGCTGGCCTACGCGTTTCAATCCTCGCCCGACCCGAGGGCCGGGCGCAGCCGCAGGGCGACCTGAGCGACTTCCTCAAGGAGCAGATGTTTCAATCCTCGCCCGACCCGAGGGCCGGGCGCAGCCCTGTGGCCCCCCTCACGGGGGGCCCACACCCTGGATTCTCACCCGATCCGGGCCAACTGTCACCCTACGCAAAACCGACCCCCGAGGTCCCTCGGTCGGCCGCGTGCGCAGGAGTGGCAGAAGTGCGCGGGCGAGCCGCCGGGGGCTGAGCGCCGACGGTTCGCGCGGGGCCAGCTTGCTCAGAAGACGAGCGGACCCCTCTGGTCGAACGGCTGCTGTACGCCGAACGTCTGCAGGTGCCGGCTGAGCGGCTCGCGAAGACGATAGATGCGGACGCTGTCGGTCGTCTCATCCATCTCCCCCCGGAGCCGCGAGATGAGCAGTTCCAAGTCCGCATCGCTGAGAACACACTCGAAGACCGACTTTTGCACCCGCTGGCCGTACGCCTCGCAGGCTTGCGCGACGCGACGCAGTCGCCTGCGCCCGGCCGAGTCGTCGGTGGCGACATCGTACGCAACGAGGATCTCCATCCCGCCTCCAATCTCGCCTGCCACACGCTAGCTCGCGAGGTACGGCAGGTAGTGCTGCAGGTCGCCCCGCAGATGCCGAGCGAGCAGGCGCGCCTGGACATGGGGGACGAGTCCCGCGGGGATCCGCTCCTTGAGCAGCCGGTGCGGGACCGCGCTCTCCTTGCGCTTCTCGTAAGCCGACAACGTCGCCCGGCGCCCCTCCTCGTTGAGGCTCACTGCACCGCCCGGCATGTGGTCGAAGTGGCCAGCGCGAATCTGGCGGCGATTGATCACGCGCAACACGAGCCGGTCGGCGAACGCGGGCCGGAGCTCCTCCATCAGGTCCAGCGCCAGCGCCGGCCGACCAGGCCGCAGCCCGTGCAAGTACCCCAGCTGCGGGTCGAGCCCGACGCCCTCAAGCGCGGCCTCGCACTCCGCGCGCAGCAGGGCGTAGCAGAAGGACAGGAGCGCGTTGGTCCGGTCGCGCGGGGGCCGCCGGTTGCGACCGCCCAACGTGAACGCAGGCTGATCCGCACGCACCATGCTGGGGAACGCCGCGAAGTAGGCTCTCGCCGCCGTCCCTTCGAGCCCGCGCAGCACATCGAGATCGGTCGCCTCCCGAATCTCCCGGAGGAGCCCGGCGAGCCGGTCCGCGCCCGCACGAAGTTCCTCCCCGTCCTCTTCGGCGGGGCTGTCGCGAGCGGCGCGGAGCATCAGGGTTCGGGCGTTCTGCACCTTCCCCGCCACGCATTGCCTCGCCAGCCTCCGTGTCCGCTCCGGATCGGCAAGCGCCTCGTACTGGGCGCGCCGCAGCAGCACGTTCCCCAGGGTGCCCCCCGTCAGGCGCGCCCGGAAGCGTCCACGGCGCGTGAGCCACACGAGTCCCCGGCCGTCCTCCGCACAGCGGTGAATCAGTGGCGTCGTCACCGTCACCCGGCCGAACACCATGATCGCCTGCAGGCGCACGAGCGGCAGCCGCGCGAGCGTCTCCCGCTCGACGATGACTCGCACGGTGTCGTGGTCGAGACGCAGGACCGCGTCCTGCGTGGTCACATAGAGTGTGCCGAGCAGTTCACGCATCGTCCTCGGCCGGGTTCAGTGGTCGGAACAGCGCACCTTGCAGGCCGCGAAGGCGCGCCGGCCGCGCCACCACCTGCGGGAGGCAGGCGTGGACAAGTGAGCAGGGCGGGCAGCGCGCATCGTCGACGGCCGGCGGCAGGATCTGCCGCTGCAGCTGCGCTCGGATCTCATCGACCAACATCACCGTTCGCTGTCGCAGCGCATGGGTGAGGCGGACCCGGTGGCGCCTCCGCTCGGCGTGTGAGTAGATCGCGCCGGCGGGCACGTCCGTGCCGAGCATCTCTTCGAGGCACAACGCCTGCGCGCACAACTGCAGGTCGGCGTGCGGCGGACGCCTTCGCCCGACCTTGTACTCGACGGGGAAGGGCGGATGGCCCGGCCGCAGTTCAACAAGGTCCGCCTTCCCGCGCAGGCCGAGCCGATCCGACCACAGCGGAATCCCACGCAGCACGCGAATGCCGGGCCGATTTTCGGTCTCGCCGCCGTCGACGCGCTCGTGAGAGATCCGCCCGCGAACAGTGAACACGTTCTCGTCGAAGGTTTGCTCGACGTGAATGAGGGCGCACTGCCGGGGGCAGTAGGAGAAGTGCTCGATCGCCGAGATGGGTACGGTGAGCGATCCCTGCTCGCCCCAGGGGGTGGCCGCGTCGCCGCTCATCCCACCAGCGTGGTCAGGGTCACTCCCCGCACCCCCTCGACCTCGCCGTCGGGCGGGCGCCCGATGGCGTAGTCGGCGAACGATCGCGGCGCGGCCGCCCCGCTCGGTGGCGTCTGGATGAGGTCGAAGAGCCGGTGCGCGGCTGCGTTGCCGAGCTTGCTCTCGTGGCTGAAGACGTAGAGACCGCGGCAGGCCATCTCGCCCCGCGCGGCCGAGCGATCCACATCCCACATCATCTCCAGGGCGTTCCAGAAGAGCGCGAGGTCGTCGCCGTCCACGCCGGTCTTCTCGGCGAAGTGGGGGTTGAAGAACCCGTGCGCGCGGTACAGCCCGTAAGGGACCGTGGACTTGCGGCCCATCGTCCCGAAGTTGGTCGCCTGATCGCCCGCGTCGTCGCGGTTCACGTCCTGCCGGTTCTGCGCAGGGCCGACGATGCTGGAGTCGAGGGGCACGATGCCATCGATCGAGCGCGCAAACGTCAATTGCATCGGCCCGCGCACTTGGCCCGCGTTGTGCTCCCGCATGGACATCACGGCGCCGAACATGCGGATGTCGTAGAACTCCGCGCACATCCAGCCCTGTGCATCGCTCACGCTCGGGTTCGTCTCTCCTGTCGTGCGTTCATCGAAGACGCGTTTCCTCCGCTCCCCCAAGAATTGACCATGCTGCACGTAGATCTTGAAGCGTCCGTCACCGTGAGCGAGGTCGACGTAGTCGCGCACCTTGCGCTTGATCGCGACGTCGGTCACAAGCCCCTGCATCGTCTCGGGGTCGACGCGGGGCAGGTTGCCGGCATCGGGGTCGCCGTTGGGGTTGCCGTCCCGGACATCGAACAGCAGGACGAAGTCGTGACGGCGGCCGACGTCGGTAGTGATGGCGGCGGTCGCAGGGGTGGTCATGATCGGGTCTCCTTTTCTGCTTTGGCAGTGGTCTCGTTGGTGGTGTCTTGTGACTCACGGCGGGAGATGGCTTCGGCGCGGTCGTGCGCCCGCTGGTGGTAGTAGCCGAGCGAGAACAGCGCCTGCTCCTTGAGCGCCAAGGTCGCCGGCCACTCTCCGATGCGCGCGCATACCTCCTCCAGGCGTCGCTGCAGGCCGGCGTAGGCGCCGGGCCGGTCGCGCTCGAGCCGCGCGAGGTGCGGTTGCGCGCCGCGCAGCAGCGCGCCGAACACGACCGCCGGCGTCGACGAGGCGGAGCCGTAGTAGCGGTCGACGATAGTGGCGCTCACGTTGGGGAGCGCGGCCCGCTGCACGCTCTCGATCACCGCGAGCAGGCGCCCGCAGTGGTAGGCCGGGGCGGGATGTTCCGGCTCCAAGGCAACCATGGAGTCCTCCTTCGGGGGCTGTGCCTCTTGACTGAGCAGAACGAGCTTGATGAGAGCGGCGCGGGGACGGGTGACGCCCCGCTCCGCGCGACAGCGCCGGACGGCCTGATAGGCGATCCCCATGGGGGCCGGCGTGCCCTGCAGCGCGGCCCGGAAGAGCGATCGAGGCGTCGTGACGGGGAGATCGCTGGCGGTCCGGACCGTCGAAGCCGCGATCTGGAAGAGGCCGAGTGGGCGGGGCTGTGCACCCATGGGATCGTCGCTCCGGGGGTTGGCGATGCGCTGGAGGCCGAACCACCGCGCGACGCTGTCTTGCGCACCGCTCACGGTCGTATCGATCCAGTCGCGCACGACGGCGCGGCCGCCACTTGCGGAGAGCGCGGCAGCGTAGAAGGCGGTGTCGTCCCGTACAACGCCATGGCGCCCCTTGTTCACGGACTCAAGCAGGGCCTGGACCTCCCCAGGATCCGGATCCCGCATGAACGTGCCCAAGTCGAAGTCAACTGCGCCGCGGGTCCAGAAGACGAACGTCGCGTCGCCAATGCCGATGCTTGTGCGCTCATCCCCGAGCAGGCTGTTGAGCGCCCGCGTGAAGGCCTCCCCGCACTCCCGGCACGTGGGCGCGATCCGGGACGCCTCCATGCCGTACGACTCGAACGCGGAGGCATTGGCGGAGATGATCGAGGTGCCCGAGGATTGTCCGCCGCGAATGCCCTTGATCTTCGACTGCAGCCGGTCCAGGACCGGCCTGTTCTCGCCGCAGACGAGGCATTGGTCGCTCGCATCCCCGCCGGGTGCGTTGACCGCCAGCCAGAAGGCCTGCACCGCGGGCAGGTCGATGGGGCGCTGGCGGGTGTCGTCCTCGAAGGTCACCTCGAATGTGACCTTGAGCCCGTAGTCCCACTCCGTGCCGAGGTCCAGCAGGGCGGCTCCCCCACGCTCGTAGAAGCGCTTCACGGCCAGCACCGCAGGCTCCTCCGTGGCGGCCGCGCAGCGATCGAGCAGGTCGCGATAGGCGGCGTGCGCCCGATCGACGCGGTCCTGCTTGGCCGGATCCCGCGCTCTGCCGAACGTGTACTCCCCGTTGTCGGCGAGCAGCAGCGGCTTGATACCGGCCGAGCGCTGCACTTCCGGCGCCACCATGTCGAGTCCACGCTTCCCCCGCGTCATGCTGGCGTCGATACGCGAAACCGGCTGTGGCGAGAGTGGGCGGCCGTCGGAGTCGAGCATGACGATCCAGGCAACGGGCGTGTGCGCATACAGCGGCGGCAGTCGACTCGCTAGTCGCTCGTCCGCGTACTCCTTCAGCTTGCCGAGCAGCATTAGCCGACATCGAGGAACCGGTCCGGGACACGCAGCACGCCCTGATCGAGCGAGGCGTGGAAGAACCGCTGTTTGCCGCGACCGGCCGCGTCGTAGTTGATGTCGAGGAGCATGAGCCCAAGGTTCTCGCTGTGGTGGATCGGCGTGTCGCGCGGCCCCGGTTCGCCGAACGCGGCGCTGAACTCGCGGCAGCCGAGGTAGGGCGTGGCGAAACAGCGCCCGGAGGCGACGCGCCGGCGGAACTGGTCGCGGTACTTGGCGATGTTGTCGTTGACGCCGTCCTTGAGGACGAGTTGAGCGCACACGACGTAGGCGACGTCGCGCAGCGCGAGGGTATGGCGCTGCGCGCGGTTTGCGGAGGCGTCGTAGCCGCCGCCGTACCGAGCCCAGCCACGCGCCGAGCGATCGCTTTGCCGGTCGTTGATCTCGTTGCGTAGGATCGATGCGTAGGCGATCGGCTTGAGGACGTGAATCTCCTCGATCCGCCAAGCGACCTGCGGCTTCCAGAAGATCGCCTCGAGCGCGCCGCGCGCGGCGGACGGCGTCATGACCGGGTAGGTCACGCGCTCCACCTTCATCTCGGGGCGCGTGAAGCACGCGTAGTCGCCCCAGAGCTTGACTTCGAGTGATCGCTGGTTCCCCTGCAACGCTCCTCCTCGTCCATCCGTGCTCATGACGTCCTCCCCTACAAGACAAGCCATCTCCCCGTGGCGCGCACTCCCGCACGCACGCCGGCCGGGCTCACACGATGCTCTCCGGGTCGGAAACCGTGATGCCCCGCACGGCGTCGTAGTAGCCCATGGGCCAACGCCCGACGCCGGGCATCGCCTCTTCGATGAACCGTTCCTGAAGCCGGCGCTCGTACTCGCGCCGATAGAGCGAGACCATGTGCGGCTGGAGATCCCGCAGCACCTCGCGGGGCCGCCGCTCTCCGCCCCGCAGTTGCTCAACGAGGCGATCGATCTTCGCGGTATCCGACTCGGGGTAGTCGACGATGACGTCGCAGGTGTCCTCCTCGATCATGCGGAACCGGTCCGCCACGGCCGGGAAGTCGAGACGGCTGCGTAGGCGTTGGATCCCCTGCCTGTCCGGATCCACGGCCACGCCGAAGAGCAGTTCGAAGAACTGCCGCACGGCCCGTGGGTCGTCGGGATCGAAGCCGGGCCGCTCCCGGACGACTCTCGCGACATCCCTGCCGGAGCGATACAGGCCCGGCGGCGAGGCTTCGTCGGGTGGTCTGAAGACGATCACCCTGCCGTGACCGTCGAGCTTCCCCTCGCGGTTGCAGCGCCCGGCCGCCTGGATGATGGCGTCGAGCGGGGCCTCGGCGCGGAAGACCGTCGCGAAGTCCAGATCGACGCCCGCCTCGACGACCTGGGTGCTGACAACGCGGCACGGCTCTCCACTCGAGAGCCGCCGCCGGATCTCTTCGATCACTTCGCTGCGGTGCGCTCCGCAGAGCAGCGTCGAGAGGTGCAGAGCACGCGGATCGTCCAGCGCGTCCAGCAACTCCATTGCGTGCCGCTTCGTGTTCACGATGGCGAGCGCGCTGCGCTCCCCGCGCATCCAATTCGCAACCTGCGGCCACTGCTGCGATTCGTTCGTTCGCTACTCGTACTCGACGCGTCGTAGCGCCTCAAAGTGGTGGGAGGGGTTCGGAATGATCTCGCGTGCTTCGACTTCGCGAAACTCCTTGATCAGGTCGAAGGCAGGCTGTGTCGCTGTGGAGAGCACGGCAGTCGCGCCGTAATGCTCGGTCAGGCGACGGAGGCCGTCGAGGATGGGGGAGAGGAGGCCGGCCGGGAGCGCCTGGGCCTCGTCCAGGATGATCACGCTCTTCGCGAGATTGTGGAGCTTCTGCGTCTTACCGCGCCGGTTCGAGAAGAGGCTTTCGAAGAGCTGCACGGTCGTCGTGACGACAATCGGCGCATCCCAGTTCTCGGCGGCGAGCCGCTGCCACACCGCGTCCCCGGCCGGACTGCCATCGTCTTCCCCGGCGCCGGTGCCCTCGCCGGCCGCGGAGTGGTGTTCGAGCACGGCCCGGTCGTCGCCGAAGATGCCTCGGTAGACCCGGGCCGTCTGCTGAGTGATCGTCGTGAAGGGCACCGCCACGATGACGCGTCGCAGTCCGTGCTCCACCCCATGGCGGAGCGCGAACGCCATCGCCGACCGTGTCTTGCCGCCGCCGGTGGGGACCGCGAGCCGGAAGACGCCGGTCGGCTCGGTCGCGGCCCGCAAGCACGCGTCATGCACCTCCCGGCGGACGGCATTGACGCTGCCCTGCGAGGGCTTCTGCTTCGCATGGAAGGCCTGGTAGAGACCCCAGAGCTCAGTGAGCGTGAGGCCGCTCCCGCGCCCCACCGGCGCGCCACCCAGGTAGTGCGCCTCGGTGTCGAGGCTGTCGGCATCGACCAGCGCCGAGTACGTCATGCGCAGGAAGAACTCGGCGGCGAGGGACTCCCTTGTGAGGTGCGATGGGGTCCTCGCCGCCGGCTGGCGCAAGAGCTCCGGCGCCTCCTCTTGCAGGGCGTCGAGGGCGTGCCTGGGCCCGGGGAGATCCCGCTTCTGCTCCAACCACGCCCGGAAGCCGGTTCGCGGATCGGCGAGACCTCCATGATGCGCGTGGATGAGGTACCCCACGAACCATGGCTGATCGGCCTCCTCGGCCAGCAGGACGCCCGCGCACTTGTGATCCGGGCCTGTACTAGGTCGGCGCGCCCCAGCTTCGCTCTCCAGCAGGTAGCGCTGCCACGCAGGGTCGGCCTTGCCCACGTCGTGCCAGAGTCCAGCAGTGAACGCCAATTCACCGCCGCCGAAGGCGTCCGCCGACCGGCGCGCGAGGTCGGCGACGTTGAGCAAGTGGTCGGAGAGAAGTTGCCGCTCACCTCGCTCGTTCGCTGAGTGCGCGTAGAGCGGTCGCCACGACCGGCTCACGAGTCCATCCCGGCAACCGTGGCAGAAAAGCCTCTCGGGGCCAGGGACATCGTGGTGCTTCTTCAAGATGGTTCCCACGGGACGGGCGTGGCGTGACGCCGGTGGAATCGTCCCGTTCAGTCACGAACACGACCGACATCGGGCAGGGTGATGTCGGCGCCTGCGCCGAAGATCAGCGTAGAGACCGACAAGTCTGTCCCGCATCGCCTGTTGGTCCCCACGCCTAGCTAGGTTCGCACGTGCGAGCCGCCAAGCGGAGTGTAGCAAGCGGGGAAAGGCGTACAATTGCCATGGAATTCAGCGAGGCGATCGGCCCTCAGCCCGGGCGTGAAGCGGTCGAGGGAGTCCGCCGAACCCGGCTTCAAGTCGGCTCCCCGCGACGCCGTCGGTGTTCGCCAGCCTCAGGCGACGGCCCGCCTGAGGCCGTCGCTATCGTTCCCGGGGGCTACTCGCCCGGGTCCGGCCCGCCCGGCCGGGGCATCCGGTAGCCGACGCGCGGGACGTTGAAGATGTAGGCCGGGTCGGCTGCGTTGTCGCCCAGCTTCCCGCGCAGCTGCGGGATCAGCGTCCGTACTGCGCCGCTACGGCCGGGGTGCTCCGGACCCCAGACCCGTGGCAGCAGCTCGGCGTGCGTCTGCACGCGACCGGCCCCCAGCGAAAGCTCGACCAGCATGCGGTACTCGAGGTTGGTCAGCTGCAGGGGGCCACCGGCAAGCGTGACCAAGCGCTCGCGGTAATCGATCGTCAGCTCCCAATAGGCGAACGGCTCCGCGGGCTCGGCCTCCAGCCTCCGGTTCAGCGCCGAACGGCGCAGCACGGTCTTGATCCGGGCGATCAACTCGGTCGGCGAGAACGGCTTGACGATGTAGTCATCGGCGCCCAGCTCGAGGGCGCGGGCAACCCTGTGATCGCCGCCGTGCGCGGAGACGGAGATCACCGGGAGGGCGCGCAGTTCGGGGATCCGCTGCATCAGCGCCATGCCGTCGGTCTCGGGCAGCATCAGGTCCAGCAGCACCAGATGCGGGCGGTGCTCCGCGATCAGGTCGTGCACGGCGTCGGGATGGCCGGTCAGGATCGGCTCGTAGCCCGCCTCGGCGAGCGAGTCGCGCACGTAGCGGAGGGTCTGTGGGTCGTCATCGACCGCGAGCACCCGCAACCGCCCACCGCCCGTCGGCCCCGATCCGGATGCCGTCTCGGGCGGTGCCGTCTCGGTCGCGGGCAGCGTGAAGTGGAACCGCGCGCCATGTCCCGGTCCGTCGCTCTGAGCCCAGATGCGGCCCCCGTGCGCCTCCACGATGCCCTGGCAGATGGCCAGCCCGAAGCCCGCGCGGGCCGGCGCGCCGCCGCTCTCCGCGTCGCGCCGGGCGAACGTGCGGAACAGCCGCGGCAGATCCTCGACGGCGATGCCGACCCCCTGGTCGCTGACCGAGACCTGGACCTGGGGGTCCTGCCGCTCGCCCGCGAGCCGGATGGGCGCGCCCTCCGCCGAGTGCCGGGCCGCGTTGGCTAGCAGGTTGATCAGGACCTGGATCACGCGTCGGCATGCGGCTGCCCAATCGCTACAGCCTGGAAATCGAAGTCGAGGATGGTGGGCATCGCCATCGAGCCCACGGCTAGAGGATGAACAGTACCTCGGAGGTGGTACTGCCTATCGTCAAGTCGGGCTCATCCTGGTAGATTCGAACTACATGGGGCGGCAAAACGCCAACCTGCCAACACGCCGGTCTGTCAGGCTGGGCGACCGAGTGACTCGCTATTCCCGGGCACCAGCTCACCAATTCAGCGCGAAAGTCCTGCGGAAGGGCAGGAACCCCGAACCGCCGTTTGTGACAGGCGAGCAGTCATGCCCATGTTCGTGCAGTGGTAGGGGGCGGGTGAGGCGCGCCGCGGGTTCCTTTGCCCGCCCGAGCGACGCAAGCAGAGCACGCTCGCCTGATCTAGGATCGAACGACCATGGAATGGCGTGAGCACATCACCGTCGATCCGAACGTCTGCCACGGGCAGGCCTGCATCGCCGGTACCCGCGTCATGGTCAGCGTCATCCTGGACAACCTGGCTGCGGGACTCACGCCGGCTGAGATCGCCGAGAGCTATCCGTCCGTGTCGCCCGACGCGGTGAAGGCGGTCCTCCACTACGCCGCCGACTTGGCGAAGGAACGCATTGTGCCGCTCGGCGCATAGGGGCAGCCCCCATGCGGGTCAAGCTCGACGAGAACCTGCCGATTGAGTTGAAGCACCTGTTCACGCAATCCGGCCTCGACACGGACACGGTCGTCGACGAAGGTCTGGGTGGCGCGTCCGACGCGGAGGTGGCGGCTGTTTGCATTGACGAGGAACGGGTGCTCGTCTCTCAGGACCTGGACTTCTCCGACATACGGACCTACCCGCCCTCCGAGTACTTCGGGATCGTGGTGTTTCGGCTGTCGACCGCGGCACGGCACGCCCTTCTGGAGGTCGGCGCCGCTCTGATCGAGCGACTGGGACGGTCATCCCCAACGGGCCAACTCTGGATCGTGGAAGACTCACGGATCCGCATCCGCGAGTGATCCATGCCGATGTTTGTGCAGTGGTAGGGGGCGGGTGAGGGGCCCTGCCCCGGCCGGCCTCGCCGACTTCCCGCCGCGGACGGTGGGCCCCCCGCGCCACTGACGGCGGCGGCGTACTCGCCCGCCCCACCCCCACCCCACCCCCGTTGAGACCTGCGGCCCCAGGGCGTACAGTGAATTGAGACGGGGAATTCAACTGGCGGTACGAGGACCTCGACCCTGCGTGGTCGAGCGCGAGGCGTGCCGTGCCTCAGTCGACCTCCGCCGCCGCCATTGACATCGTCACGAGGGTGCGCCGTGCCGGCCGCCGCTGGCTGCCCTACCGGCTGCG
This sequence comes from Chloroflexota bacterium, assembly GCA_026707335.1. Taxonomy (GTDB): domain Bacteria; phylum Chloroflexota; class Dehalococcoidia; order Bin125; family Bin125; genus TK10-74A. Next base: position 23,010 of record JAPOXB010000026.1, read on the forward strand.
CGCGCGCGTGGCGGTCGCCCGGCGTTGCCTGCGCGACCGCCGCCGCCGGGTCGACTTCGCGCGCCGCCGCGGCGACCCGGCCGCATTCCCCCACCGCTTCTCCGGTTACCAACTGCCGTTCATCATCTATGCCGGGCAGGAGCAGTACGCCGCCGCCAAGCGCCACAACCAGCGGCTGATGGCCTCCGCGCTGCACTGCCTCCGGGTCGACCCCGGCCAGGTGTTCTCGCTCTGGCGCTGCGCCGGGCGGCCCCGCGCGCGCCGCGGCTACCTCCCCGGCGTGGTGCTCGTCGACGGCCGCATCGCCATGGACGAGGGCGGCTCCACCTGCCTGCTCTCGACGGTGCTGTACAACGCCGGGCTGCTGGCCGGGCTCGACGTGGTCGAGCGCCACGCCCACTCCACCGATGTCTACGGGGAGTCGCGCTACTACGAGCTGGGCCGCGACGCGACCATCCTCTACGGCGTGCTCGACCTGCGCTTCCGCAACCCCTACCCGTTTCCGGTCCTGCTCGACGTGACGGTCGATGACGCGCGGGTCGCGGCGGTGTTCCGCGCGCCCGTCCCCGATCTGCCGGCCGTCGAGATCACCGTCGCGGGGCACGGCGATGAGGACCGGGAGCGGGCGACCGCGGCGTCGCCGCGGCTCCTGCGCGTCGGCGCCCTGCGCACGATCACCCCGCCGGGCGGTGCGCCCCGCACCGAAAGCGTCGGCTGGTCGGAGTACCGCATCCCCGGCGCCACTGCCGGCCCAGCCGGCGAGGACCGTCGGGCGGGGCGCGGTTAGCGAACGCCCGCTGCCCCACGCGGCGCGCTAGCCGCCGCCCAGGACGGACTGGGCGCGGGCGGCCTCGGCTTCGGTCATGCAGGCGAGCAGATGCGGCGCGGCTTCGGCCGGGATGGGGAAGAGCGGGCCGGACGTCGCGGCGAAGACGCCGCCGACGC
>JAPOXB010000026.1:24289-30353 GCA_026707335.1 Chloroflexota bacterium
ATGCAGGCGAGGAGCTCGGGCGCGGCGTCGGCCGGGATGGGGAAGAGCGGGCCGGGGATGGCGGCGAAGACGCCGCCGACGCAGGCGGCCGTCCCGGCGCTGAGGCCGATCTCGGCGGCGAGCAGCGCCGTGGCGACGCGGGCGCCGTTCTCGGCCGAGACGCAGCCGAAGATGGGCCCCGCGATGGGTCCGCCCGCCATCTCGGTCGTGACCATGACGCCCTGGGCGGCGTTGATGGCGGGCCCCACCTGAGCCTGAACGCAGGCGACCTCGGACTGGTCGAGCATCGCCAGGATCTCGCCCACCGTGAGGCCGCCGGGCGCTTCGATGTCCGTCGCGGCCTCGGGCTCCTCCGGCTCGGCGGGCGCGGCTTCCTCCTCGGGCGCGGCTTCCTCCTCCTCGGGATCGGCGGCGGCCTCTTCCTCTTCCTCCTCCGCGAGCCCGAAGACCGCCGCGGCGCTCGCGGCTTCGTCGGCGCTCATGCAGACGAGCATCGCCGCCGCCGCCTCGAGCGTGATCGGAAAGTGCGGCGTGGGCGTCTCGGTGAGCACGCCGACCAGGCAGTCGGCCGTCTCGGCGCTCAGGCCGATCTCGGCGACGATCAGGGCCGTCGCGACCGGCGCGGCGTTCACGGCCGAGACGCAGCTGAAGATGGGCGCCGCGACGGGGCCGCTCGCCACCCCGACGTTCACCGGGACGGCCATCGCGGCGTCGAAGACGGAGGGCCCGATGCCCTGCCGGATGCACTCGACCTCGGCGTCGCCGAGCATCGACACGATCTCGCCGACGGTCACGCCGTCGGCCGCGATCTCCATCGGGCTGGGCATGGCGGGAGCTTCCGGTTCCTCGGCGGGTTCGGCCTGCTCCGCGGGTTCGGCCTGCTCCGCGGGCTCGGCTTGCTCCTCGGGCTCAGCCTGCTCTTCGGGCTCGGCTTGCTCGGCGGGCTCGGCTTGCTCGGCGGGCTCGGCTTGTTCGGCGGGTTCGGCTTGCTCGGCGGGCTCGGCCTGCTCGGCCGCGGCCGCGGCCGCGGGCGCCGGGGCCGGCTCGGGCTCGGGGTCGTCGCCGCCGCAGGCGGGGGCGATCGCGAGGATCGCGACGAGGGCGAGGGTGAGGGCGAGGGCGGCGGCGGTGCGCTGCCGGATGCGGACGACGGCCCTGACGTGATCAGTCATGCTGCGACTCCCGGATGTGAATTCGATGCTGGATAAGGCCGGGGAAAGCGACCCGAGTCTATCCCGCGGCGATCGTCCTCACAACCGCGCGGCCCCGCCGGCCCCTCAGCGGCGCCACTCGCCGATGTTCCACAGCTCGCTGTCCCAGCCGTTGACGCGGACGCCGCGCAGCGTGTGCAGATGCGCCGAGACGGAGCCCCGCACCACCAGCGGGATCTCGTAGTAGCGCTGCACGAGGATGTCGTTCAGCTGCCGGACGAGGGCGTCGCGCTCCGGCCCGATCGGCGTCGCGGCGAGTTCGGCGAAGAGCGCGTCGTAGTCGGCGTTGCAGGCGCGCGGGTTGTTGCTCCCGGCCCAGCCGTCGCCGCTCGCCTGGACCTCGCTGCACAGCCAGCTCGACAGATGGTCCTGCGGGTCGGGGCCGGGGCCGGTCGCGTACATCTGCACGTCGGCCAGGAAGCGCCGGTACGACGCCTCCTCGACGACCGGGTCGCCGCCGAAGAAGACGCTGGCGTCGTGCTGCAGCAACTCGACCTCGATGCCGATCTGCTCCCACCAGCCGCGGATCAGCCGCTGCGTCTCCTGGCGGACCGGATTGACGGTCGTCTGGTAGCTGACGCGCAGCGGCACGCCCTGGTACTCGCGCACGCCGTCGCCGTCGCCGTCCACGACGCCGTGCTCGTCGAGCAGCCGCTTGGCCCCCTCGATGTCCTGCACGAGGCAGCCCTCGTTCGCGGCCGAGGCGTAGCGCGCGGGCGCCGCGACGAGGTTGCACGCGGGCCGCCCGGCGAAGCCGTAGAGGTCATCCGCGAGCCGGGCGCGGTCGATCGCCATCGACATCGCCTGGGCGATCGGCGTGAAGGTGAGGAACGGGTGCGGGTTCGCCCCGTCCAGGTAGTCCGAGCGATCGTCGCCCAGCGCGGGGTCGGGATTCGTCTGGTTGACCACGATGCGCTCGACGATGCCGGCGAACGCCACCACGACCTCGCCCAGGCCGGCCGCCTCCATCGCCGCGAGTTGCTCGGGCTCCACCTGCGGGTTCGAGGCGTAGTCGGCCTCGCCCGTCTCCAGCACGGCGCGGGCGGCCGACAGCGCGTCGCCGCCGCCCCGCAGGATCACGCGGTCGAAGTAGGGGGGCTCGCCCCGGTAGTGGGGGTTGCGCTCGTAGACGGCCCCGTCGTTCGGCGTGAACTCGATGATGCGGTAGGGGCCGGTGCCGAGCGGCGCGGTGTTCTGCGCGTGGCAACTTCGCGCGGCCGCGCCGACGCAGTCGGCGAACTGCTCGGCGTTGATGATCGGCGTGCCGGCGCCCACGAAGGCGCTGTACGGATAGGGCGTCGGCGCGTCGAAGCGGATCTCGACGGTGCGCTCGTCGACGGCCTGCACGGACGCGATCCCGGCGAAGGCGCTGGCGTTCGTGCAGCCGGTCTCCGCGTGCGTGCAGTAGCGCCAGGTGAAGACCACGTCGCGGGCGGTCATGTCGCTGCCGTCCGACCACTTCAGCCCCTCGCGCAGCGTCCACGTGATCGACGTCTGGTCCGCCGCCACGCCGCCGTTGGCGATCGTCGGGATGTCGACGGCCAGCCGGGGCACGAGGGCGCCGTCGGGGCCGTAGCTGGCCAGCGGCTCGAGCGTGACGGCGCCGGCGTCCATGTCCTTGAACCCGGAGGCCAGGTAGGGGCCGGGCAGCGTCGGGGCCTGCCAATAGCGGAGCGTGAGGATTCGATCCTCGCGCGGCGGCTCGGGCGGGGCGTCGCGGCACGCGGCGAGCAGGCAGACGGGCAGCAGGGCGAGAACGAATAGCAGCGAGCGTCGCATGGTGGGCATCCGGGATGTCGTGTCGGCGGGCGGGGCGACCGCCGCCCCGCTCGGCGCACACCGTATCAGGGCGGCGCCGCCGTCGCGCCGAATTGCGGCCCCCCGCCGTCGGTGCTATCCCCTGCCGATGGCGCGCATCGGTGTGAGAGTCGCGATTGGGCTGCTGCTGGCGGTCGCCGGGGCGCTGGCCGCCGTGATGGGGCTGGGCGCCGGCGCCTTCGCGGCGCTGGCCGTCGCCTGGCTGTTCGCGCCCGCGCCGCTGGTGTACGTCTACTGCCTGCTGCGTCCGCCCGCCCGGCGGCGCCGCGTCGCGGCCAACGTCTACATGGGCGCGAGCTTCGTGCTCACCGCGGTGCTGCTGCTGGGCGTGGCCTGGGTCGGCTCCGAGCGGGCCCTGCACCCCGACCCCTGCGACGACATGCCCGCCCTCGCCGACTACCCCGTGCTGGAGGCGGCGGTCGAGCCCGTCGCGTTCGACAGCGCCGACGGGACGCGGCTGGTCGGCTGGCTCGCGGCGGGGACGCGCGCCGAGGCGGTGGTGCTGCTGCACGGCTATCGCTGCGACCGCCGCGACGTGCTGCCGCAGGCCGACATGCTGTTCGAGGCCGGCTTCACGGTGCTGCTGTTCGACTTCCGCAGCCGCGGCGAGAGCGGCGGCGACTTCGTGTCGCTGGGCTACCACGAGCGCGACGACGTGCGGGCCGCCGTCGATTTCCTCCGGTCGCGGCCGTCGCCGGGCGTCGCCTCCATCGGGCTGCTGGGCGTCTCCCAGGGCGGGGCCAGCGCCATCATGGCCGCGGCGGCCGGCGCCGACGTGGGGGCCGTGGCGGTCGAGGCGGCGTTCCGAAGCATCGACTCGGCGGTGGCGCAGAGCTTCACGCACTTCATCGGCCTGCCGGCCTTCCCCTTCGCGCCGCTCACCGTCTGGCTGACGGAGCGCCGGACGGGCATCGACGCGGGCGACATCGTGCCCGAGCGGGCCGTGGCGGCGCTCGCGCCGACGCCGCTGCTGGTCATGCACGGCCTCGCCGACGAGACCATCGGCCCGGCCGACGGCGAGGCCATCTTCGCCGCGGCGGGGGCGCCGAAGGAGTTGTGGCTCATCCCCGGCGTGGCGCACGGCGACGGCGCCAGAGACGCGCCCGACGAGTACCGCCGCCGCATCGTCGCGTTCTTCGACGAGAATCTGTAGGGTCGCGGGGACGACGCCGGCGGCTCGGGAAGGCGGCTCGACGTGACCAAGCTGCGACTGCTCGGCTGGGGCGCCCTGCTGGCGCTCGTCGCCGCCGCGCCGATGGCCTGCCGCGGCCCCGACACGGTCCGCGTCGCGACCGAGGGCGCCTACGCCCCCTACAACTTCATCAACGACGACGGCGAGATCGACGGCTTCGAGCGGGAGCTGGGCGACGAGCTCTGCCGCCGCGCCGGGCTCGAGTGCACCTGGGTGATCAACGACTGGGACAGCACCATCCCCAACCTGGTCAACGGCGACTTCGAGGCCGTCATGACCGGGATGAGCATCACGGACGAGCGCGACGAGCAGATCGACTTCACGCAGCCGTACATCCCGCCCAGCCCGTCGCTCTACGTGGCGCGGGCCGGCGCCGGCGACACCGCGGCGTCGGGCGTGGTGGCGGTGCAGGTCGCCACGATCCAGCACGACCATCTAGCCGAGGCCAACGCGACGCTGCGGGAGTACGAGACGGTCCCGGAGGCCATCGAGGCCGTGCTCGCCGGCGAGGCGGACGCGGCGCTGGTCGACAGCGGCTTCGCGCTGGCCAGCGTGGCGGAGAGCGACGGCCGGCTGACGGTCGTCGGCCCCCAGGTGCCGCTCGACCGCGGCGTCGGCATCGGCGTCCAGGAGGGCGACGACGACCTGCGGGAGAAGCTCGACGCCGCGATCGGCGAGATGAAGGCCGACGGGTCGCTGAACGCGCTGCTGCGGAAGTGGTTCGGCGCGGAGGCGGAGACGTTCTGACGCCGCCGGTGGACCCCGCTAGGCCTCTTCGACGTCCACGTCGATCTTGTGCCAGCCGGTGGCGCCGTCGGGCTTCGACGGCCGGATCGACGAGGTCTGGGTCTCCCCGTTGCCGTCGGTGGCGCGGACCGCGATGCGGTACGAGCCCGGCGCGGCGTCCCATTTGATCGCCCATTGCCGCCAGCTGGACTGCGTGAGCCGCTCGCCGAGTTGGGCCTCGCGCCATTCGCCCTCGGGGCCGTCGGCGTCGGACACCTGCACTTCGACCCGGCTGATGCTGCGGATGCCGCCCCAGGCGACGCCGGCGATCTCGGTCGGGCCCGCCGCGATCGACCGGCGGTGGCGCGGCACGTCGATGCGTGACTGCGTCTTGATCGGTCCGTACCGCGACCAGCCGCGCGGGATCCAGTAGGCGTCGAAGTCCCGGAAGGTCGTGAGCTCGATCTCGCGCAGCCACTTGGTGGCCGAGACGTAGCCGTAGAGCCCCGGGATGATGAGGCGCGCGGGGAAGCCGTGCTCCGCGGGCAGCGGCTCGCCGTTCATGCCGATCGCGACCATCGAGGGCCGGCCGTCGAGGGCGACCTCGGTGGGGAAGCCGACGGTGAAGTCATCGACCGAGCGCCCGACGACCTGGTCGGCCTCCTCGTGGACGCCGGCGCGCTCGAGCAGCTTCGGCAGCGGCACGCCCAGCCAGATCGCGTTGCCCACCAGCGGGCCGCCGACGCGGTTGGAGACGCAGGCCAGCGTGGCCGACTCGTCGATCTCGACCATCTCCAGCAGTTGCTGGAAGTTGAGGACGTACGGCTCGTCGACCATGCCCTTGATGGTGAGCTCCCATGTGTCGACGTCGACCTGCGGCGTGCTGAGCGCCGTGTCGATCCGGTAGAACGTTTCGTTCGGCGTGATCAGCGTCGATTGCCCCTCCACGGGCATGACGATGGTGGCGGCTGCCGCCGCCGCGTCCGCCGCGGCTTCCTCCTCCGCCGCGGCCTCCGCCGCCGCAGCCGCCTCCGCGGCCTCCGCCGCTGCCGCCTCGGCGGCCGCTGCCGCCGCGGCTTCCTCCTCCGCCGCCTCCGCCGCGGCAGCGGCGGCTGCG
>JAPOXB010000166.1 GCA_026707335.1 Chloroflexota bacterium
CCTCGGCGGCATCGAGGCGCTCGCGGGCGGCCTCCAGGTCTCGGCGCCAGCGCTCCATCTCCTGCTCGGCCCGGGCCGAGGCGGCCTCGGCCGCCTCCCGATCGGCGGCGCGCTCGCCCGCGGCGGCGCGGCCCTGCGTCAGGGCCTCGTGCAGCCGGCGCTGCTCGCGGCCGTAGAAGTCGCACAGGGCGCCGTGCAACTCGGCGGCCAGCTCGGCGTGCTGGGCGGCGCGCTTGGCCTGCCGCTCGACGGTGCGCAGGCGCGGCTCGATCTCGGCCGCCAGCAGGCGCGCGCGGGCCAGGTTCTCCTCGGCCTCGGCGCGGCGGCGGCGGCCGTCGATCATGCGCAGGCGGTGGGGGCGCACGCCGGCCACGTCCTCGATCAGGCCGCGGCGGTCCTCGGGACGCAGCCGCAGCACCTCCTCGACCAGCCCCTGCCCCATGAGCGCGTGCGAGCCCGCCCCCAGGCCGCCCTGCGCGAACAGCTCCTGGATGTCGCGCAGGCGCACGCGCGCGTCGTTGATGCGGAACTCCGACTCGCCGCTGCGGTGCACGCGCCGCACGACCTCGACCTCGGGCGCGTCGAGCGGCAGCCAGCCGGCGCTGTTGTCGAGCACGATGCGGGCCTCGGCCAGGCCGGCCGGGGCGCGGCTGCCCGAGCCGGCGAAGATCACGTCCTCCATGCGCTTGGCCCGCATGAGTCCGCTCGTCGCGCCGCCGATGACCCAGCGCAGCGCGTCCATGATGTTCGACTTGCCCGAGCCGTTCGGCCCCACGACGGCGGTGATGCCGGGGTCGATCTGGAACTGCGTGCGCGTGGCGAAGGACTTGTAGCCCTGGATCTCGAGTCGCTTGAAGTGCATGCGCGGTCTCGTTCTTCAGCCACCGGGCGCGGGGCGGCGGCCGCCCGCGGGAGGGAGCCCGATCAAGGGACGGCCTCGGCCGGCAGCGCGCGCAGGGCCATCTCGGCCGCCGCCATCTCGGCCGCCTGCTTGCTGGGCCCGGCGCCGCCGCCCAGCGTTTCCCCGTTGACGCGCACCTCGACGCGGAACTCGCGCTCGTGGGCGGGGCCGCGCTCCTCCACGGTGTGGTAGCGGGGCGTCGCGCGCCACTCGGCCTGGCAGGCCTGTTGGAGCAGGCTCTTGGGGTCGCGCTCGATGCCGGCGATGGCGATCGCGTTCAGCTGGTCCGACAGCGCCCGTAGGATGACGCGCTGCGCGGCGGGCCAGCCGCCGTCGAGGTAGACCGCGCCCAGCACCGCCTCGAAGGCGCGGCCCAGGATGGCGGGCCGGTTGCGTCCGTCCTGCCCCTCGACGCCCTTGCCCATGACGAGGTAGCGGCCCAGGCCGCAGGCCCGCGCCAGGTCGGCCAGCGTCTCGTTGCGGACCAGCAGCGATCGCACCTCGGTCAGCCAGCCTTCGGAGGCGGAGGGGTAGTCTGCGTAGAGGTGGCGGGAGACGACGGCGTCGAGGATGGCGTCGCCGAGGAACTCCAGGCGCTCGTTCGACTCCGCGGCGTCGCCGGGGTTCTCATTCAGGTGCGAGCGATGCACCATGGCCTGGCGCAGCAGCGCGCGGTCGGCGAATTCGTGGCCCAGGCGCTGCTGGAGCACGTCGAGGCGGGTGCTGCGGCCGCGCGCCGGCACACGGCCGTCCGGGCCGGAGGGGTCGTTCATGGCGCGGCCCTCGCCGGTCGGCGGCGCATGGTCGATCGAGTCAGCGGATAATGCACGTTCGCAGTTTAGACCTCCCACGCCTTCGCGCTCCCCGCTCGCTCCCCGCCGCGCCAGCTTATGACACCGGCGATCGCGGCGGACGCCGGCTTAGGGGCGGACCGGCCGCGCCGCGCACCCAACATTATGACGTGTGGACGCCATGACCGACGAACCACGCCTCCCCCAGACGCTCGACGGGCTCTGGCAGGGCCTCGACCCGCCGGGCCGCACGGCGCTGACGGCGCTCGCCGCGGAGGCGGAGGCGCGGGACGTGGCGCTGTTCGCCGTGGGCGGCGTCGTGCGCGACCTGCTGCGCTCGCCCCGGGACGGCCCGCGGATCAGCGACCTCGACTTGGCGGTCGAGGGCGATCCGGGGCCCCTGCTCGACGCTCTGGCGCGCGCCACGGCAATCCGGCCCACCCGGCACGACCGCTTCGGCACCGCCACGCTGCGGCTGGGCGGCGTGCGCATCGACCTCGCACGCACGCGCCGCGAGCGCTATCCGCGGCCGGGCGCGCTGCCGGTCGTGCGGTCGGCGACGATCGGCGAGGACCTCGCGCGGCGCGACTTCAGCGTCAACGCGATTGCGCTGGGGCTCTGCGGCCCGCGGCGGGCGGCCTTGCTCGACCCCTTCGGGGGACGCCGCGACCTGGAGCGCGGGCTGATCCGCGCGCTGCACGACCGCTCCTTCCGCGACGACCCGACGCGCGTCATCCGGGCCTGCCGCTACGCCGCCCGGATCGACGCTCGTCTTGCCCCCGGCGCGGGCGCGCGGGCGCGGGCGGCGCTGCCGCAACTGCGCGCGCTGGGCGGCGCCCGCTTCGGCGAG
>JAPOXB010000063.1 GCA_026707335.1 Chloroflexota bacterium
CGCCGCCTCGACGTCGCGGCGGCCCTCCTTGAGCAGCCGCTTCTCCGCCGCCCGCACCGCCCGCCGCACCGCCGCAAGCTCGGTCTCCATGGCCAGCTCCGTGCGCCCGATGATGCCCTCCCGCCGCGAGTCGAGGTCTTCGCGGCTCTTGACCAGCCCGGCGCGGATCTCCTCCGCCTCGCCCCGCGCGAACTCCTCCGCCGCGCGCGCGTCGGCGGCGGCGGCCAGCTGTGCTTGCAGGTCGGCCAGCAGCGCCTCGACGCTGGCGTCGTCGCGGCCGACGGCCGCCTCGGCGTCGCGCAGCACCGCCTCGGGCATGCCCAGCCGCCGCGCGATGGCGATCGCGTTGCTGCGCCCGGGCAGCCCCAGCCGCAGTTGGTACGTGGGCGCCAGCGTCTCGGGGTCGAAGTCGACCGAGGCGTTCTGCAGGGCCGCCGCCTCGTGCGCGAACAGCTTGAGTTCGCCGTGATGCGTGGTCGCCATCACGCTCACGTCGGCCGCCGCCAGCTGCGAGAGGATGGCCCGGCCCAGCGCCGCCCCCTCGCTGGGGTCGGTGCCCGCGCCCAGCTCGTCGAGCAGCACCAGGCTGTGCGCGTTCGCCTCGGCCAGGATGCGGATGATGTTGCTCATGTGCGACGAGAAGGTCGAGAGCGACTGCTCGATGCTCTGCTCGTCGCCGATGTCGGCGAAGACGCCCTCGTAGACCGGGAAGCGGGAGCCCGGCTCGGCCGGGACGGCCATGCCCGCCTGCGCCATCAGCGCCAGCAGCCCGACCGTCTTGAGCGCCACCGTCTTGCCGCCCGTGTTCGGGCCGGTGACCAGCACGCCGGGCCGATCGCCGCCCAGCGACAGCGAGATCGGCACGACCTCGCCTCGCAGCAGCGGGTGCCGCGCCGTCTGCAACGCCAGTTCCGACGGCGCCTCGACCGCCCAGGCGATGTCGGTGTCGCCCGCCGCGGGGAGCGCGGCGTCCATCTCCGCCCCCAGCGCCCCCCGCGCCAGCACGACGTCGATCTCCGCGATCGCCCCCAGCGAGGCCTCGATGGCGCCCGCCTCCGCCCCGATCGCCTCGCTCAGCCGCCGCAGGATGCGCTCCAGCTCGCGCTGCTCGGCCAGCCGGGCCTCGCGCGAGGCGTTGCCCAGCTCGACCGTCGCCAGCGGCTCGATGAACACCGTCGCCCCGCTCGACGAGACGTCGTGCACGAGCCCGCGCATGTGGCTGCGCGACTCGGCCTTGATCGGGATGACCGATCGGCCGCTGCGCTCGGTGATGATCGCCTCCTGCGCGATGCCCTGGTCGATGGCGCGGTGCAGGATGCCCTCCATGCGGGTTTGCAGCCGCTCGTGCGCCTCGCGGGTGGCGGCGCGCAGCCGCGGCAGCGCCGGGCTGGCGTCGTCGCGGATCTCCCCCGACGGCTCGATGGCCTGGTCGATCGCGTCGATCACGGGCCCGAACTGGCCGATGCGCCCCGCCATGTGGGCGAGCCCCGGCAGTTCGCGCGCCATCGGCGTCAGTTGGTTGCGCACCCAGCGCGCCCGGCCCAGGAAGCCCGCCACCGCCCGGACGTCCTGCGCCGGCAGCATCGCCCCCCGCGCCGCCGATTCGACCAGCGGCTCGACGTCGCCGATCGCCCCCAGGGTGAAGCGCGGCTTGAGCGATCGCAGGGCCAGCGCCTCGGCCGTCAGGCGCTGGCGGCGGCGCACCTCCTCGACGTCGTCGCTGGGCGCGAGCGCCTCGGCCAGCGTCCGCCCGCCGCCCGACGCGCAGAGCCCGCGCAGCCGCGCCACGATCTTCGGGTACTCCAGGTAGTCCAGCGTCTTCGCGTCCAGCGGCCCCGCCCCCTCCCCGACCGGTCCGGCTGCTCAGCCCGGCTCGACGGCCGCCCGCAGCGCCGACACCAATTCCGCCTCCTCCGCCTCCGACACGGTGCGCGGGTCGAGCAGCAGGGCGTCGCGCTCGACCCGGCCGACGACCGGCGTCGGCGCCGAGCGCAGCCGCGCCGCCAGCCGCCCCGGCTCCGCCGAGGCGATCGCCAGCGCCCAGGTCGGCAGGCCCTCGCCCGGCAGCGAGCCGCCCCCCGCCATCGACTCCGCCTCGACCACTTCGCCGATGCCCAGCGCCGCCCGCCAAGCCTCGGCCCGCTCCCGCATGCGCTCCGGCGGCGCGGCGATCATGCGCCAGACCGGGATCGCCGATTCGGCCTCGCCCAGCGCGTAGTGGCGCAGCGTCGCGGCCAGCCCGGCCGTCGTCGCCTTGTCGAGGCGCAGCGCGCGGGCCAGCGGGTGCTGCCGCAGCTTCCCGATGAGCGCCGCCCGCCCCACGATGATCCCCGCCTGCGGCCCGCCCAGCAGCTTGTCGCCGGAGAACATCACCAGGCTCGCGCCGTCCGCGAGGCTCTCCTGCGGCGTCGGTTCGCGCCCCAACCCGAAGCGCGTCGTGTCGAGCAGGCAGCCGCTGCCGATGTCGTCGAGCAGCAGCAGGCCGTGCTCGTTGGCGACGCCGCGCAGCTCGCGCAGGCCGGCCT
>JAPOXB010000197.1 GCA_026707335.1 Chloroflexota bacterium
CGTAAGCGGTGCGGACACCCCACCCGGCTTGTCAGCTTGACGAGCTGTCGAAGTTCCATGGCAGGAGCTCGTCGAGGCGGCTGTTCGGATGGCCGGCGGCGATCGCTTCGAGGGTCGCCCTGAGCCAGGCGTGAGGGTTGACGCCGTTCAGTTTCGCCGTCTCGATCAGCGACGCGATCCGGCCCCAGGCGGCGGCGCCCTCGTCGTGACCCGCGAACAATGCATTTTTCCGATTCAGGGCAACAGGGCGGATCAGATTCTCGACACTGTTGCTGTCCATCTCGACCCGCCCGTCGGCGAGGAACAGCCGGAGGCCGTCCCAGTGGCGGGCGATATAGGCGAGCTTCTCGCCGAGCCGGGACCTGGGCGAGACGCGGGCGCGCTGCTGCTTGAGCCAGTCGCCGAAGGCCTCGACCAGAGGCGCGCTGCGCGCCTGCCGTTCGGCCAGACGCCGCTCGGGTGAACAGCCGCGGATTTCGGCCTCGATGGCGTAGAGCTCGGCGATCCGGCGCAGGCCCTCGGCGGCGATCTCGGAGCCGCTGCTGTCGTAGATTTCGCGCAGCCGGCGCCGGGCATGACTCCAACAGAAGGCCAGCCGCAGCGGCGCACCGCCCTTGCGGCCCGGTCCGGTCAGCCGGTTGTAGCCGGCATAACCGTCGACCTGGAGGATGCCGTCGAAGCCCTTGAGGAACCGTTCGGCGTGTTCGCCGCCGCGCCCGGGGGCGTAGAAGTACACGACGCCCGGCGGATCGGGCCCGCCCCAGGCGCGGTCGTCCCTGGCCAGAGCCCAGAGCCAGCCAATCTTCGTCCTGCCGCGGCCCGGATCGAGCACCGGCGCCCGGGTCTCGTCCATGAACAGCTTCGAGGACTGTCTCAGGTGCCGGGCCAATCGGTCGGCGACCGGCCTGAGATGGAACGCCGCCTTCCCGACCCAGCCGGCCAGGGTCGAGCGGTCCAGATCGAGACCGGAACGCGCGTAGATCGCCGATAGGCGATACAGGGGGCAGTGGTCGGCGTATTTCGAGACCAGCACATGGGCGATGGCGCCCTCGGTCGGCAGGCCGCCCTCGATCAGCCGGGCCGGCGCCGGCACCTGGACGACGCCCCGCTCGCAGGCCCCGCAGGCGTATCGGGGCCGCACCGTGACGATCACCCGCAACTGCGCCGGCACGATGTCGAGGCGCTCGCTCCGGTCCTCGCCGATCTTCGCCATCTCTCCGCAGCCGCAGGGACAGAGCGTGCTTTCCGGCTCGATCACCCGCTCGATCCGCGGCAGATGTTCCGGCAGGTGGCCGATGTTGCGCGCCGCCCGGGGCCGATCCGGCGACGGCGCCGGCTTCGGCGGCGCGGCGGGCGCCACCGCCTCTTCCAGTTCGGCCGCCGCGGCCACGAGGTCCTCGAAGGCCAGCTGGCGCTCGTCCGCCGTCAGCTTCTCCGACCGCTTGCCGTAGAGGACCCGGTTCAGTTCCCCGATGAGATGTTCGAGACGCCGGATCCGTTCGGCCTGTGCCGCGTTGCGGTCTTCCAGCACCCCGATCTCGGCGCGCAGCGCGCCCACCGCCGCCGCCTGGTCGGGCGTCAGGGTTCCGAGGTCGATCTCCGCAAGGGCCGGCATGGCCGGGGTTGTAGTGCCGGAACCGCCGGAACGCTGCCCCGATTTGATGAGTTCCGGCGGGGTGAGTCACTCTGCCTCAGCCGGCGGCCGCACCGACAGGGCCCGCACCCGGCGCCAGTCCAGGCCGGCGAACAGGGCCTCGAACTGGGCATGGTCCAGGTGCATCGTGCCGTCGCGCACCGCCGGCCAGGCGAAGCCCTGCTTCTCCAGCCGCTTGTAGATCATCACCAGGCCGGTGCCGTCCCAGAAGATCAGCTTCAGCCGGTCGGCCCGCTTGGCCCGGAAGACGAAGACCGTGCCGGTGAACGGATCGCGCCGCAGCGCGCGCTTCACCACTGCGGCCAGGCCGTCATGGCCCTTGCGGAAGTCGACCGGCCGGGTCGCGACCACGATCCGGACCCGGTTCGACGGGACGATCATGCCGACGCATTCAGCGCAGAGACGATCTCCGCGATCCGCCCCGCCGGCGTCGTGGCGTCGAGCCGGACCGTCACCCTGTCCAGAACCACGTCCAGGCGCGCGCCGGCCGGACCGGGGTCGCCGGGGCTCGCGGCCCCGACCAGCAACGGCGCAAACGCCACATCTGCATCGGCCGCCGGCAGGACCAGCCGACCGTTCCGCGCGAGGCGACGCCAGTCCGACAGCTGGTTCGGATTGAGGTCATAGCGCTGCGCGACCCCGGACACCGTCGCGCCGGCCTCCAGCGTCTCGGCGACGATCCGCCCTTTCAACTCATCGGGCCAGCGCCGCCGGCCCTTCACTGCCGGAAGCACTTCGACCTCACCGAGAAACTCTGCAGAGGGCTCCATTGAGATTCTCTCCTGCTGCTCACATGGCAGCGGTGAATCTCAAATCACAGCCTCAGCCGAAAGGGGTGGGGTGTTCGCACCGCTTAC
>JAPOXB010000147.1 GCA_026707335.1 Chloroflexota bacterium
GGTTCAACTCGACGCCGTGGACGGCGGTGCCGTTGGGGATCAGGTGCAGCGGCATGGTGTTGCCGGTGCGGACCGGCGCCTCGGGGCCGGTGTGGATGCGGTCGCCCACGCCGAGGCCCAGCGGCGCGAGGATGTAGCGCTTCTGTCCGTCGGCGTAGAAGACGAGGGCGATGCGGGCGCTGCGGTTGGGGTCGTACTCGATCGCACGCACGCGGCCCTCAATACCGACGCGGTCACGGCGCTTCCAGTCGATGATCCGGTAGCGCCGCTTGTGACCGCCGCCGCGATGCCGCACGGTGAGGCGGCCCTGGTTGTTGCGGCCGGCCTTGCGCTTCTGCGGGGCGAGCAGGCTCTTCTCGGGCCGCTTCTTGGTGATCTCCTCGAACGTGTGTCCGGAGGAGTTGCGGCGGCCGGGCGAGGTGGGCTTGAACTTTTTGAGCGGCACCCTATACCCCCTCGAAGAGCTTGATCTCGTAGCCGTCGGCCAGGGTGACGACGGCCTTCTTCCAGCCCGGCTCCGTGCCGTAGTGGCGGCCGAAGCGGCGGCGGCGGCCGCGCACGTTCATCGTGTTGACGCGGCGCACGACGACGTTGAAGCCGATCTCGACCGCCTCTTTGATCTGCATCTTGTTCGCCCGCGGGTCGACTTCGAATACGTACTGCCCGTCGCCGGCGAGTTCCGTGGACTTCTCCGTGATGATCGGCCGCCGCACGACGGAGAAGGGGTGGATGTCCTTGGGCATCTAGGACTCCTTCCCGTTCGCTTCGGAGCCGGAGGGAAGGGGAGCCGGGGCGCGGCGGCGCCCAGCGCGCTCGCCGCCCCAGAGGGCTTCGGCGCGACGGACGGCGGCCTCGGTCATGACGATCTGGTCGTGCGCCAGCAGCGATTCCACGTTGAGCGTGTCGGCGGGACAGGTGTGCATGGCGGGCAGGTTGCGGATGCCTCGCTTGAGCGCGTCGTTCGCTTGGCTGGTGACGAGGAGGGCGCTGCGCTGCACGCCGAGATCGCCGAGCAGCCGCTGCACGGCCTGCGTCCGCGGCTCGAAGCTCTCGCCGTCGAGGACGATCAGGCCGCCCTCGGCGGCGCGCTGCGAGAGCATGGAGCGGATCGCCAGGCGGCGCATGCGCCGGGGCAGGCGCTGGCGGTAGGAGCGGGGGTGGGGGCCGTGGGCGACGGCGCCGCCGCGGCGCAGCGGCGATGACGCCCCGCCCTGGCGGGCCCGGCCGGTGCCCTTCTGGCGCCGCGTCTTGCCGGTGCTGCTGCGGTGGTTGGAGCGGGTGAGCGTGCTGGCGGTGCCCCGGCGCCGGTTGGCGAGCTGGGCGACGTGCGCTTGGTGCACGACGGGCAGGTTCGGCTCGATGCCGAAGACCGCGTCGTCAACGTCGATCTGACCCACCTCGGCGCCGCTGCTGTCTCGGAGGGAGAGCTTCATGACCGGCTCCGCGGCCCGCGCTTCGACTGGCGAATGCGGATCAGGCCATCGGTCGCGCCGGGGACGGAGCCGTTGACGAAGACCAGCCCTCGCTCGGGCTGCACGCGGACGACTTCGAGATTGACGCTGGAGGCCGCCTTGCCGCCCATGCGGCCGGCCATGCGGGTGCCCTTCAGCACGCGGCCCGGCGTCGAGCCCGCGCCGATGGAGCCCGGCGCGCGATGGCGGTCGCTCTGGCCGTGCGTGCGGGGTCCGCCGGCGAAGTGGTGACGCTTGACGCCGCCCTGGAAGCCCTTGCCCTTGCCGATGCCCTGCACGTCGACCCGGTCGCCGGCCTGGAAGACCTCGCCGGCCGTGAGCGTCTGCCCCACGCTGAGGGCGTCGTAGTCGTCGGCGGGGAACTCGGCCAGGTGCTTCAGCGCCCCGTTGGAACCGGTGTGCCCGCGCTCGGCCTTGCTGACCTTCCACTCGGGGGTGGGGCCGAAGCCGACCTGCACGGCGGCGTAGCCGTCGCGCTCGGCGGTGCGGATCTGGGTGATCGGGCAGGGGCCGACCTCCAGCACCGTGCAGCCGACGACGCGGCCGTCGTCCTCGATGACCTGCACCATGCCGCGCTTCTTGCCGAGCAGTCCCAGCACCGCCACGATCGTCCCTCGTCCGTTCCTCTCGCCGCCCCGGGCTCCGGCCCGGCGGATGATCTCTACAGCTTGATCTCGATGTCGACGCCGCTCGGCAACTGGAGCCGCATGAGCGTGTCCACCGTGCGGCCGGTGGGCTCCAGGATGTCGATCAGGCGCTTGTGGGTGCGCATCTCGAACTGCTCGCGGCCGTCCTTGTGGACGAACGGCGAGCGGATCACGGTGTACTTGTTGATGTCGGTGGGCAGGGGGATGGGTCCTGCGACGGCGGCGCCGGTCTTCTCCGCGGACTCCACGATCTGCGCCGCGCTCTCGTCGAGGACGCGGTGGTCGTAGGCCTTGAGCCGAATGCGGATCTTCTGACGCGCCATACGACGGCTACTCCAGGATTTCGGTGACGGCGCCGGCGCCGACGGTGCGGCCGCCCTCGCGG
>JAPOXB010000186.1 GCA_026707335.1 Chloroflexota bacterium
CGAGGCCGCCGCGGAAGCGGTGGCGGCGGCGGCCGCCGCGGCCTCCGCTTCCGCCGCCGCTGCTTCCGCTGCCGCCGCCTCCGCCTCGGCGGCCTCGGCCGCCGCCGCCTCCGCTGCGGCCGCTTCTGCTTCCGCCGCGGCCTCGGCCTCCGCGTCCTGATCGTCCTCATCGACGGACGGCAGCTCGATGGCCTGGCGCTGATCCTCGATGTTGCCGCCGGGGTCGAAGACGAAGCGGCCGACGATCGCGGTGAGCGCCGCCCCGGCGACGGCCGCGCCCCCCGCGCCCAGGAAGCGGCGCCGGTCGACGAGCTTGGGGCCGGGGGCCAGGGCGGCCGCTTCGCCGTCGGCGGCGTCGGCGTCGGGCGTGGCGGGCTCGATCGTGGCGGCGTTGAGCAGCACGCGGAAGGCCAGCCAGCCGGCCACGGCCGCCGCGATGGCGGTGATGATCGAGGCGAAATCGGACGAGAGCGGGTCGCTGACGCCGGCGGCGGCCCCGGCCAGACCGAAGACGCCGAAGGCGATCGCGGCGACCGAGAAGCGGTAGCGGGCGACCGGCCCGAGCGCGCCCCCCAGCGCGAGCGAGATGATCACGATCGAGGCGAGCAGCACCGGCTTGTCGTTCGTGCCGAACAGGTCGATCGCCAGCTTGATGACCGGGCCCGGCGTGGTATCGACCACGATGTTGCCGACGGCGGTGACGAGCGAACTGCCGCCGGTGATCCCGGCGACGAGTTCCGCCACGCCGAGGGCGAAGCCGGCGGCGATCACTCCCGCCAGGGAGTCGAAGATGTGGCGCCGGAGGAGGCTGAAGAGGCTGAGGAGGCGGTGTCGGATCATGGCCTTGACTCCGTGGGTGCGATGGGTGTGTCCGGGGCTCCGATCGCACTCCGCAGGTGCGCGCCGATTGTCGCACAGACGGCGGAATTCGTCGCCGTTACTACGTCCGGGCGGCCTGCGCGGATTGCCCGCCCATCCGGCGGCGCGGGTCGGCGGGCGTCGGGTAGCATGCCGCCATGCCACGCCTCGCCGCCAGCCTGACCTCGATGTTCCACGAAGCGCCCCTGCCCGGCCGCTTCGCGTTGGCCGCGGCGGCGGGCTTCCGCGCGGTCGAGTTGCAGACGCCCTACGGGGAGCCGGCGACGCTGCTCGCGGCTCGCGCGCGCGACGCCGGTGTGCAGCCGGTGCTGATCAACATGCCCGTCGCACTGGGGGCCGTGCCCGGCGAGGGGGACGCCTTCCGGGCGGGCATGGCGACGACGCTCGACTACGCCGGCGCGCTGGGCTGCCATCAGGTGCACTGCCTGGCCGGGCTAACGGACCACGCGGACGCCGAGGCGACCTTCGTCGCCAATCTGCGCTGGGCGGCGGATGAGGCCGCGGCGCGGGGTGTGCGGCTGCTGCTGGAGCCGCTCAACACCGTCGACACCCCCGGCTACTTCCTGACGGGGTCGGCGCAGGCGCGGCGGATCATCGACCGGGTCGGCTCCGAGAACGTGCGCATGCAGTACGACATCTACCACATGCAGATCATGGAGGGCCGCCTGGCGGAGACGATTCGCGCCCACTTCGACGTCATCGGCCACTTCCAGATCAGCGGCGTGCCCGGCCGTCACGAGCCGG
The DNA here is from genome assembly GCA_026707335.1 of Chloroflexota bacterium. Classification (GTDB taxonomy): domain Bacteria; phylum Chloroflexota; class Dehalococcoidia; order Bin125; family Bin125; genus TK10-74A. Next base: position 1,624 of record JAPOXB010000186.1, read on the forward strand.
ACGCGCAACAGGAGATCAACTACCCCTACCTGCTGTCGCTGATCGACGAACTGGGCTTCGACGGCTGGGTGGGTTGCGAATACCGGCCCCGCGCGGGGACGCTGGCCGGGCTCGACTGGGCGCGGCCGTACGGGATCACGACCGCGGCGGCGCGGGAGCGGAAAGGAACGCCGGCATGACGGATGCGACGACGGCGCGGGTGGCGGTCGTGACGGGAGCGGGCTCGGGCATCGGCCGGGCGTCGGCCCTGGCGCTGCTGCGCGAGGGCTGGACGCTGGTGCTGGCCGGACGGCGGGCGGAGCGCCTCGAGGAGACGCGCGAACTGGCCGGCGCCGACGGCGATCGGGCGCTGCCCGTCGTGACGGACGTGCGCGACGCCGACTCGGTGGCGGCGCTGTTCGCGCGGGTGCGCGCCGAACACGGCCGGCTCGACCTGCTGTTCAACAACGCGGGCGGCGGCGGGCCGCCGGTGCTGCTGGAGGAACTCGCGTTGAAGCAGTGGCAGCGGGTCGTCGATGTGAACCTGACCGGCGCCTTCCTCTGCACGCAGGAGGCGTTCCGGATCATGAAGGACCAGGACCCGCGCGGCGGACGGATCATCAACAACGGCTCGATCTCGGCCGACCGGCCGCGGCCCAACTCGGCGCCCTACACCGCGACCAAGCACGCCCTGACGGGACTCACCAAATCGACGGCGCTGGACGGGCGCAAGTACGACATCGCCTGCGGGCAGATCGACATCGGCAACGCGGGCACCGAGATGACGGCGGGGATGCGCCGCGGCGTGCCGCAGGCCGACGGCTCGATCGCGCCGGAGCCCACGATGGACGTGGAGAACGTCGCGCAGGCGATCGTCTA
>JAPOXB010000264.1:0-11042 GCA_026707335.1 Chloroflexota bacterium
ACAAGAGTACCCTACGGGGGAGTCCAGGTCAAGGGTACTCACGCATATAATCCCCAGCCAGTTGACTGAGACACTGCGCGACGAGGCGGGCGCCATCACCAAACCGCCGGGCTGGTGAGGTTCCCCCGCGACCGTCCTACAATCGACGCATGACCACGGAGATCACCGACCGGCGCGCCGACCCGGTCCACCCGACGCTCGACGACCTGCGGGACACCGCCGCCCGCTACCTGGGGCCCGGGGAGATCGCCGAGATCGAGCGCGCCTACCAGTTCGCCGACCGCGCCCACGAGGGGCACCTGCGCGCCTCCGGCGCCCCCTACATCGAGCATCCCTTGGCCGCCGCCGTCAGTTGCGCCGAGCTGGAGCTGGGTTTGCCGGTCCTGCAGGCCGCGCTGCTGCACGACGTCGTCGAGGACTGCGATGTCAGCCTCGACGACCTCACCGCCGAGTACGGCGACGAGGTCGGCGCGCTCGTCGACGGGGTCACCAAGCTCGGCTCGCTGGCCTTCCCCAGCGCCGCCGCCGGCGTCGGCGACGACCAGGTGCAGGCCGAGAACCTGCGCCGCATGTTCATCGCCATGGCCGAAGACGTGCGCGTCGTCATCGTCAAGCTCGCCGACCGGCTGCACAACATGCGCACGCTCGACGCCCTGCCGCCCGAGAAGCAGCAGCGCATCGCCCGCGAGACGATGGAGATCTACGCGCCGCTGGCCGCCCGGCTGGGCATCTGGCAGTTCAAGTGGCAGCTCGAGGACTTGGCCTTCCGCTACCAGCAGCCCGACGACTACCAGCGCATCGCCACGCAGGTCGCCGCCCGGCGCGCCACCCGCGAGCGCTACCTGTCACAGTTGCAGCGCAAGCTCGAGACCGCCCTGCAGGACAACGGCATCCACGCCAGCGTCGGCGGCCGCGTGAAGCACATCTACTCGATCCACCAGAAGATCCAGAAGTACGCGGCCGTCGGCAAGAGTTTCAGCGAGATCTACGACCTGCTCGCCGTGCGCGTGCTCGTCGACCAACTCGACGAGTGCTACAAGGTGCTCGGTGTGCTGCACAGCCTCTGGCGCCCCATTCCAGGCGAGTTCGACGACTACATCGGCAACCCAAAGCCCAGCGGCTACCAGTCGCTGCACACGACCGTGTACTGGACCGCCACCCGCCCGCTCGAGATCCAGATCCGCACCCGCGACATGGACGACGAGGCGGAGTTCGGCGTCGCCGCGCACTGGCGCTACAAGCAGGGGCGCGCGGCCCGGCCCGCTCACGCTGCTCCCGAGGCCGACCGCCGCGACGCCGAGCGCCTCGCCTGGCTGCGCCAGTTGGTCGATTGGCAGGGCGACCTGCCCGGCGCGCGCGAGTACGTCGAGACGATCAAGAGCGACGTCTTCCAAGACCAGGTCTTCGTCTTCACGCCCAAGGGCGAGCTGAAGGACATGCCCGCCGGCAGCAGTCCGCTCGACTTCGCCTTCCGTATCCACACCGAACTCGGCTACGCCTGCGTGGGCGCGAAGGTGAACGGGCGCCTCGTCGCGCTGACCACGCCGCTCAGCAACGGCGACGTGGTGGAGATCGTCACCAGCCGCAACTCGCGCGGGCCCAGCCGCGACTGGCTCAACCCCGCCCTGGGCTACCTGAAGACCAACCACGCCCGCACCAAGGTGCGGCAGTGGTTCCGCAAGCAACAGCGCACCGAGAACCTCGCCCGCGGGCGCGAGGAACTGGAGAAGGAGTTGCGGCGGCTGCACCTCAAGCTCTCCGACGTCGAGGCGGCCCTGCTGGAGATCACGGGCCAGCGCAGCCTCGACGACGTGCTGATCGCGATCGGCACCGGGGAGAGCGCGGCCCACGGCCTCGCGTTGCGGCTCGCCGTCCCCACCGGCGCCCGCCCCGCCGTCGAGCCCGTGCCCTTGCAGCGCCCACTGCGGCGGCCCGCCGCCCCGCAGGAGGGCGCGACCGGCGTGCACGTCTTCGGCTCCTCGCGCGTCATGACCCGCTTCGCCGCCTGCTGCAGCCCGCTGCCGGGCGACCCCATCACCGGCTACGTCACGCGCAGCCGCGGCGTCACCGTCCACCGTGATGATTGTCATAACGTCCTGCACACGCAGGAATCCGAGCGGTTGGTCGAGGTGCAGTGGGGCAGCGTGCCGGGCACGCGCTACTCGGCCCGGCTGCGCATCGAGGGGTGGGACCGGGTCGGCTTCATCCGCGACATCTCCAACGTCTTCGCCGACGAGGACATCAACATCGTCGGCCTGACGACGCACGAGGACGGCGGACGCGTGGTCCTCTCCCTCACCGTCGAGACCGACGGCTACGCCCAGTTGCAGCGCGTCATGCACAAGGTCGACGCCGTGCGCGGCGTCCTCGGCGTCGATCGGGAGTTGTAGTCGCCACCCCAGAGCAGCGCCTCCCGGCCGACGCCTCTACCATCCCACCATGCTTGCCAGCGTCAATGGTTGCGCCGTGGTCGGGCTCAGTGGCGAGATCGTCACCGTCGAGGTCGACATGACCCGCGGGCTGCCGGCGATCCAGATCGTCGGTCTGCCCGACGCCGCCGTCTCGGAGGCGCGCGAGCGTGTCCGCGCCGCCCTGCGCAACGCCGGCGCGCGCTTGCCGGGCGGCCGCATCATCGTCAACCTCGCCCCGGCCGACCTGCGCAAGGAGGGCACCGCCTACGACCTCCCCATCGCGGTGGGCATCCTCGTCGCCTCGGGCCAGATCCCCGACGAGTTCGTCCGCGGCGCGGTGTTCATCGGGGAGCTGGCCCTCAACGGCGACTTGCGCCACGTGCCCGGCGTTCTGCCCGTTGCGACATCGCTGCGCGATGGCGACGCCCGCCGCCTCGTCCTGCCCGAGGCCGACGCGCCCGAGGCCGCCCTGATCGACGGCATCGAGGTGCTCGGCTTCCCCACGCTGACCGCGCTGATGGAGACCGCCAACGGCGACGCGCCCCTGCCCTCGCCGCCCCCCGCCGACGGGGGCGCCCCGGCCACCGGCGCCCGGCTCGCCCCGGCGTACGTCGACTTCGCCGACGTGCGCGGCCAGGAGCACGTCAAGCGCGCCATCGAGGTCGCCGCCGCGGGCGGGCACAACCTGCTGATGGCGGGTCCGCCGGGGGCCGGCAAGACGCTGCTCGCCCGCGCCGTTCCCGGCATCCTGCCCGCCCTCGACCGCGAGGAGGCGCTGAGCGTCACCGCCGTCTACAGCGTCGCCGGCATGCTGCCCGAGGGCGTCAGCCTGGTCCGCGAGCGGCCCTTCCGCTCGCCCCACCACACGATCTCCAACGCCGGCCTCGTGGGCGGCGGGCGCAAGCCGCGGCCCGGCGAGATCAGCCTCTCCCATCACGGCGTGCTCTTCCTCGACGAGTTGCCCGAGTTCAACGTCGCCGCGCTCGAATCGCTGCGCCAGCCGCTCGAGGACCGCATCGTCACCATCGCGCGCGTGCACGGCGCCGTCACCTACCCGGCCAACTTCATGCTCGTCGGCGCGATGAACCCCTGTCCCTGCGGCAACTACGACGACCCCGTCGCCGCCTGCAGCTGCTCCGAAGGGGCCGTGCTGCGCTACCAGCGCCGCATCTCCGGGCCGCTGCTCGACCGCATCGACCTGTTCACCGAGGTGCCCCGCGTCGACTACGACAAGCTCGCCACCCTGACCGAGCCGGAGCCGTCGAGCGCCGTGCGGGAGCGCATCGCCCGCGCCCGCGACCTGCAGATCGCCCGCAACGACGGCCGGCCGATCGCCGACCACGCGCCCGCTCCGACCAACGCCGCCCTCAGCCCCCGCCAGGTGCGCGAACGCTGCCAGGAGCAGCTGACCCCGCAGGCCGCTTCGCTGATCAAGATGGCGATGACCCAGATGGACCTCTCGGCCCGCGCCTTCAACCGCGTGCTCAAGGTCGCCCGCACCGTCGCCGACCTGGCCGGCTCCGCCGCCATCGACGCTCCCCACGTCGCGGAGGCGATCCAGTACCGCCGTCGCGGGTCAGGGAATTGAGGCGTTCGCTCGGCAGACCCGTTGGCTCCCTTAGCGTGCCGAGCGCTCACCGATCTCGGCGAGGAGATGTTGCAGCACCTCGGCGATCACGTGGTCGACATCGGGCCCTCGTGAGTCCAGTTGTGTGTAGGCGACCCGGGCGTCCAACCCGGGCAGTGGCGCGCCATTGATCGACACTGATCGCGAAACAGACGCACTTGATAGCTTCCACGCGACGGACAGAAGCACGTCGAAATCGACGGGGCTGCTTCCCGTATAGCCCATGAATCTGTAGTCGTGCCGCAGTTTAATCGGGCGGTCGTCTCGCAGCCTGAACCCTGCGCTTATCAAGTGCCGCTTCTTTGTGCTCTCCCAGTGGTCCGACTCAAGGAGGCCACTGCCGTTCGACTCACCCTGACCGAGCTTGACATAGCCAATCCTGCTGGATCGCCGGAAGAGTTCCGCTCCCAAACGCTGGCAGATGGGATCCAGAGCGTCGAGGGTTGGCCGGATGTGGGTGAGGTAGACAGCGTCCAGGTGCTCGACATCGGAATCGTCCGGCGCCGGCCCTCCTCGCTCACTCACGAAGGCCGCGACCTCATGCTCCACTTCGAACCGCTCCAGCACTCCGGCGAATTCGGCGAGCGGCACGACCTCGCAATCGCTGCGTGACTGACGTGCCGTCCCGCCGTAGACGACGGTCTTCGCAGAGATGTCCGGGACAAGCTCGGCAACGCGATTGAGCGAGCTGAAGTAGTCGGAAGCCACGGTGGACCCGGACTTCACCTCGATCGCGTTGATGCCGTGGCCGGTCTCGTAGAAGAGGTCACACTCCAGCCCGCTCCGGTCCCGGAAGAAGGAGAGGTTGGGCTGCCGGTCTCGGTTGAAGGCGTGCTTCAGCGCCTCCGAGACGACCACGTTCTCGAAGAGCGCTCCGCGGAGGGGGTGCGTCGCGACTTGGTCGGGGCTCTCGATACCCAGCAGATAGCTGGTGAGACCGACGTCGTAGAAGTAGAGCTTGGGCGACCGCACGAGGCGCTTCCGAATGTTCGCTTGGAACGGCGGCAGTTGGAAGGCGATGTAGCTGCGCTCAAGAATCGCGAGCCACTCCCGCGCGGTCGTGTGCGACACCCCCGCATCGGAACCCAGCGAACTTAGGTTGACCAGCTGCCCCACCCGTCCCGCGCACAGCCGCACGAAGAGCCGGAACGGCGAGAGGTTGCGGATGCCGCCCAGCCGTCGCACGTCGCGCTCAACGTACGTCTCAAAGTAGTCGCGCATCGCCTGCCGGGGGTCCAGCCCCTGATCATGAATCCGCGGGTAGAACCCCGAGTAGATGATGTCGTCGATCGCAGGGCTGGCGTTCGCGCGCCGCCGCTCCCGGAGCGACAGCGGTAGTAAGCGAAGCAGGGCTGTGCGGCCGGCAAGCGACTGGCTGATGGCGTCGGAGAGCTGAAACTGCTCGCTGCCGGTGAGCACGAACTGGCCGTTGCGCCCTCCCTCATCGGCGAGGACCTGGAGGTAGGACAGCAGCCCGGGAACGTATTGGACCTCATCGATGATGGCACCTTCACCCAGTTGCGCCAGAAACCCCCGCGGGTCGGACTGCGCGAAGTCCCGCTGGTCCGGTGCTTCCAGATTCACGTACTCGAGGTTGGGGAAGGCAGCGCGACACAGCGTGGTTTTGCCCGACTGCCGCGGTCCGGTCACGGTCACAAACGGGTATCGTTCGAACAGGGCCTTGAGCCGACCGGTGATCTCTCGTTCGATCATGGCCATCACGATACTGTTCTGGTGTGCAGATTGCAAGTAGTACTTTCAATCTGCACACCAGACGATCCAGGCTGTCGTCCGGCCGGGTCCCCGCCCCGCGACGCCCCGGCCCTGCTACGATCGACCCGGCCCGCCCCCGTAGCTCAGCGGATAGAGCACTGGTCTCCGGAACCAGAGGCGGAGGTTCGACTCCTCTCGGGGGTACCAACGCCCTCCCTGGACAGCGCCTCGCTCCGGCCGGGGGATGCAGCGCCACCACGACCGGGGAGGCCGGGACCATGCCGCGACGCATCGCCATCGTTGGGGGAGGGGTGTCCGGGCTGGGGGCCGCCTGGGCGCTGGACCAGCACCCGGACCGCTTCGACTTCCGCCTGTTCGAGGCGCGCGACCAGGTCGGCGGCAACGCGGTCACGGCCGATATGCCGCAGGACGACGGCAGCACGATCCCCTTCGACATCGCCGTCACGGCCTGCATCCCGTCGATCTATCACCACCTCGTGCTGCTGCTGGATCGCTTCGGCATCGAGCTGTTCGAGACCCGCTTCAGCTACAGCGTGCGCTACCAGGGCCAGGTCTACGCCCACGACTTCGATTCGGAGATCCGGGAGGAACTGCAGGACGAGATCGCCAAGTTCCAGCGACTCCTGCGCCGGCTGCACTGGTTCGGCGCGCTGACCCGCTCCCAGTCGAAGCTGCTCAACGCGCTCAACCCGTTCACCTACATAAGCATGCGGACGGTGCTCAACCTGGCCGGGTTCTCCGACGACTTCCGCTACAAGGTCCTCAAGCCGATGTTCGTCAACTTCGTGCTGGCGACCAACGTGTTCGACATGCCGGCCGCGCTGTTCTCCCGCTACCTCGAGTTCTTCGACATCGAGCGGGCGACGCCGATGCAGACCTGGGACCAGGGCACGCGCCGCATCTACGAGCACCTGACAGCCGGCTTCCGCGACAAGATCTACCTGAGCCGGCCCGTGCGGAAGGTGTACCGGCGGGCGTCGGGCGTGGAGATCGAGGACGAGGACGGGGTGCGGGAGACGTTCGACGAGGTGATCTTCGCCTGCAACGCGAACCAGACGCTGATGATCCTCGACAAGCCCACGATGCTGGAGCGCTACATCCTCTCGTCGATCCGCTACGAGAGCGAGCTCCACAACCACGCCGTCGTCCACTCCGACGCCTCGGTGCTGCCGGACAATGCCGTGCAGCCGCTGACGACGCGCACCAACCACATCGAGCAGTACGGCGCCCGGCCCGACAACTACGAGATCACCTACATCATGCACAACCAGCAGCCCTGGGCGTTCGGCTCCGACAAGCCTTGCCTGGTGACCTACAACCCGATCCACCCCATCGATGAGGCGAAGGTCATCCGGCGGGGGTGGTTCCAGCACATCGTCCACGACGTGCGGCACGTGACGCTGCTCGTGCCGCTGTTCCGCTTCATCCAGGGGCGGCGGCGCACTTGGCACTGCGGCGCGCACACGCTCGTCAACAGCCAGGAGACCTGCCTCGTGACGGGGCTGGCGGCGGCCCGGCAGCTCGGCGCCGACTACCCCTTCGACGACCCCGCGGCGCGGCGGTCGTTCAACTACTACGGCGGCATCATGTACGGCTCGGGCTTCCGGAAGGCGTAGCGCGTGGGCGGCGAGCCTCAGGGCGCGGGGGCTCCGTCGCCCGACCCACCGGAATTGGGCTCCGTGGGGTAGAACTGGGCGCAGTAGGCGCGGAAGGTCGTGATCTCGCCGTCGGAGCGGCAGAGACGCGGGCGCGGCCGATAGTGCTTGCGGCTCCAGATGATCACGTCCTGGAGCACGTCCTGCCGCTGCTGCGCCACGATGAACTTATTCATGAGCGGAGCGCGCAGCCGCCGCGGAAGGAAACCCAGCCCGGCGATCCGCCGCTTGGGATCCCGGATCTCTTGCACCTGCGAGACGATCGACAGGTCGATGAGCGTGCCGTCGATGGGCGTCGCCAGGATCCACAGACGCATGTCCATGCCGATCGACCGCTCGTGGATCTCCACGAACGAGTAGCCCAGCCCATAGACCCAGGTGTGGGCCGACACGTCGAAGGTGAGGCTGGCCAGCCCGGCGATCTTCCGGACCCGGCGAAAGCCGAAGAGGCTCTGGAGGCAGGCGCCGTCCACCGACACCGGATCGACTTGCGTCACGTTGCCGTAGCCGTGGACGTAGCGCAGGTGGGCCACGTCGACCGAGTTCTCCGTCGTCTCCTGGGGATGGCCGGAGAAGCGTAGCGTGCGGATCTCCTGGCCTCCCCAACTGGGATCGTCGGACGGGCCGCCGTGCAGACGCCACTGCGGCTCGCGGCCGCCGATGCCCCACCAGGCGAAGATCAGGCCGCAGATCTCCCGCGTCTCGAAGACGCGCAGCCGGGCCGAGCGGGGCGGTGCGGCGAACGGGGTATGGACGCACTGGCCGGTCGCGTCGAACTCGAAGCCATGGAAGGGGCAGACGAGCCGGCCCTCGCCGACGCGGCCCCCCGCCGCGGGGCCCAGATCGGAGCCCAGGTGCGGGCAGATCGCCTCGGCGACGCAGACGCGCCCCTCGTCGCCGGCCCAGACGACGATGTTCTCGCCCATCCACGTCTTCTGGATGAGCTTGGCCTTGCGCAGCGCCTCGCGGCTGACGACGAAGTACCAGCCCTCCGGGAACGGGGGCGGCGACGGGAGCGTCTCGGGCTCCGCGCTTAAGATCGTCATCGGTCGGCGCTCCTCCTCGCCGTGTGAGTTACACTGTACCCGTCCCCTCCACGCCCGAACGAACCGGGCGCCGGGGTTGATCCGGGAAGGCAGCGCGATGACTCTCGCTACGGAAGAGGTCGCGACCGACACGCTGAGTCTGCCCGAAGAGCTTCTGCTGATGCTCCTCAACGAGGAGAGCGGCTACTTCCATCAGGTTCCGGGCTGGGCGCTGAACTGCGCCGTCGTCGGCGCGGTGCTCGCCGAGCTGTCGTTGCTGAACCGCATCGACACGGACATGGATTCGCTCATCCCGCTCGACCGCACGCCCACCGGCGACCCGGCGCTGGACCCCATCCTGGGCGAGATCCACGACGAGCCCACGCAGCGCAACGCCCAGTTTTGGATCGAGCGGCTCGCGCCGCGGGCGGAGTCGATCATCGACCTGTCGCTGGCGCGGCTGGTCGACCTGAAGATCCTGGAGCACCACGAGGGCGACTTCTGGACCCTGGCGCCGATGGCGTGGGAGATGGAATCGTCCGGTGTCGACCGGAGAAGCACGGCGGCGGAGTTCGTGCGGACCCGCATCCTCCGGGTGATCTTCAGCGACCGGATTCCGGAGGTCCGCGACGTCATCATCATCTGCCTGATCAACACCTGCGACGTCTTCCGTTTCATGTTCACGCTGGATGAGGACTCGGAGGAGCGGATCGAGATCATCTGCCGGATGGACCTGATCGGCCGGGCGATCGCGGAGGCGATCTCCCAGAACCTCGCCGGTCCGCTGGTGCAGCCGTCGGCCCTGACGCAGGAGATCCCGACCGTCTCGCTGCTGGGGCTGCTGCGCAATCGTCACGTCCGCGACGGCAACCTGCCCGCGCTCTTCGCAAACCTGACCGAGAAGTACGGCCCGGTTTACAAAATCAAGCCGCCGTTCATGACGCCGATGATCGTGCTCGCCGGGCCCGCGGCCAACCGCTGGGCGCACAAGCAAGGGCGCATGTACCTGCGCACCAGGGACTATCTGCAGGACTTCGAGAAGGTTTACCGCGCGAACGGCATCCTGCCCGCGCTGGACGGCGCCGATCACTTCCGCTTCCGCAAGGCGATGCAGTCGGCCTACTCGCGCGGGCGGCTGGAAGGCGTGCTGGACGATCTCTACCGCCTCGCCCGGGAGCACATGGCGGAGTGGGAGGTGGGGGAGACGATCCAGGCGACGCGCATGTGCCGCCGCCTGGTCAACGCGCAACTCTCGCCGCTGACGATCAGCGTGGATTCTCAGGACGTCATCGACGATCTGGTCGCCTTCAAGACCCGCGCGCTCAGCACGCACGTCGTGAAGGTGATGCCCAAGTTCATGCTGCGTACGCCGGGGATGCGGCGCAAGGCGAAGAGCATCGACGTCCTGCTGAACCGGATCCAGGGCGTTCACACCGCCGCCCAGCGGGCCGGCTGTCCGCGAGATTGGGCGGATGACTTCCTCAGCCTGCACACGAGCGACCCGCAGTTCCTGCCCGAATCGAACCTGCGCTTCGTCCTCTCGGCCCCACTGATCGCGAGCGTCTACCTCGGCGACATGCTGAGCTTCGCGGTCTACGCCATGGCCTCACAGCCGGAGTTCCACGAGCGCATCCGGGCCGAGGCCGACGCCGTCTTCGCCAACGGCGACCCGGACGGCAGCCAACTCAGTCACGAGGCGATCGACGTCACGCACCGCTTCATCCAGGAGTGCTTGCGCATGTACCCAATCGTGCCGATGTCGGTGCGCAACGTGATGAACGGCTGCGTGGTCGAGGGCCGTGAAATCCCGGAGGGGTCACGCATCTTCGTCGCGCACAGCGCCGCGCACTACATGGACGGCGTCTTCCCCGATGCCGACACGTTCGACATCGACCGCTACCTGCCGGGGCGCGACGAACATCTCAACCCCGGCTACGCGCCCTTCGGGCTGGGCACGCACACCTGCCTGGGCTCCCGCTGGATGGAGCTGCACCTGGCCGTGAATCTGCTGCTGCTCGCGCACCACTTCACGATCAAGGTGTCGCCGGAGAACTACAAGCTGAAGATCAGCCCGTTCCCGTCGCTGCACCCGAGCAAGAAGCTGAAGTTCCTCATCGCCGAGCAGCGGCGTGAACTCAAGACCGACTGAGACACGGGAGCGGGCCTACTGGGGCTTGCGCGCCAGGAAGCAGTACAGCGGCGTGAAGATCCCGGTCCGACCCCCCGCGACGTAGGCGTTGGCGGTCCGGTCCATCAACTCGATCACCTCCGCGGAGCCCTTCGGGAAGATCCCCACCGCCTCCACCAGCCGGGATCCGCCGGCGAAGGCCTTGCGGCCCATCGGCGTCCGGCGCAGGGCGCTGCCCAGCGTGCCGCCGCGCGTTTCCATGGGCTGGTACCAGGGCGTGGACGGCGCGTCCTGCTCAATCGCCCGGTCGATCCCCTCGATCACCTCGAACCCCGCCGCTTCGAGATCCCGGTTCACCTCGCCCGTCGTCGCGATCTCGTTGAGCGCGATGCCGTGCATGAGCTCCTTCTTGATGGCCTGGTGCCGATCGTCCCCGGGATCGAACTGGTCCGTCATGCACAT
>JAPOXB010000264.1:11293-29677 GCA_026707335.1 Chloroflexota bacterium
CCGCCTCCCGGACCACGCGGCGCATCGGCCCGCCGATCCCGCAGCCGACATCGACGACCGCCATGCCCTCGCGCAGTTCCAGCTTGTCGATCATCAGCCGCTGGTGCCGGACCTGGGAATCCTCCAGGCTCTCGTGGGGCGAAAGCGGCGCGAAGTGCAGGGACTCGCTCCAGCCGAACACCATGAATTCGGTGCACAGGTCGTAGTACTCCTCGACGGTTGCGGCATGGTCGTCGCCCGCCGGGCCGGCATCCCCCGTGCGCGCCCTGTCCATCCATCCATCGAAGTGCCGCACGCGACGTCGCACATCCGAGCCGCGGTAGGCGGCCTTCAGCCCCCTGGAGAGTTGGCGGAGTTGCATGAGCCTCTGTCCTAGGCCGAGCCCTGCTCCTGCTCGCGGCGGCGGTGCATCAGGTTGGCGCGCCCTGGACCGGACGCTCCGGGCTGGCCTAGCCTCGCCCTGCACAGGAGACGAGCGTGGAGCAGTTGCAGCCCGACCTGTGGCAAAGTTCCCGGCATGAGTCCGGGATGCTTCGGTCGCACGCCTATCTCGTGACGCGGCCTGCCGGCAACGTCCTATTCTACAACATCGGCCTCGACCAGCAGAGCGACCTCGATGCCATCGCGGAGTTGGGTGGCATCGCCCACCAATTGCTGAGTCACCGCGACGAAGCGAACGAACTACTCGACCCGATCCGTCATCGGTTCGGCTCGCGGCTCTGGTGCAGCGCGATCGAGGAGCCCGCGATCGGCCGCGCCGCGACCGTCGACGCCGTGCTGGCCCAGGGCGACGATCACGTGGAGGACGTCGAGGTCCTGCACACGCCCGGCCACACCGACGGCAGCCTCTGCTTCTTCTACCGCTCCCCGTATGGCAAGTCGTACCTCTTCACCGGGGATTCGCTGTTCCTGTGGGATGGCGAATGGTCGACGCTCGTGCTGGAGGCCGCCGGGGGAAGCGCCACGGCGCTCGCCGGGAGCCTGCTCGGACTGCGCGAACTGCGTCCCGACCTAGTGTTGTGCAGCGCCTTCGTCGGCGATGTGGCCACGATGGAGGTCGGCGCCGAGGAGTGGACTCGCGCGATCGACGGCCAGGTCGCGCGGCTCCGGAAAGCGTAGGGCGCCGTCGCGGGCCTAGGCCGAGCCCTGCTCCTGCTCGTGGCGCTGGTGAATGCCTTCGATCGCCTCGTCCAAGGCGGCCCATTCCCGCTCCACCATCGAGCGCAGGCGCATGTTCTGGTAGGCGCCCCAGACCGTCATCGCCGGCGGCACGAGCAGGATGGAGACGATCAGCGAGTAGGCGATCGTGATCGCCGCCGTGATGCCGAACTGCTGCGAGGCCAGCAGCGGCGAGGCCACCAGCACGCCCAGCCCCAGCGCCGTCGTCAGCGCGGAACCCAGCAGCGCCGATCCGGTCGTCGCGAGCGTGCGGATGGCCGCCTTCTCCGGGTTGCGCAGCCGCGCGAACTCCTCCCGGTAGCGATGGATGACGTGGATCGTGTAGTCGACGCCGATCCCGATCGAGAGCGCCGTGATGATCGACGTGACCAGCGTGTAGGGGATGCCCAGCAGCGCCATCGTGCCCAGCACGCAGATCAGGACGAGCGCGATCGGCGCCACGGCGATGAAGCCCAGCACCGGCTGGCGCAGCGTGAGCCAGAAGAAGATCGTGAGGATGCCGAGCGCCAGCGCGATCGTCGCGCTGATCGACTCCGTCTGCCGGCTGGTGATCTCGTCCGTCACCGTGACCGAGGTGATGCTCAGCGACGTCGCCGTGATCGCGTCGTCGTCGCCCGCCCAGAGCGCATCGATCTCGTCCTGGATCAGCTTCGTGCCCGCGGGGTCGTCGGTGAAGGCGGGGAACTGCAGCAGCATCGCGTCGATACCGTCCGGGTCGTTGACCAGGCCGCGCGCGACGGCCGGATCACGCGCCGCCAGCTCGTCGATGAACTGCTGCATCAGCGCCGGGTCGAGCCGCACCTCCGCGGAAGCTTCCCGGAAGAGCGCCGCCAGCTCGGGATCGTAGTTGTCCCCGGGCGCCCCGCTGTCGTGGGTCCAGTCGCGGGCGAGCGACTCGTACGAGGCGTGCATTGGGCCCGCCGCCACGCGCGGCCGGCGCGCCTCGTCCGCGAAGGCCGCCTCGAGGTCGCGCAGGTTGAGCAGCGTGCGGGTCTCCGTGGCCTCCGCCTCGACGAGCACGCTCGCCATCTCCGTCGATCCGCCGACGGCCGCGTCGAGCGTTTCCATATCCTCCAGCACCGTCCCCCCGCGGGGCAGCACATCGCGGATGCTGAACTCCGACTCGAGGCCCGTGGCGGCGAAGCCGAGGCCGATCGTCACGCCGAGCACGCCCACGATGTAGGGCGCCGGCCGCCGCGTGACCGAGGCCCCCAGGATCTCCGCCAGCCGGCCGATGCCGGGCAGCGCGTTCGAGACCGGCCGGGGCGGCTTCAGCGTGCCGCGGGCCTCGCGCCGCCGATCGATGATGGTGCGGCCGGCCGGCACGAGCGTCAGCATCACGATCAGGCTCATGCCCACGCCCAGCGCCGCGACGATGCCGAAGTCACCGATCACACCGATGGGGGAGAACAGGCTGGCCAGCAGGCTGACCATGGTGGTCACGGCGGCCAGCGTCAGCGGGATGGTGACGTGGCGCAGACCCGTGCGCACGGCGTCGATCACCGGCCCGCCGGCGGCGCGCTGCTCGCGGTAGTGCGAGACGGCCTGGATCGCGTAGTCGACCGTGAGGCTGATCACGATGATCGGCACCATCGTCGTGAGCGAACTGGGCGCGCCGATCACGCTCAGGCCGTAGGGGCCCAGCCACCCCTCCGCCCCGATCACCCAGATCAGCGAGATCAGCAGCCCGGCCAGCGTCAGCAGCAGGTCCGACAGCGTGCGCAGGAATAGCAGCAGCAGCAACGCGATGAGGACCAGCGCCAGCCCGATCAGCGGCGCCATCCCGCTCTCGGTGGCCTCCCGGTACTCATCCTCGACCACGATGGGCGAGACGCTGGTCACGCGCAGCGGGCCCTCGTCGGCGAGCGCCAGCGTGTTGATCCAGCGCTCGACCTCCCCGATCCGCTCGTCGCCGGTGTCGCGCAGGCGGATCGTGGCGGTCGCGACGGGCGTGCCGTCGGTGTCGACGCCGGTCATCGCGTCGAGCGCCGGCGCGATCTCCGGGGCGCCGCGGGCGGCGTCGATCTCCGCCTGCGTGAGCGACCCGAGGTCGTCGGCCTGCAGCGCCGCCTTGATCAGCGAGGAGGGCGCGATGACCGAATCGCCCGGCGCGAGCAGATCCGTCACGTCGGGGTTGCGGGTGATCGCGCCGAGCAGGGCGTCCATCTGCGCGAGCCCGCCGGGCGTGAACTCCTCGCCGCGGAAGATCAGCGTGACGATGCTGACTTCGCCAGTGTCGCCGAAGCGCTCCTCGATCGTGCGCGTCGCCTCGGCGATCTCGTTGCCGGGAGGCAGGAAGGCCAGGGCGGCGCCCTCGATCACCGGCGCGCGCCGGTTCGCCCCCGCCGCCAGCACGACCGTAAGGATGAGGAGGACGAGGATCGTGACCCACGGTCGGGCCGTGACGAGGCGGCTCAGCCGATCGAGTACGGGGTTCATCGCGGGCATACTATCTCAGCAGCCCTCCTCGTACACCGTCCCGGCGGGTGTGCCGCTGCTGCCCGTCACTGGGTTCACCCGTGCACTTCACGATCATCCTCCCCGCCTTCAACGAAGCGACCGCCCTCCCGGCCACCCTCGATGCGATCCGCGACGCCGCCGCGCACCTGCGCGCTCGCGCCGACGTCCGCATCGACACGATCGTCGTCGACAACAACAGCGACGACGACACCGCCGCCGTCGCCGAGGCCGGCGGCGCGACCGTCGTACGCGAGCCGGTGCAGGGGATCGCGCGCGCCCGCAACGCCGGCGCGCGTCACGCGAGCGGCGACCTGCTCGTCTTCATCGATGCGGACGTGATCGTGCCGCGCACCCTGCTCGCGGCGATCCACGCGGCGATGAGCGACCCGGCCTGCATCGGTGGCGGCGTGGACGTCGAGTACCGGCCCCGGCGACGCGCGATCCGGGTCTACCTGCGCGCCTGGCGGCTGCTCGCCCGCCTGCTGGGCATGAGCCAGGGGGCGACGCAGTTCTGCCGGGCCTCGGCCTTCGAGCAAACCGGCGGCTACGACGAGACGGCCTGGATTGGCGAGGACGTCGACTTCTACTGGGGTCTCAAGCGGTCGGCCAAACGCACCGGCCGCACGGTCCGGTTCATCCGCGAACCGCGCGTGCTCGCGTCGTCGCGCCGCTTCGACGAGTGGCCCCTCTGGCGCACGCTGGTCTGGACCAACCCGCTCGTCATCGCGCTGTTGCGGCGGCGTAAGGGCGCCTGGGGTGGCTGGTACCGCCGGCCGGTGCGTTAGCCGGGCGCGCCGCCGCTACAGCAGCTCCCGCTTGAAGATCAGCCGCTCGATGCCGTACTTGCGGCTGCCGAGGATGCCGATGATCCCCGCGATCGCGAAGTAGAGGATCGCCACCTCGCCGCCGTGGGCGCCGAAGCCGCCCTCGGCCGGGTAGATGTGCGGCCATAGCCCGTTGCCGTAGTGCACGTCGAAGTAGGCCACCACCATCTGCACGACCAGCGCGCCGGCCCCCAGCCGGGTGAACACGCCGCTCGCGATCAGGATCGCCGCGATGAACTCCACCCAGCCGGCGATGTCGACCCGCAGGCCCAGCGGGTGGTCGGCGGGGAATCCCCACAGCAGGAACGCCTTCTGCGCCCCGTGCAGGGCCAGCAGGAAGGCGAACAGCAGCCGGAAGCCCAGATGGAACTCTTCGGCGTACCGCAGGAGCACGTTCCCGAAGATCGGGGTTTCCCCTGCGGGCGCTGGCTCGTTGTCCATCTGCATCGCTTGACCTCCTCGCGCGCCGACCATTGCTGCCCGCAGCGTAGAATGTCTGTCAACCGCCGATCCGACCGGCGGTCGCAACCCGCAGGCACGTTTGGAGGGATTTCATGGGCAAGTACCTGCTGCAGGCGAGCTATACGCAGGCGGGCCTGTCCGGCCTGATCGAAGAGGGCGGCGCCAGCCGTCGCGCGGCGCTCACCGCGACGATCGAGGGGGTGGGCGGCAGCGTCGAGGCGCTCTACTACGCCTTCGGCGCCTGCGACCTCTTCATCATCGCCGACCTGCCCGACGACGCCACGGCCGCCGCCGTCTCGCTGAACATCGGCGCGGCCGGGGCGCTCAACACCAGCGTCACCGTTCTGGTCACGCCCGAGACCGTCGACGAGGCCGTCGCCAAGAACATCTCCTACCGCGCGCCGGGCGCATAGCCGGCACCCGGCGCGGGCGGGCTGCTATGATCGCCTCGATGTGGCATAGCTGATTGATCTGCCACGAATGCATCGAGGTGGCATTTGCAGCCCACGGCGACCAAGATCGACAAGCACGGCCGGGTCGTCATCCCGGCCGACTACCGTCGCGCCCTCGGCCTGCGCCCCGGCGACTCGCTTACCATCAAGCTCGACGACGGTGCGCTCCGCCTGGTCACGCTCGCACAGGCCATCAGGGAGGCGCAGGAGTTCGTCGCCAAGTACGTGGACAAGGACCGCTCGCTCGTCGCGGAGCTGATCGCCGAGCGCCGGGCGGAAGCCGCCCGTGAGTGAGTGGGTCCTCGACGCCTCGGCGGTCCTCGCCGTGATCAAACGGGAGCCCGGCGAGGAACGCGCCGCCGCGGCGCTCTACGCCGGCGCGGTCATCAGCGCGGTCAACCTCTCCGAAGTCGTCGCCAAGCTCGCCGCCGCCAGGGCGCCGGAGGCGGGAATCCGCGCGAAGATCGCGGAGTTGCGTATGGACGTGGCTCCCTTCGACGCCGACGCCGCCTTCGCGGCCGGGCTGCTCATCCCGCTGACTCGCGCTGCCGGCCTCTCGCTGGGCGACCGCGCCTGTATCGCCCTGGGCCAGCGCCGCGGCCTCCCCGTCCTCACCGCCGACGCCGCCTGGGCGGGGCTCGACCTCGGCGTCGAGATCACGGTTCTCCGCTAGTCCGCCCCGGCCACTCCTCCCGCAGCAGCGCGTAGAGCACATCGTCGACCCGTTCGCCGTGCACGACGCGGCGACTGCGCAGCTGCCCCTCGCGGCGCATGCCCAGCTTCTCCATCACCCGCCACGACGCGACGTTGCGCACGTCGGCGGCGGCCCAGATGCGCGCCAGATCCAACTCTTCGAACCCATACCCGACGACCGAGGCTGCCGCCTCCGTCGCGAGGCCGCGGCCCCACAGCGGCCGCGCCAGCGAGTAGCCGATCTCGGCGGAGTCGTGGTCACGAAAGCGCAACTCGATCCCACCCGAGACCCGCCCCTCGTGCACGATCGCCCACTTCAGCCGCTGCTCGGGCTTGGGCACGGTCGCGCCCGTCACAAACTCCTCGGCGTCGCGGCGGGTGTACGGCTGGGGTACGGGCAGATGGCGGCCCCACTCCGGGTCCGACGCGTAGGCGAACACGTCGTCCACGTCGTCGCTGCGGAAGGGGCGCAGCAGCAGGCGGTCGGTGCGAAGGTCGGGCGGGTGGTTCATCGGACGAGCGTACGGTAGGCGGGCACACGCGTGCCGTCCGCCGCGAGGAGCCCGCCTGACACCTCCGCTGTTCCCACGGCGCGACCGCTTGCGCTAGCCTCCCCGGAACCACCCACCGCCACCCCGGATCGACGCTCGTGCCCACCGACGACCAAGCCGTCCGCTACGAACCCGACGAGAACCCACCGCCCGCGGTCGCCGCCGCCGCCGGCTTGCAGGCCGCGATGATCATCGTCGCGCCGGTCGTCCTGAGCGTCGTCATCATCGCGCGCGTGGCCGACCAATCCGACGACTACATCGCCTGGGCCGCCTTCGCCGCCCTGCTGATCAGCGGCGCCTGCACCATCCTCCAGGCGGTCCGCGTGGGGCGCATCGGCGCCGGCCACGTGCTCATCATGGGCACCTCGGGCGCGTTCATCGCCGTTTGCGTCGCCGCCTTGGTCGAGGGCGGACCCGGCACGATGGCCAGCCTGATCGTCGTCTCCAGCCTCTTCCAGTTCCTGCTGGCCGCGCGGCTCTCGCTGCTGCGGCGCGTCTTCACACCCGTCGTGACGGGGACGGTGATCATGCTCATCACCGCGACCGTCATCCCCCTCGTCGCCAGTTTCCTCGTCGACGTGCCCGACGACACCGACTCGGCGGCCGCGCCCCTGGCCGCCGCCGCCACCCTGGTCGTCATCGGCGCGCTCATCCTGCGCGCGCCGCCCGCCTGGCGCCTCTGGTCGCCCGTGATCGGCATCGCCGCGGGATGTGTCGTCGGCGCGCCTTTCGGCCTCTACGACACCCAGATCATCGCCGACGCCGCCTGGGTCGGCGTGCCCTTCGACGCCTGGCCCGGCTTCGACTTCACCCCCGGGGTCGAGTTCTGGGCGCTGCTGCCGGCCTTCATCGTCGTCACCCTGGTCGGCGCGATCGAGACCATCGGCGACGGCGTCGCCATCCAGCGGGTCTCCCGCCGCCGTCCCCGCGCCACCGACTTCCGTGTCGTCCAGGGCTCGCTCAACGCCGACGGCGTGGGCAACCTGCTCTCCGGGCTCGCGGGCACGCCGCCCAACACCACCTACTCCTCGAGCATCGCCCTGGCCGAGGTCACCGGCATCGCCGCGCGGCGGGTGGGCGTCGTCATCGGCGTTGTCTTCATCGTCATCGCCTTCTTCCCCAAGTTCACCGCCGTCATCATCGCCATCCCCGGCCCCGTCGCCGCGGCCTACGTCACGCTCCTCCTGGGCATGCTCTTCGTGCAGGGCATGAAGATCGTCGTCGAGGACGGCGTCGACCACCGCAAGGCCGCCGTGGTCGGGCTCGCTTTCTGGGTCGGCGTCGCCTTCCAGAACGGGTGGATCTTCCCCGACCTGCTCGGCGAGGGCTTCCTCGCCGTGCTGCTGGGCAACGGCATGACCTCCGGCGCGATCGTGGCCGTGGCCATGGTGCTCTTCATCGAGTTCACCGGGCCGCGCCGCCGCCGGCTGGAGGTCGCGCTCGACCCCGCCGCGCTACCCGCGCTGGCCAGCTTCCTCGAAGGCTTCGCCGCCAAGGCCCGCTGGGACGACGCCGCCAGCCACCGGCTGCTGCTCGTTGGTGAGGAGACGCTGGCCAGCCTCCTGGCCGACGAACCCGATCCCGCCGACGGCGACGGCGGCCGCCGCCTCGTCGTCTCCGCGCGGATGGCCGGGCGCAACGCGGAACTCGAGTTCGTCTCCGCCACGGCGGGGGAGAACATCGAGGACCGCCTCGCCTACTTGGGCGAACCGCCCGATGTGCCCGACGACCGGGAGATCTCCTTCCGGCTCCTGCGCCACTACGCCTCGTCCGTGCGCCACCAGAAGTACCACGGCGTCGACATCGTCATGGTCCACGTCGACGGGCCGCGCTAGGGGCGAGCGACGCACCCCCACCGACGCTGTACCGTCTCCCCATGGCCCCCCTCTCCCTCCAGAGCCCCATCGACCTCACGAGCCCCATCACCCGCGCGGACCTGCCCCCGCTCGACTTCCGCTACCCCGCGGGCGGCGTCGCCGCGACGGCGGAGTTCCGCGTCGCGAACGGCGACCCGATCGATGGCCGGCCCCGGGCGGTGCCCCAGGTGGTCGTGACGCCCCCGGCCGGCGCCGCCGAACTGCGTATCGACGGCCGCGCTTACGCTCTCCAGTCGCTGCACTGGCACAGCCCCGCCGAGCACGCCGTCCACGGCCGCCGCCCACCCATGGAGTTGCACCTCGTTCACGCCGGCCCCGACGGCGGCATCCTCGTCATCGGGGTGCTCTACACCGTCGGCCCGGCGAACCCCGCCCTGGCGCCCGTCTTCGACCGCCTGGGCGCCCTCCGCGGGTCCCCGTCGGTCGATGTCCCCGACCTCGACCTCGCCGGCCTGCTGCCGCCGCCCGGCAGTCGCGCCTCGTACCGCTACCAGGGATCCCTCACCACCGCCGACGACGAGGGCCGTTTCCGCGAGGGCGTGCAGTGGGTCGTGCTGCGGCACCGCGTCGCCGCCGGCCCCGCCCAGCTCGACGCGCACCGCGCCCTCGCCGACGCTGGCCGCCCCAACCCCCCCGGCAGCGCGCGCGACCTCCAGCCCCGCGCCGGCCGGCCCATCCTCACCGACGGCTGACGGCCCTCACCAGCCGACGTTCGTGTCCGCTTCCGCGACATGCGCGGACGGTTCGATGATCAGCCCGGCGAGGACCGCGAGCATCCCAATTCCGGCGCCAAGCGCGGCCCGTGCGATCCCCCGGCGCGTCATGGCCAGACCCACCCCCAGCTATCCGATCCTTCGCCGTCGATCGCGTTGACCAGTTCCGTGCTCGTGCTGGGGGGGCGAGCGGACCGATTCACCCAGATGGAGGCGGCCAGTTGCTCGATCAGGGCGGCCGGGGACTTCCAGCGGCCACAGTCGTAGATGCAGCCCGAGTAGTGGCTGCGTTCCATCTCGGCGAGGGTGTCGAGGGTCAGGAAGAGCCACGTCTCTTCACCACTCCCGATCCGCAGGGCGATGCCGAAGAGATTCGCTCTCAAGATGCTGCTCGGGTTGTGAGTGCTAGCGCTCCCAATATGCACGCCCATCCGAACCGATCGCCAGGCCGGCACGTCGAGAACGTAGGTCCGCGGTCCGGACGGCCAAGCGTCGAAGAACAGAGCGCGGTAGGTGCCTCCCCTGGCGGCGGCTGCGGCGGCCGAACTGACCCACGCGGGCGTCCCGCAGGCCGGCAGGCCCAAGTATTCGAGGTCGTGATTCGTCGCTCGCCAGAGCCCTGGCGGGACACAGCCCTCGAAGTCGTTGCCGTCCAGGCGCAGGTACGTCAGGTTCCGCAACAACTGCAGCTTCGACGGGATACGGCCCGTCAACCGGTTCCCGAGCAGATTCAACCGTGTCAGTTCGCTCAGATCCCCGAGCCAGCCCCAGATCTCGCCGGTCAGCCAGCGGCGTGTGAGGTTCAGTTCGGTGACCCGCGGCGTCGTGCCGCCGAGCACGATCCCCTCCCAGTCCGCCGTCGGGGTGCCCGCGTCCCAGTCCAACTCCGCTTGTCCCTCCTCCAGATCCCCCTCCAGCACGTCGCGCAGCGCCAGTAGGTGCTCCCGGTCGGCCAGCAGGCCGGGATTGTTGGACGGCACGGCGATATCCAGGTCGCCGTAGCGGTAGCGCCCGCTCTTGCTGGGGCCGTCGTCGAGCGGCAGCGGAACCTTACCCAGCGGGCGCCAGCGCACCCAGCGCCGGTCCGCGTCGGACCGCGTCGGGCAGTAGCCGCAGACCTGGACGTAGATGCGCGCCGGCTCGTGGAAGCGCTGCCAGATGCGCAGCCTGGTGCCGCCGACCGCGATGTCGTCGAAGCGGTGCCGCGCCATCTCGCCGTAGCCGCTGGACCAGTTCCTCCACGTGCTCCAGGCAAGCGGGATCGTGCCCAGCGCGTCCCAGCGGCCGCCCTTGGGGCGCGCGCTCACCCAGAGCCTCTCCTCGCGAGCCACGTTCTGCCAGACGCGCAGTTCGATGATCACGGTCGGGTGGGTCTCGAACCACGGCGGCGGTGGGGCGTCGTCGGGGCCCCGGCCCGCCACGCCTTCCGCGTAGGCGGTTGCGAGGACGCCAGCCACCAGCGCAGCCGTCAGGACGGCGATGGCGAGACGCGGTATGCGCATGGAGTTCCCATCGATCGCTTAACGGATACGCCGCCCCGCGGTTCCCCAGTTACTGGCCCGTGAAGTATACGAGTCCTTGAGTGGCGCTGCGCCTGCGATCACGCTCCCGACGGTGACACCCGAATGATCACTCCGTGGTCCAGACAGGTCGGCCGTCACCAACGAACCCGCGCCGGCCGGCCCATCCTCACCGACGGCTGACGGCCCTCACCAGCCGACGGCGCAGCCGTCGGAGCGCGGGTCCGAGCCGCCCCACAGCACGCCGCCCTCCCCGCGCACGATGACCTGGCCCCGGCCCAGCGCGGACAGCCGGCGCGTCGCCTCCAGCCGCTCGACGGCGTGGCCGCGCGCCTCCAACCCCGATAGCGCTGCCTCGCCCAGCCCCGGCTCGGCCAGCACCGGGCCGTCGGGCGGGTCCTCGAAGATCGAGAAGCGGGGCGCGTCGAGCGCGGCCTGCGGGTCGAGCCCGGCATCGGCCAGCCGCGACAGCACCTGCAGCTGCCCCTGCGGCTGGTTCCAGCCCCCCATCACGCCGAAGCAGGTGTGCAGCGACCCGTCGGGCCGGGTGCTCAGCGCCGGGATGATGGTGTGGTAGGGCCGCTTGCCCGGCGCGACGACGTTGGGGTGGCCCGCCTCCAGCGTGAAGCCCGCTCCCCGGTTCTGCAGCGCGAAGCCACAGCCCACCGGCACGATGCCCGTCCCGAACGCGCCGTAGGTGCTGTTGATGAACGAGCAGGCGTTGCCCTCCCCATCGACGACCGACAGGTAGACCGTGTCCGACGCCGCGACCGGCTCCCCCGGCGCGACCTCGATCCGGCGCGCCGGGTCGATCAGCGCTCGCCGCGCCGCCGCGTACTCGGGCGAGAGCAGCTCGGCGACGGGCACGCCGCCGGGCGTGGCCGGGTCGGCGATGAAGCGCCGCCCGTCGGCGAAGGCCAGCCGCAGCGCCTCGATCTGCAGGTGCAGCGCCGCCGCCGACCCGCCCGACACCGCGGCCGGGTCGAAGCCGTCGAGGACGTTGAGCGCCAGCAGCGCCACGAGGCCCTGCCCGTTTGGCCCGGGCTCGTGGACGCGGAGGCCGCGGTACGTCGTCGAGATGGGCGCTTCGAAGGTCGAGCGGTGCACCGCCAGGTCGGCCATCGAGAGCAGGCCGCCGCGCGCCGCGACCGCCGCCGCGATCGCCGCGCCGATGCGACCCTCGTAGAGGGCTGCCGGGCCGTCCGACGCCACCTCGCGCAGCACCGCGGCGAAGTCGGGGTTGCGGAAGACCGACCCCGCCCGCGGCGGCGAGCCGTCCGGCAGCAGTCCGCCGCCGTCGCCGTCGAGCTGGTCGGCCGCGTCGGCCCACTGATGCGCGATCACCGGCGTCACCGCGAACCCGTCCTCGGCCAGTTGGATGGCCGGGGCGAGCGCCGACGTCAGGTCGCGGCGCCCCCAGCGCGACACCGCGTCGGCCCAGCCGGCCGCCGCGCCCGGCACGGTGACGGCGTGGACGCTGCCCGGCCCGATCGCCCGGCCCGTCTCGCCCGCCGCCCGCACGACGTCGAGGGTTAGCCCGGCCGGGGCGCGACCGCTGCCGTTCAGCGCCTCGACCGTGCCCCGCGCCGCGTCGTAGAAGAGCGCGAAGCAATCGCCGCCAATGCCGGTCGACATCGGTTCGACCACCGCCAACGCCGCCGCCGTCGCGACGGCCGCGTCGGCGGCGTTGCCGCCGGCTTGCAGGACGCCCAGCCCGGCCTGCGCGGCCAGCGGCTGCGTCGCCGCGACGATGCCGCGCCGCGCCAGCACCGGCGATCGCCGCGACGCGAAGTTGAAGCCTTGGGCCGACTCGTGCATTGCGCCTCCCGCCACATCATCCCACGCCGCGGCCTCGCGCCCCAGCGCCCGGCGCCTGATAACCTGCCCCCATTGGCGCGGCGGCATGGGAGGTTCACGTGGCGCGGGAGGGTCGAAGCGCGCGCACGCGGCAGCAGCGCCTGGCGCGGCGCCGCCAGGAAACGCGGGGCTACGACGAGGGCGGCGGCCGCAAGCCGTTCTATCGCCAGACGTGGTTCAAGCCGGTCGTGGCGATCGGCGTGCTGGGCATCATCGCCGGGCTCGTGGGTGGCAGTCTGCCCCTACTGATGGGCAACGACCCTGTCGGCCCGGGCGGCGCCGGCGGCGTCGACCCCATCGTCCGCCGCGCGCCCGCCGATCCCAACGCCGGCCTGGACGTCGGCGCGGTCGAGAAGCCCCAGTTCGACGCCGCCCCCGCCCTCGCCCTGACCGACGGGGTCGACTACCGCGCCGTGCTCGAACTCGAGACCGGCACGGTCGAGATCGACCTCTTCGAGGACGTCGCGCCCGTGCACGTCAACAACTTCGTCTTCCTCGCCCGGCAGGGCTTCTTCGACGGCCTCACCTTCCACCGCGTGATCGAGAACTTCGTCGCCCAGGGCGG
This sequence comes from Chloroflexota bacterium, assembly GCA_026707335.1. Classification (GTDB taxonomy): domain Bacteria; phylum Chloroflexota; class Dehalococcoidia; order Bin125; family Bin125; genus TK10-74A. The sequence continues at coordinate 24,447 of JAPOXB010000264.1, forward strand.
CGACCCCACGGCGACCGGCACCGGCGGCGCGGGCTACGTCCTGCCCGACGAGGCGCCGGCCCCGGACGGCGCGCTCACGCTGGGCGGAGCGGGCGTCATCGCCATGGCCCGCAGCGCGGCCGGGGCGTCGTCGTCGCAGTTCTTCATCACGCTCTCGCCGCAGGGCCAACTCGACGGGCTCGACTTCACGGCCTTCGGCGTCGTCACGGCCGGCCTCGACCTCGTGCAGGGCATCCGCCTGCGCGACCCGCAGGAGATCCCGGCGCCGCCGCCGGGCGCGCGCATCGTCGCGGTCACCATCCAGGAGTAGCGCTCAGCGCCGCGACCGGGGGTCGGGGATCATCCGGTCGACCAGCCACATCATCGCCAGGAACGGCACGAAGGCGACCACCGCCACGCCCGCCCACAGCCACTCGGCCCCCACCAGCAGCAGGACCGCCGCCGACGACGTGAGCCCCATGCCCAGGATCGAGACGACCCGCAGCACGACGGCCATGGCCGGGATGCGGGGCTGTTGCAGCGACATGCTCGTCAGCCTACAGGGGCGCGGCGCACGGACCGCGATAGACGGCCCCGCGCCGGGCGGCCTACGGTGGGATCGGCCCGATCGGGGTGTAGCTCAGTCCGGCAGAGCGCGCGGTTTGGGGCCGTGAGGCCGGCGGTTCAAATCCGCCCACCCCGACCAGATCTTCTACCCCTGGCGCACCTTCCTTGAGCCGAAGTCAGGGCGTTCCGCGCGAGCCTGGGAGCGTGGTCTGTTTGACAGGCAGGGCGTCGGCTCGGGACAATCATCGAACCACCGACGCGAGTTCTGGGCACTTGCAGAACTCGCGTCGCGAGATGGAGGTGGGTCATGGGGAGAGGGGCAGTCGCGAAGAGGTTGCGGGGTGTGGCGGGCATGCGGCCGGGTTGGGTCGCGAAGCCTCCCACCAAAGCGCCACGCAGTGCGCGGGAGCAGCAGATTGCTGCGTCGCTGCACGCGCAGGGCTGGGAGGATGCGGATGAATCCGCCGAGCGGTTTGAGCGGATCCTCGCGAACGCTGATCGCGGCGCCCCCTCGGTGACGACAGAGGAGTTGCGCGACATCCACCAGGCGAAGCTCCGTGCCGAACAGGCGGGCTAGGGCGACTCACCGGCCGGAAGCGCGCGAGCAGTTTCGCAAGGCATCGGTCGCCCAGCAGCGACTCCTCCTCGATACGATCACGGATCTTGAAGATGATGCGGACCCGGATCTGTTCCTGACGGCTGGTCCGTCACCACTGGTGCAGAAGGCATTCGGCATGGTGCTTGTGACATATCGAGTCGCGGACCCGACCGCCGATGTGTGGGACGTGGAGATTTGCGAGTTCCGGCTGGTGTGATTCCCACTGCTGGAGAGCGCCGCCCGCATCAGTTCCCCGCCCAGGCCGCCCCTCAGACCGCGCATTGACCGCCCAGCCCGGCTATCCACGTCCTCAACGATCCGCCGGCGGTTCGCCGTGGATGATGCTGCCCCTGAAAGAAACACCCGCCCAGGGAGGCGACCGAAGCCACATCCAGCGGGCGGGGAGTAAGTCGGAACCAGATTAGCGTGCTGGCAGCGCCGCGTCACTCCCGTCGACAGGCGGGGAGTAGAATCGTGGCGCGATTCCTGCCATCACCCCCACACCGTCCCGAAAGTGGTGCATCATGCCGACGAATGACGAGGAACTGCAGCGCAAGCAGGAGCGGGCCCGCCAGGAGGCAGCGTCGCGGCGGAGGTCAAGTGGTCAGCCCGAACGGCCCGAATCCAGCACCGGCGAGTCGATTCTGGGCTCGTTCCTGAGTTCGAAACCACCTGCCGACCCGGAGCGGCCCGCCGCGCAGCGAGCAACGCGGCGACGGACGTCGCAGCCATCGTCTGATCCTCTGCGCAAGGCGGTACGGCCAGCGTCGCAGGCTCGCGAAGTCATCCGGTCCACTACCCCGACAGGCGCAAGCAAGCGCCGAGTCGCGGAAACCGGGGACTGGTCAGACATGTGGATCACGATCCTCGCGCTCGTGGTTGTCACTGTCCTCGTCTGGATCATCGGCGAGGTTGTGTTCGCGTTGCTCTCGGGCGACTCGGTGAATCACCAGATCTACGTTGGCGTGATGCTGGTGGCCGGCGGAATCTGGACGCACGTGATCCTGTCGGCCCTCTACCGCAGGTAGACCGCGCGTTGACAGCCCGCTTTCCGGATCTCTACGCTTGCCGCGGTTGGCTCGTAGCGGCCAGCGTGAAGGGGGCGGGGCGACCCGCCTTTCTTCATGCCCCGACCCCACCCCCTACCCCCGCGCGGCCCCGACCAGCTCCCCCACCGACGCGACGCCCTGATCGGCGCAGTACGACTCCAACTCCTCGAGCACGCGCAGGGGGGCCAGCGGCTCGCGGAAGGTGGCCGTCCCGACCTGCACGGCGCAGGCGCCGGCCAGCAGGAACTCGGCCGCGTCGCGGCCCGTGGCGATGCCGCCGCAGCCGATCACCGGCAGCGACACGGCGCCCGCCGTCTCCCAGACCAGCCGCAGCACGATGGGACGGATCGCCGGGCCGGTCAGCCCCGCCGTGGGGCGGTTGGTGCGCGGCCGGCGCGTGCGCACGTCGATCGACATGCCCAGCACCGAGTTGGCCACGCACAGCGCCTGCGCCCCTGCCTCCTCGACCGCGCGCGCCAGCGGCACGATGTCGGTCACGTTGGGCGTCAGCTTCACGATCACCGGCAGCGTCGTGGCCTGCGCGACGGCCGCCGTCACCTCGGCCGCCGCCGCCGGGTCCTGTCCGAACTCCATCCCGCCCACGTCGAGGTTGGGGCAGGAGATGTTGATCTCCAGCGCGTCGACGCCCGGCACGCCGTCGAGCTCCCGCGCCAGGGTGGCGAACTCCTCGACCGTGTCGCCCAGCACGTTGACGACCACCGGCGTGTCCCAGGTCGCCCAGACGGGGCAGACGTCGCGCACCAGCCGCCGCAGCCCGACATTCTGGAAGCCGATGCTGTTCAGCATCCCCGACGGCGTCTCGGCGATGCGCGGCATGGGGTTGCCGCGCCGCGGCTTCAGCGTCACGCCCTTCGAGACGATCGCCCCCAGCCGGCTCAGGTCGAAGACGCGCGAGAACTCGATGCCGTTCGAGAAGGTGCCCGAAGCCGTCATCACGGGGTTGCGCAGGACGAGGCTGCGCTTCCACCCGGGTGCCAGGTCGACCCGCATGTCCACGCGATCGCCGCGGCCGTCGTGTCCGCCGTCGGTCATCCTGTCCGCAGCCTACCGCGCCGGGACGCAAACCGGCGCACGCCAAACCGACACACAAAGAACGCGCCGCCCCCGGATGGGAGCGGCGCGATGATTCCGCCTCGCACCGGGGCTATACCGCGACGGCGTTCTCCTGCGTCGCGGCGCTCTCCGCGCTGCGGCGCCGGCGGGAGATGCCCATGTCGTTCCAGCGCGACCGTCCCTCGGCCCCGTCCCAGATGGAGTCCTCGGACGAGTTGGGGAACTGGCGCTCGCAGCCGCACAGCTTGCAGTGCCCCGTGCTGATCGGGCCGTTGGGCGAATCGATCAGCCAGTGGTGGTGGCAAGTACCGCTCGCGGCCGCGGGCGCGGCCTCGGCGCCTGGGGTGCTCGCAGTCTTCGTCGGCATCGGTCTCAACCTCTCCACTGCCGCGCGGTCCGCCGCCTTACCGCTTCGGATACCCGGCATCTCCATCATTGGATCGGCGCTGGCTGCCAGTCAATACGCCGCTCCTCGTTACGGAAGGCTCCCTGTAAACCTTGACGCCCTTCCGTATCCATCAATACGCTCGAAGTGGAGCCAGAGTTCCAGATCGTTCGCACCATCACTCGCGCAGTTCATCGCCACCGTTGCCGACGTTACGTCGGCCCGATGCCGTGCCCGCCGGCGTCGCTCGCCCTACGTGCGGCGGGACTGGCGCGTGACGCCCGACGGTGGCACGGTGGAGTCAGCGGCCGGGACGCCCACCCGGCCTGAGCAGGAGAATCCGTGGTTGGTCCCAGCCCCGGCGCGACGCCCCCGCAGGCCCACGGACACGGCGCCCCCGGCGGCCCCCAGCCCATCGACGGCGTGCGCCACGTCATCGCCATCGCCTCCAACAAGGGCGGCGTCGGCAAGTCCACCGTCGCCACCAACCTGGCCGTCGCCCTGGCCAAGGACGGCGCCGCCGTCGGCCTGATCGACGCCGACATCACCGGCCCCAACCTGCCCACAATGTTCGGCCTGCCGGCCGGCTTCCAGGCCAACAGCGAGCAGGGGCTGCACCCCATCCAGCGCTACGGCGTCAAGCTCATCTCCATCGGCTTCCTCCTCCCGCCCGGCTCCCCCGTCGTCTGGCGCGGGCCGATGATCGGCAGCGGCGTCAAGCAGCTCCTCCGCGACGTCGCCTGGGGCGAGCTCGACTACCTCCTGCTCGACATGCCGCCCGGCACCAGCGACGCCGCCATGTCGGCCGCCCAGGACGTCCCCATCGCCGGCGCGATCATCGTCTCCACGCCGCAGCCCGTCGCCCTCGAGGACGCCGCCAAGGCCATCGCGATGTTCGAGAAGCTCACCGTTCCCGTGCTCGGCATCGTCGAGAACATGTCCTACTTCATCACGCCCGACACCGGCCAGCGGGTGGAGATCTTCGGCCACGGCGGCGCCGAGGCCGCGGCCGAAGACCACGCCGTCGACTTCCTCGGCGCGATCCCCCTCGCCACCGAGATCCGCGCCGGCGGCGACGAGGGCCGGCCGCTGGTCGAGTTCCTGCCCGACGGCGCCGTCGCCGCGGCCTTCCGCGACATCGCCGGTCGCGTCGCCGCCAAGGCCGACGTCCTGGCCCGCATGGCCCCGCCCCAGGCGCCCATCCATACCCCGGCTCACGCTCGCCCGGCTCCCGGCCAGCCGCCCGCGGGCCCGGCCCCATCCAGCGAGCGAAGCATCATCTGATGCCCTGCTTCCGTGCCCCCGACCGCCCCGCCCGGCCCGGCTCCATCGCCCGGACCGGCGGCGCCGGTCGCCATGCACTCCACATAACGAAAGACCCAACACCCCATGTCCCGATTCTTCCGTCGCGGCAAAAGCGACGACGAACCCACTGACGGCGCCCCCACGGGGGGCTCGATTGATGGCGCCCCCACGGGGGGCGACCGTGCATCCGCCAACGGCCAGAGCGCCGAGGCGGCCACCCCCGCCCGCAAGACCTCGTCCCGCAAGCGCGCCTCGCGCGGCCGCGCCTCCAAGG
>JAPOXB010000060.1 GCA_026707335.1 Chloroflexota bacterium
CCGATCACGCTGATGGGCTACCTCAACCCGTTCCTCGCCTACCGCGGCGCCGGCGACGATGCGCCAACCGGCGCGCTGGGCGGCATCCCCGCCCTCGCCCGCGACGCCGCGGCCGCCGGCGCCGACGGCCTGATCATCGTCGACCTCCCGCCGGAGGAGTCCGACGACATCCGCGTCGCACTACGTGAGCACGGCCTCGCCCTGGTCTACCTCCTGGCTCCGACCAGCACGCCCGCCCGCATCGCCGCCGTCGCCGAGCGGGCGGCGGGCTTCGTCTATCTGGTCAGCGTGACCGGCGTCACCGGCGCCCGCGACGCCCTGCCGGCCGATCTGGTCGGCTTCGTGGGCCGGGTGCGGGCGGCGGTCCCACTGCCGCTGGGCGTCGGTTTCGGCATCTCGACGCCGGGGCAGGTTGCCTCGGTCGGCGAATTATGTGACGCTGCCATTGTCGGGAGCGCCGTGATCAGCACCGTCGAGCAGGCGCCCCCCGGTCGGCGCGCCGACGCCGTGCGGCGCTTCGCCCAGGTGATGACTGGTCAGGTGATGACCGGCCGCGGAAGGGAACAGGACACATGAGCGCTCGCCGCGACGGCTTGAGCCCTGTCCGGATGTTCGCCTATACCTCCGCGGCCGGCGTGTTTGCGCCGCGTCGCGACTAGCGGCTGCCCGGCCCCGGCCCGGGCGTCCCACCCCACACCCACCCAGCGACGATGCGCCGCCGGCGGCCGCACGCCAGCCGACGCCATGCAGCCAGAACGATGACGCGATCACCATGACCGACGACCTTCCCTGGCGCGTGCGCGGCCTCCGCGGCGCGACCACCGTCGACCGCAACACGCCCGACGCGATCATCGAGGCGACGCGCGAGTTGCTCGACGCGATGGTGCGGCGCAACGGCGTGCGCGCGGAGGACGTCGCCTCGGCCTGGTTCACCACCACGCGCGACCTCGATGCGGAGTTCCCCGCCGCCGCCGCCCGGCGCTGGCTGGGCTGGGAGCACGTCGCGCTGCTGTGCGGGCACGAGATGGATGTGCCCGGCGCGCTGCCCTACTGCCTGCGCATCTTGCTGCACGTCAACACGACGCGCCGCCAGGATGAGATCCAGCACGTCTACCTGCACGGCGCGACGGTGCTCCGCCCCGACGTCGCCGGCGCCGAAACGGACGCCTGACCCGGCCCGCGCCGGCAACCCACCCAGAGCGAATCGACCGAGCGAATCACCAGCAGCGAATCAGCAGCAACGAATCACCAGCAACGAAAGAGAGAAGGCCAATGCTCGTCATCATGCAGACCGACGCCACCCCGGAGGAGATCCAGGGCGTCATGAGCCGGCTCAAGGAGGAGAACCTGGAGGGCCACCTGAGCACCGGCGAGGAGCGCACCGTCATCGGCGCCGTGGGGCGCGTGATCGACCCCGATATCCGCAGCGCCATGGGCACGTTGCCCGGCGTCGAGCAGGTCGTGGCGATCTCCCGCCCCTACAAGCTCTCCGGCCGCGAGTTCAAACCCGCCGACACGATCATCGACGTCGGCGGGGTGCGCATCGGCGACGGCAACTTCGTCGTCATGGCGGGCCCGTGCAGCATCGAGAACGAGGATCACATGGTCGGCACGGCGCGCGCGGTCAAGGCGGCCGGCGGCCACATCCTGCGCGGCGGCGCCTTCAAGCCGCGCACCTCGCCCTACGCCTTCCGCGGCCTGGGCGAAGAGGGCCTCAAGCACCTCGCCACCGCCCGCGAGGAGACCGGCCTGCCGGTCATCACCGAGGTCATGTCGATCGCCGACGTGGAGACCGTCGCCCGCTACGCCGACATCCTGCAGATCGGCGCGCGCAACATGCAGAACTTCAACCTGCTCGACGAGGTGGGGCTGGTGCGCAAGCCGGCCATGCTCAAGCGCGGCCTCAGCGGCACCATCGAGGAGTGGCTGCTGGCGGCGGAGTACATCATGGCCAAGGGCAACCACGAGGTCATCCTCTGCGAGCGCGGCATCCGCACCTTCGAGACCGCCACCCGCAACACCCTCGACCTCGCGGCCGTGGCGCTCGTCAAGCGGATGAGCCACCTGCCCGTGATCAGCGACCCCAGCCACGGCACCGGCCGCTGGCAGCTCGTCGAGCCGATGGCCAAGGCCTCGGTCGCCGTCGGCGCCGACGGCCTGATGATCGAGGTGCACCCCAGCCCCGACCACGCCCTCTCCGACGGCGCCCAGAGCCTCACCTTCGAGAACTTCACGAAGCTGATGGGCACGCTGGAGGAGATCGGCGACGCCGTGGGCCGGCCGGCCGCGCCCCGTCCCGGCGCGCTCGCCGCGGTCTAGCCGCTGTTCCCGTTGCGGCGGCGCGAACCCTCACCCTCTCACCCCCTCTCCATTGCGGAGCAATGGAGAGGGGGAACCCGAAGGAGAGTCCCCAGCGGTCGCCTCCACGTTCCCCCTCTCCATCCTTCTGGATGGAGAGGGGGACAGGGGGTGAGGTC
>JAPOXB010000168.1 GCA_026707335.1 Chloroflexota bacterium
GCCCACGGATATCGTCGACGACCATAACGGCGACGATCACCGTCGCGCCGCCGAGCAGGCCGGCCAGCGCCAGATCGTAGGGATAGGCCACCACCAACGCCACGACCACGAACGCCGCGTACATCGCCACGCCGCCCAGCCGAGGCACCGGCTTGGCGTGGATTCGATCGGGCCCCGGCTGGTGCATCCAGCCACGCCGCCGAGCCACGGTGCGGGTCACCAGCGTCATGACGAGCACCAGCGGCGCGCCGATGGCCAGCGCGAGCCAGTTCACGTCGGTCACGAGCGGCGCTCAGGCAAGACGACGATTTGCATTGACCGATGAATCATCCGGCTCCTAAGATAGCGAGGGCTGCTGAGAGGCGGCTGGCAGAACTGGCTGTGCGTCGCCAGGAGGCACCTTTTTCGATACCCCCAGGCGTTGATCGCGACCGACTGAAGCCCGCCCAAGCGGCGGGTCTTTTATTGGCGGAAACGCCGAGGAGGAGTTCTTGGTTCACATCACCGTAGGCGCCAACGAGAGCTTCGACGCCGCCCTGCGACGCTTCAACAAGAAGGTGCAGCAGGAAGGCATTATTACGGAGTCTCGGCGGCGGAGCGCGTTCGACAAGCCCAGCGTGCTGCGCAAGAAGAAGGCGGCGGCGAAGCGCCGCAAGGCCCGACGTGCGGCGTTGAAGGCGATGCAAGCGGAGAGCCAGGCGCTCTAGCGCGAATCCGCGCCGGCAGCGGCGCACCCCAAACCATCGCATGAGCTTGCTCGATCGAATCTCCGGCGACCTTACGTCTGCGCTGCGCGGCGGCGACCAGCCACGCGTGCGGCTATTGCGGACGCTCCGGTCGGCCATTGCCTACGAGGCCAAGGACAAGCAGCAGGACGCCGACGACGACCTGGTGCGCGCCGTGCTCGCGCGCGAGTCTCGCCGGCGCGAAGAAGCCATCAAGCTCTACGAGTCCGGTGGACGGGCTGACAAAGCCGCCGATGAGCAGGCGGAGCTTGCGGTCATCGCCGCCTACCTGCCGCCGGTCATCGACGCCGACGCCATCGAGGCAGCGGCGCGCGCCGTCATCGACGAGACGGGCGCTTCCGGACCGGGCGACATGGGCCGCGTGATGGGTCGCCTGATGGCCCGGCTGCGCGACCAGGGCACCGTGGACGGCAAGGCCGTGAGCGCGACGGTGCGCGCCCTGCTCACCGATTAGTGAAGCGGACGGCGCTGACACTGGAGCTGGTGGACGCCCAGGACTTGCCCGATTCACTGCGCGCACTTGCGTCCCGGGTCGCCGCGGCCGTGTCCGACGCCGCCGGCTTGCAGGGCGCCGTTGCGCTGAGGATTTGCAGCGACGCCGAAATGCAGCAGATCAATCGGCAATTCCGCAACGTCGACAACCCCACGGACGTGCTCGCCTTCCCCTCCGACGCTGCCGGGCCTGGAACCGACTCGATTGGTGACGTGGCGCTCTCGTATGAGCGTGTGGTCGAACAGGGACGCGCGCACGGGCATGGCAACGAGCGCGAGTTCGCCTATCTCGTCACCCATGCCCTCCTCCACCTCGCCGGCCATGCGCACGACAACGCCTCCGACTTCACATGCATGCGGCGCGTCGAGGAGCAGATCCTGGCGTCAATTGGGCTGACTCGCGACCACGTTTCGGCGGCCTAGGCGATGCGCCGCCTCATCCGTGCGGCCCCAGCCAAGATCAACCTCGGCCTGCAGGTCACCGGCCGCCGGCCGGACGGCTACCACGAGCTGGTGACGGTGATGCAGACGCTGGAGCTGGCCGACGAGGTCAGCGTGGAGTCGGCCCCGAACGTTAGCGGTCGGCCGTCGCTTCCGGGCCTGGCCGCGGAGGACGATCTGGCGGTGCGCGCCGCGCACCTGCTGCGCGGGGCGCTTGGCGTGGCTGCCGGCGCGCGCGTAAGCGTCGAGAAGCGAATCCCGGTAGCCGCGGGCCTCGGTGGCGGAAGCTCGGATGCGGCTGCTGTGCTCACGGCGCTGAATCAGCTCTGGGGAACGAGTGCCGATCACGCGCGTCTGGCGCAGGTCGCGGCTGACTTGGGCTCCGACGTGCCGTTCTTGGTTCGCGGCGGCACGGCGCTGGCGACCGGGCGCGGCGAACACCTGAGAGACCTGCCGCCGGCGCCGATGCGGCACGTCGTGCTGGTGCGTCCTGATATCGCGTTGGCGACTGCCGATGTCTACGCGGAGCTGCGACCATCCGAGTGGAGCGATGGCCACCAGACGTTGAACCTGGCCGACGCGATCGCCGACGGCTGCCTGCCGGCAGACCTGTTGGGCAACGACCTCACGGCAGCCGCGATTCGACTGGCGCCGGTCGTCGGCGACATTCTCGATGAGCTTCGGGCGGCAGGCGCTCGTCCGGCGCTCATGGCCGGCAGCGGCGCCACCTGCTTTGGCCTGTTCGGCGACATCTCGACGGCCGAACAAGCCGTCGCGGGCGGGCATGCCGCCGGCC
>JAPOXB010000211.1 GCA_026707335.1 Chloroflexota bacterium
GTCCACGGTCACCTCGCCGCCCTCCTGGAACCTCGTCGCCCGCAGTAGACCAGGTACTCAAGAGCTCGCTGACCCGCCGCGGCTCCAACGGTCACCCCGCTAGCCCAAGTTTACCAACCCCAAAACCAACCTGTTGCAAGTAAAGGGCTTACGGCGACGAGAATCCCCGAGTGGCACTACAAACGTGCACCAAACCGGTGAGAGGGGCGGTCAGACGACGGTCTTGCGGACGCCACCGGGATGCGGGTCGACGCCGAGGGCGTCGTAGAGTTCCCGCTGCCCGGGTTCGGCCTGCGTCGCCGTGCGCACGTGCAGCGTGCGCCCGTCAGAACGCCGGAAGGTGGCGGTGACGCGCTGCTGGCCGTCCAGGATGCGGCGCAACGTCGTCCAACCGGCGGCGTTGCCGTGCGCGCGCAGTCGGGTGCGGATGACCTGCACGAGCTGGTAGGCGATGACGGTGATGAACAGGTGGCCGTCGGCCCGCCGCGGCGTGTGGTGGTAGATGGGGCGCAGGCCGAGCTCGGACTTGAGCGAGCGGAAGACGGCTTCCACGTCCGTGAGAGTGGTGTAGGTGCGCCACAAGGCGTCTTCGTCCCACTCGGTCTCGCTGCTGCGCAGGCAGTAGACCCCCGGGTGGGTGGCCATCGAGCCGTCCCGGGGACGGCGGGTCCAGGTGACGGCGACCGCCTTCTCGCCGGTTTCGTCGGCGGTGACCTCGATCTGGTAGTGCGCGGCGACGCGGGAGTGCTTCGTCTTCAATCGCCCGATGCGCTGCCACACCTGGTCGAGTCGCTTGTGGGCACGAGGGCGTGCCAGTCCCTCGTGGAGCTGGGTCAGGGCGGTCTCGAAGCGGGTGGCGAAGCGCTCGACGATGCCCCGCTCCTTCTCGGCCCGCTCCTCGGAGTAGCAGTACAGGCGGACCTCGTCAGGGTCTGTCGAGACGGCCTTGTACAGGTGCACGGTCTGGTTGGACCGGGTCCGGAGCGGGACGGCGGCCCCGGCGTCGAACTGGCGGTGACGTTCGCGGCTGACGACCAGATAGCGGTAGCCGTGGTCACGCAGCCACTCGACGCAGGCTTCGGTGGCGACGCCGCGGTCCATGACCACGAGGGCCCCGGCCGGCGCCCCGAGCGTCCCGAGCATGCCGGCCAGCGTGCGCTGCTCCCGGACGTTGCCGGCGAAGACCTTGGAGCGGCGCACGAAGCCGCTGGCGTCGAGCATGAGGCCCAGGGTCAGCAGCGGGCAGTCGCTGCGCTTCTCCTTCGAGTGCCCGCGTTGCGCCTGCGGCTGCCCGCCCGCCTCGCCTTCGAAGTAGGTGTTGGTCAGGTCGTAGAGGGTGACGGTGGGCTGCAGGTCGAACAGGCCCATCGCGCGGTCGAACAGATGCGTCTCGATCGCCTCGCGATGCTTCACCAGGGCGTCCGAGGCGCGGTAGAGCTGCATCGCGCCGACGGTCTCGAAGTCGACGCCGAGCAACTCCCCGAGGCCGCTCCGCTCCCGCAGCCAGCGGTGCGTCGCGCGCTCCGAGGCGGGCTGGGCGAGGCGGCCGACGATGACGCCGGCCGCCGCCCCGCGCAGGGCGCCGTTGACGCCGAGGTCGGTGAGCAGGGCCGGCAGGCCCAACTGCTCCAGCGCCCACAGGCCGACTTGCTCGACTCCGACGCTGCGGGGGCGGACCAGACGCAGGGAGTCGACATCGAGGGTCTGGATGTCCGCCGGTCCGGGCGGTGCGCCGCCCGCCTGCGCGCCGCGGGCGACCAACTGGCCGGCGATGCGCTGGGCTTCGTGTTCGACGGCGCGCGGGCAGTCAACGACCAGGGGCGCCTGGCCGGTCAAGATGTCGTCGATACGGGCGCACAACTGCGGCCATTGGGCCTGGGGGATGTCGAAGTGGCGCCCGAGATTGAGCAGTGTGCGTTGCCGGACGGCGTTTCCGACGCGCTCGTTGTGGACAAGCCGATGGGCGAAGTAGGGCTTTCCGTCCTGTGTGCGCCGTGTCTGGGTGCGGCGGATGAACACGATGCCCACGATAGCGGGCGCACCTGCGGGAGTCAATCTCTTCTGCAAAATTATGGCACTACATCGCGTGCTTCCAAATCAAGATCATTTAGAATCAACAACTTACGGACATGGAAAGTCCGAAATAGGCCCAAAACCAGCCAAATGGCCGGTCAAATGGGTAAACTTGGGCTAGTCGACCGATTTCTTGATCGACTTGATGAAGCCGTCGATGAGCGCGTCGAGGCTCTTGTCGTGCCCGCGCTCCTCCTCGATCTTGTCGTACGCGTAGATGACGGTGGAGTAGTGCTTGCCGAACTTCCTCGCGATCTGCGGATACGACGCCCCGGTGAGGGTCCGGGCCAGGTACATCGCGACCTGCCGCGGCAACACGATGGTCTGCGAGTTGTTTCGCG
>JAPOXB010000193.1 GCA_026707335.1 Chloroflexota bacterium
ACCCCGGGGATGGTCTGCATCTCATCGACCACGACCAGGGCGCCGCGGCGCTGGGCCAGGGGCAGCCGCTCCTGCTCGCGGATGACCGAGTCGACCAGGTTGAGCAGCGAAGCGCCGACCAGGGCGGCCACGTCGCGGCCGACCGAACCCTGAGCGGTCGATACCAGGAGGATGCCGCCCTCGAGGATCGTCTGGCGCAGGTCGATCGTCGACTGCGGCTGACCCAGGATCGCGCGGGCGCGGCGGGAGGAGGCGTAGTAGCTCAGCCGGGTCTGGACCGGGGCCAGGGCCTCGGCCCGGTACTCGCGCCGCCAGCCGCCAAAATCGCGCGCCCACCATTCAAGCAGGAAGGGGTCGGAGACCCGGGTCAGGACCTCGGCCCGGAATCCGTCGTCCGTGAGCAGCCGGAGCCCGTCCAGGATCGTGTGCTGGCGGTCGGGCTCGGTCAGCGGATGGCTGTTCGCTTCGTGCAGGGTCTTGACGGTGTGTTCGAGGATCGACTGCATCCTCGGCCCCCACTGCTCCCACAACCCGCGCGCCACCCGCACCACGGAGTCGGCGGTCCGGTCGCGGTCGGAGAACACGCGCGCGTCGAGCAGGTTGATGCCCGGCGCGCCGGTGGGATCGGCCAAGTCGATCAGCCGGACCTGGTCGGTGAGCTCCTCCGGCGTCTCCTCGAGGATCGCCTGGACCAGGTCGGCGTGCGGGTCGATCACGACGACGGCGTCCGAATCGAGCCCCTCCGCCTTGCGCTTGAGCTTGTGTCCGACGATGTGGCGCATCAGGGTCGACTTGCCCATCCGCGTACGGGCCACGTAGAGGTGGTGGCGTCCCAGGAGGTCGTCGGGGAAGTGGACCGGTTCGCGGTCGGCCTCGCTGGTCGTGCCGACCGCGGCGCCGCCGGCCAGTTCGCCAACCGCAGGCGGCAGCGCCCGGGCCCCGGCGCGGGCCACGAGCGGCGACTCGTCCGCGGCCGAGGGCGGGTGCCAGAGTGCCGCCGCCTCGCGCACCCCGAGCACGCTGCGCCGGCGGAACATGCCCGGAGGACGCGGATGCAGGCGCGGCGTCCCCGGTTCGAGCGGGCGGATCTTGCCCGCTTCGAACTGCGCCCCGGAAGGATGGTCGTAGTGGCGGTAGGCGGAAGCCAGCCGCTCCAGGAGCTCCTCCGCCCGCTCTTCCTGCGAGCCCTCCGGCAGCACCGCGACCAGCTCCAGCTCCGCCTCGAACGCGCCGCGCGAGATCTTCTCCTTGACCAGCTGCGGGTCGAAGGTGCGGTTGCGCGACTTCTTCCACTTGCGCCAGCCCCAGCCGCCGCCGATCAGGACGACCGCCGCCCCGGCGCAGAGCGCGGCCAGGTTCCAGATCTCGCCCGCCTGCAGCCAGCGGTAGCCCTGGAAGAACCCGAAGGCGGCCAGGCCAAGCACGGTCAGGGCCAGCGGGTCGGGACCCGTTCCGGACGGCGGTGGAGCATTCGGTTTGGGCTGGCGCTGGAGATGCTCCGGCTGCGCCTTCTCCTGGTAGTGGCGCGACCACTGGGGGCCCAGTGAGCGCAAGAGCAGGCGCGAGACCAGCCGCTCGCCTTCCTTCAGCCCCGTGAGCGCGCCCAGCGGCGCGAGCAGCGGATCGGAGCCCGGGTCGACCAGGTCCTGGTCGCGGAAGACCCGGAGCGGTGCGTACTCGGGACCCGAGGCGCGGAGCACCAGCGACCAGGCCTGCTCATCCTCTCCGATGTTCATGTAGTCGCGCCCGGGGGGCACGTCGCGGATGCGGGCCTGGGGATAGTGGACGCCGACCTGACCGCGCACGATCTGGTCGCCCGCGCAGCGGACATAGAGGCCGATCGAGCGCTGGTCGGCGGCCAGCTCGAGCGCGAAGGGTTCGGGCGCCGCGATCGAGCCGAGCAGGTTCTCGACGCCCAGCAGCGTGCGCTGGCCGGTGCGCGGCGGCGTCACCGCCAGCAGCGCCGGCCCCGACGGTTTGGCCGAGCGCCTGAACAATCTGAGTGGGTTGAGTCTCATCTCAAGGTTCCTTCGTTATGTCGGTGGACGTGCGGGATCGGTTAGACGTCTCAGTGCTTACCTGGGCGCCACTCGATCAGCTCGGTCTCCTCGGGCGTCGCCTCGATCCGGATGGGGAAGCGCTCGCCCTTGGCCAGCAGCAGGCCGTCGCCCCGGGGACACGAGACCAACCAGCGCTGCAGGTCCTCAGGCAGGTCGAACGCGTCGGCCACGGTCGAGATGGCGGCCGCGTCCTGCTGAAGCAGCAGCTTGAACGCGGCGTTCTGGAGCAGCGCCCGGCCGGAGTGGCCGGTGATTGTGCGCGAGTGGTCCTCGGACAAGAGATCCTGCACATCCTGGGTGATGAACTGCAGGCCCAGCCGGTGCTTGCGCGCCCGCTTGGCCATCG